>DASZEU010000186.1:0-8883 GCA_035940535.1 Candidatus Angelobacter sp.
GGTTTGCCGAGGCGCCGCGCGTAATGGACCTGGGATTACTTTATCGCGCACTCCAGAACCAGCAGGTCGATGTGGTGGCCGGCTCTAACACCGACGGCCTGATTGCCGCGCTGGATCTGGTGGTACTAACGGATGACGCGCACTACTTCCCTCCTTATGAGGCTGTGCCAATCGTACGGCGAGAGTGTTTGGAAAAATATCCTGCAATTGAGAAAGACCTACAGCGGTTGAGCGGACAGATTAACGAAAAAGACATGCGCCGTTTGAACTATGCCGTGGATGGCGAGAAAAAAGATGCTGCCGCTGTAGTCAAAGAATTTCTGGGCCAGAAGAAGTTTTGATTGAGCTTTAGCTCTTGCGCAGTCGCTCTGACATCAAGACATTCAAAATCCCCCACTACCACTCGCTGCTTGGGTTTGGTAGAGTGAGCAACAGTATCTCTGGAGGGATGTTATGCGCCGCCTATTGTTGCCATTCGCCATTCTTATCGGATCAATTGTGTTCAACATCAGCGTAGTGACTACGTGCGCGCAGCAAACACCTGCGCCGGAGGCCAAAGCATCGCCAACGCCAACCGAAACCCCTCATGCCACTCCTGCGGATCGGCTGGTTGCCGCCAAGAATCTTTTTCTCAAGAAGACCGGAGGCAGCGAGATTCCCTACAACGTGATCAACTCCGGCTTTGAAGGATGGGGAAGATACATGCTGGTCGATACTGCTGATAAAGCTGATCTCATTATGGAAATTTCGGCACCGCCAGATGATTCGGGAGCACGCGTTTCCGCCAAAGTAAATCGAGAAACCGGGCAGCCTGAAAGTGGCTACTCCAGCAGCAAAGAGTTCTCTTCCGATCCAATAAAAATCACGGTTTATGATGCCAAGAGCAAGCGGCCGCTGTGGTCAGCGACTGAGAAACCGAAATTTGCGATGAAGCAGAAGGCCAGAGAAAACAACCTGGTCGAATCAGCCGAGCGGCTCTTTTCTAAATTCCATGACCGAGTTGAACCAAAGCTTGGATTGCCAAAATTGCCATAATTGAACTGCCCCATCCCAATGGTGATTCGGGCTAGCGTTCAATCATGGCAGTTATGGCAATGGTTTAGTCTCTGTCGCGGTCTTTGCGGCAGACTAGTTGTCCATTGGCGTTAACAATGCCCCCTCGGCAATCGTCCCACTCATCGAGTTGAGACCAGTTCCAGTGTCCGTCGCCGGTCTGGCAGTTGGCGCGGAGCTTGTCGCCGCGGACATAAATATTCCGGCAGGTTTGGCTATAGGAACCACGTGGCACCTGTCGTCCACCGCGCCGAGTGCATTCGAGCTGCCCGTTATCGTTCACGATTTCTCCGGAACAGTCGTCATAGTGGTCGAGTGAGGTCCGGCGCCACTCGCCATAGCCAGTCTGGCATTCAGCCTGAAGCGAATCGCCCCGTACGTCGATGTCTCGACAGGTCTGATTATAGGAGCCACGAGGCGCACGGCCCGTGCCCCGATCCCGGTCGCCATCTCCATATCCATCGCCGTTGCAGCGAAGTTGTCCGTTGATATTGCTGATGCCACTCCGGCAGCGGCTGTAAGAATCCATAGAGGTGTCAACCCAGTCACCATTGCCGGTTTGGCAGCGGGCGCGGAGCGTGTTGCCGCGGACACTGATGTCGCGGCAGGTCTGGGTGTAGTCGCCGGACGGATAAGAGCCGCCTTGGCCCCCTCCGCAGGTAAGCTGACCACCAGTATTGCTGATATCGCCTCGGCACCGGCCATAATCTGCCAGCGAGGTATCAACCCAATGATTGTTGTAGTCCTTGCACCGCGCGAAAAGCGAGTCACCGCGTACTTTTATGTTTTTGCAACTCGCTTGATACGAGCCGCCGGGCGGGTTGTCCCATGCCGCAGTGCTGGATTTGCCAATCCCAAAAAACATGACTACCATGATGGTCCCCAGCATGATCGGATAACGCATTTGAATCACCTCTCCAAGTCAATTTTCACATCACAGAGTGGCGGCTTCGCTTTCTGCTCCTCTTAGACCCTAATCCGTGATATCAGTTGTGGGCCGATTGCAACTTAATGATACTTGATGATACTTCACACTCGTGAGTTACTGAAATTGCACTACCAATGGGGGAGGAATTTAAAACTTATAATTTCTAATTTGAAAATCAAAATCAGAGCCTCGCGCTTGGTATCAAAATTACTCAATTACCAAATTACTCATTTACTCAATTTTCACGACGATCTTTCCTCTTACATGTCCGGTTTCACTGGCTCGCTGGGCATCGGCGATTTGCTCTAATGGATAAACTTTTTCAACTATCGGGCGAATTTTGCCGGCTTCAATCAGGGCTGTAAGTTTTTCGAGATCGCCGCCTCGGGGTTTTACCATCGTCAGCATGAACCGCTTGCCGCTTAAGGTAGCGCGCAACATTGCTGCGACTACATTGACAGCGACCAAGGTTATAAATTTGAATTTTCCAGCATTGCCCTGGGAAATGGACACAACCAGCGTAGTCAGTTTGCCTCCGCGTCTTAAAACCGACAATGAGCTGCGCCACACGGATTTGCCTACGCCGTCGAGCACGATGGCACAGCCGGAAATCTTGTCTTCTATTTTTTCGTGCTCATAATCAATGGGAAGGTCGGCTCCAAGTTCTCGCAGGAATTGCTGGTTGAGTCCGCTGGCCGTGGCCGCCACATAAGCGCCGAAAGCCTTGGCCAACTGTACCGCAATCGTGCCAACCCCGCCGGCACCGGCATGGATCAGTACCCGGTCGCCGGGTTTCAATCTGCCTTGGGTGATCAGGGCTTGCCACGCGCTCAGAGCGACGACAGGAAGGGATGCGGCTTCCTGGTGGGTCAGATTCGCGGGTTTGCGGCTCACCGATTTTTCGGGCACTACCGCGAATTCAGCATAAGTTCCGCGATAGGTTTTGGCTACGCTGCCATCTTTGAAGCCATAAACTTCATCGCCGGGTTTGAATAGTGTCACCGCATGGCCAACCTCAGTGACCACGCCGGAAAAGTCTGTGCCCCAGATCACCGGAAAGAGAAAATTTCGGACGGCCTTGAGCATCCCATTGCGCAGCTTCCAGTCAATGGGATTCACACTGCTGGCATGTACTCGAACCAGGACTCCGTTTGGCCCGACCTGCGGAACGGGAACATCTTCGATCTGCAAGATCTCGGGACCACCGTAACGTTCGGCAATGACAGCTTTCATAGAAGCACTCAGCAGTCAGAAGAAGCAATCAGCATTCAGCACTCAGCCCTTGGAACAGTATCGCTTAACCTCAGACAGTTCGAGGCCAGAGCGTGTTTCAAAAATAGGTTTAGCCTGTTTATCCCCTGGAAGTTAAATATGCCGGACCTGATTGGCATTTTGAAACAACCTCTATTTACCGCAGCGTCGCTCTGAGCGCCAGGACTTTAATATCATCTATCCCAATAAACACTGCCCAGACAGAATAACACCTCGTTTTACTCAGGTTATGCAAGCATCCACCTTTTGAAATGGGAGGTCGAGAAGAATGTACAGGGGCTGAATGCTGAGTGCTATCCTTAGACACCGCATGGACTTCGATCAGTTGGAAACATTTCTGGAAGTGGCGCGGCACAGCAGCTTTTCGCGAGCGGGAGAGAAGCGTTTCCGCACGCAGCCAGCCATCTCTTCGCAGATCCGCGCCCTGGAGGAAGAGGTTGGGGCCCGGCTGTTTGACCGCAGTGGGGGCAAGGTGGCGCTCACTGCCAGCGGGAAGGTTTTTCAGAAATACGCTGAAGGCGTGCTGGAAGCCCGCAAGAACGTGATCACGACACTGGCGGAAATGGAGCGTATCCCGCGCGGAGAAATTGTGGTGGGAGCCAATGAGGCCACCTGTCTCCACATTCTTCCTGAAGTCTTTGCTGAGTTCAAAAAGCTCTATTCTAACGTGGGCGTGCAGATCACCCGGCTGGAACGAGCCAAGATTCTGGCATCGGTCAACGACAATACTGTGGATTTCGGTGTGGTATCGATCCCGGTAGATGACAAGCGCCTTGCGGTGGTAAATATTCATTGCGATGAATTAGTGATGATCACGCCGCCCGGCCATCCACTCAGCCGGATGAAAGAGGTTACGGTCAAGGAGCTGGTACGTTTCCCCCTACTGCTGCCCAAGTTAGGACGAACGCGTGGCGCAATCGAGAACCTGTTTCTCGATCGCCAACTCAAGCCCAAGGTGGCCATGGAACTGGATTCCAGCGAGCTTCTGAAACGGTTTGTAGCTGCGGACGTTGGCATAGGATTCATTGCCCGCTCGAACGTAATTGAAGACGTAAAGGCGGGCGCACTGGCCGCCATTCCGCTGGCAGACGCAATGATTCGCCGTGATCTGGCCCTGGTCCATCGGAAAGACAAATCTTTGAGCCGCGCTGCCCGGGCCTTCATCGAAATCGCGGTGAAACTAAAAGGCCACGCAGCTAGCAGGTGAACTCCTGTTGTAACGCTCGCCAGAACAGCGCATCCGCAGCAGCTTTCGATTTCACAATGGGGCTGTGAACAGCAACTTCATCTTCGCCATCTAACCTGATGTGATCCAAAAGAAGACCTATATCTGGGCAGGACTACTTCTAACCGCGCTTGTATATGCGCAATTGTCCTGCGGCGGAGGAGGAATGAAGCCGGTGCCGACCGGCAATACGCCCTCGACACCTTCAAATGGGCAAGACTTATGCGTCTGCACTGAGACCGAGCCTGCGAGCAGCGACTTTCGGACGGTTGCCAAGCATGTGACCCTGCCACAAATTGCAGCCAACGAAATCTCAGTTGGCACGATCCTGGGCTGGCCGGTACCAGCGGAGCCAGCCTTTGATGCAACGCGCCAGGGACGAGAGCTGCAACTGTTTCATATAGGCCAAGCCTTCCTGCAATTTGCATGGCTGAATATCGGAGATTGTGACCTTCATTTGGAGATTTCTGACTCGCAAGACAAGAATGCACCACGCGTGATCGTGGAGACACCGTTCGGCGATATGTTCTGCTCCGCCCGGCGACAATTGAGCCAACAGCTCAGCGCTCGTGGTTTTACTCTCAACTCCAGTAGCGGTGAGCTCCCTACGCCGGTTGCCGTGGACGTGGTGGGGTTGGCCTTTCAGGATTTCAACCACTCGCGTGGCACTTCTCATGTGGCTACAGTCTGGGAGCTTCATCCTGCAATCGTCAACGTGAAGTGAGATGAAACAACGCAATTGAGGTAGCATCTAATGGCAAATGCAAACGGGTATGCCAGGACGCGCATCTCTATCCGGCCAACGTTTCGATGTGCTGGTAATCGGCGGCGGCATCAACGGAGTGGCCATCGCGCGCGAATGTGTCCGGGCTGGCCGGCGGACGCTGTTGGTGGAGCAGAATGATTTCTCGTCAGGCACGACCAGCCGCGCCACGCGAATCATTCATGGCGGCCTGCGATATCTGGAGCATGGCGAGGTCAACCTGGTCCGCGAGTCCCTTCGGGAGCGCGAACGCCTGCTTTGCAGCGCTCCCCACTTAGTTCGGCCTTTGCAGTTCCTGCTGGTGCTTTCGAATCAAAACCGTTCCCTGCTGCGCAACAGCCTGGCGATCAGAACAGGTTTGTGGCTCTACCACCAATGGGCAGGACGACGCCGGCCTGCTGTCAGCGACCTCAGTAATTTTGAACGGCAGTTGGATGCTGGACAATCCTGGTCTATCTATCCTTACGAAGATGCACAATGCGAATTCCCTGAGCGGCTGGTAGCGGAATGGCTGGTCGAAGTGATGGCGGCTGGAGGTATGGTTCGCAACTATACCCAGGTCTTGCAGGTGCAGTGTAGTGATGGCCAAGTTACAGGAGCGAGGCTGCGCGACCAGACGCCGGGGGCACCGAACTCCGAATTCGAAGTTTCTGCCAAAAAAGTCGTGAATGCCACCGGCCCGTGGGCAGATTTCGTCGTGAACGCTTCAGGCTTGCGGGCGACAGCCGATGCCAAGCCGATGGTAGGTGGCGTCCGCGGCTCGCACTTGGTTTTGCCAAGGTTTGCTGGCGCTCCCAGCCAGGCCGTCTACACCGAAGCAATAGATGAAAGGCCGTTCTTCATCATCCCATGGAATGGCCAGATGCTGGTGGGCACAACGGAGGTCGCCGATACCAACCCGGAAAATCCGCAGCCATCGTCCGGCGAAATTGATTATATGCTTGGCAGTTTGGCACGGCTCATGCCCCGTTCCGGCATGACCAGGGTCGATATTCGCTACACCTTTGCGGGAATCCGTCCGTTGCCTTTCAGTCCGGGAACAAACTTTGCGGCTGTCACCCGCAGGCACATCATCCATGACCACCGAGAAGACGGAGCCGCCGGCATGATCTCGATTATTGGCGGAAAGCTTACGACTGCGGTGAGCCTGGCCCGTGAGGCAGCTAGAAAATTAGGCATCGCCGTGCCGGAACCAGCGCCTATCTATATTGCGCCTGCTCCGGCCAATGGAGTTGAATCTACACTTCGACAGTGGGCCCATCTGGCAGCTTGCAAAGGTAACCTTTCTGAATCGAGCGCACAGGCCATTGCCGAATGGCATGGAAGGCGCGCCTTGGCCATAGCCCACGCTGCGAGCCAAAACCAAAGTTTGGCTGTGCCGCTGTGCCCCCACAGCGACCACATCGTTGCTGAAGCAGTTGAGGCGGTATTCTATGAAAGCGCCATGACCCTGGGAGATGTTTTGCTCCGGCGTGTTCCGGTGGCTCTGGGAGAGTGCTGGTCAGAGTTATGCAGCCGCGAGGCAGCGAAGCGAATCGGCTCTGCCCTGGGCTGGAACCAGTCTCGCATAGCAAAAGAGCTGGAAAGCTTTGAAGACGAACGAGAACGGTTTTTGCATCCGAAGAGGGCCAGCATGGGCGTGGCATAGTGTCGTAATTAACGAGACGTTATTTCTTAGGGAGAATACTTCGTAGCCACCGTGGGGCTGGTTGGCGCCGTTTGACCATTTGACCGTGTTCATAAATAGCGACGAGCCGATAAGGTGTTCTCAGGTCATTGTTATCAAAAACCCATACATGCGGCAATTTCTGAATTGCACCTCTTAGGTTCGCGAATATACGTGGATAACGGGTGAGCAGCTTGCTCGTGGGAACATCATGTCCGCCTTGCGAGACGCGCATGGCTACGCGCTCTTCGGACACGTGTGGGCCAGAAACTCCGATGAAACACAAAAGAACCGTATAACCAGTTTGGGCGATTTCCTGAAGAAATGAAATCTTGTCGCCAACCGGATCGGAAAAGACGGTTTCAAAGACGAAGCTTTCGCGCTGGTTCACCAATTCCCGCCGCAGAGAATCCGCGAGTTTCATTGCCGCGTAAGGCTCAAGATTTAATTCACGCGCCAGGAGATCGGCATTTACAAAGCGCAATCCGGCTGGCTGGAGATGGGCATGGTAAAAGGTAGTTTTTCCTGCGCCATTAGGTCCAGCAATCGCAACCACAATCGGGCGCTGGTCGAGCAAAGGAACCATGCTCACCGGGTCTTTTTCGCCTTACTGAGAACCGCTTTATTGGAAACCCGAACCGGTTTGAATTTGCGGTTCACAAATCGTCCGACAGTGCAAGTGCCATCCTCTGCGATACGCTCGAGCAGACTTGGCTTTTCGGGATACGGTCGATAATGAGGAAAGGGCTGGCGCTCAAGATAGGCGGTAACGCGTTTTCGTCCCTCGGGAGAATCTACAGATTCGAGGCAGGCAGAAAGTGGCTGGGCATTAGTATTCCTGCACAAATTCAAAACTTGCCGGCCTTCCAGCAGCAGTTCAACCGATCGGCCAAGCCGTGCCCAGAATTCCACCTGCCCGGCGATGGAGCGTTTCACGACTTCCCCAGCAAGCCGGGCATCCAAAACGAGCGCGTCAGAAAGCTTTACGGGCTGGCTCATGTATTGATGGTAGCATAATGCTACCAGGAATGAAAATGAGTTGGTACGTTCGGTAGTGGGTCATTTTGCGTGAAGACGTGTGTCAGGGGCATGACTTTTGAGCTTGCGGAAAAACTCGGCGATTTGAAGGGCACGGCTTCAGACGTGCGGTATCGTGTTGAAAATACGTTGGGCTTTGGCCCCTGCTCCGTTTGCACTAAAAACTTATTGCGAAAACTCAAAATGACCCACTACCAAATTTAACCCCTTGGCAGGAATAATATGATTACCTGGTGGCCGTGCGCAAAATCGTGCACATCGATATGGATGCTTTTTATGCCTCCGTCGAACAGCGGGACTACCCCGAACTGCGCGGCAAACCTGTCATTGTTGCCTGGCGCGGCAATCGTTCTGTTGTTTGTGCCGCTTCATACGAGGCACGTAAATTTGGCGTGCGTTCTGCTATGCCGGCGGTTCGCGCAGAGCGTTTGTGCCCTGAGGCGATCTTCATTGCGCCAGACTTTGTGCGGTACAGAGCCGTCTCGCGCCTCACGCGCGAGATCTTCAGAGGGCACACGGACCTAGTTGAGCCGCTTTCGCTGGATGAGGCGTATTTAGACGTCACTGAAAACAAGACTGGGTTGCCGACTGCCACTCGGGTTGCGAGCGCGATTCGTGAACAGATTCGCCAGGAATTGAATCTTACGGCGTCAGCAGGAGTAGCGCCGAACAAGTTTCTGGCCAAGATCGCTTCCGACTGGCGCAAACCAAACGGACTCTTCGTTATTCAGCCTGACGAGGTGGATGCTTTTCTCTCACCGCTGCCGGTTGGACGACTGCCTGGCGTAGGCAAAGTGACCGGCGAGAGACTTGAAAAGCTTGGAGCCAAAACAGTGAATGACCTGCGAGGGCTCGATTTGGCAACTTTGGAGGACCATTTCGGCCGTTATGGGCTCCGCATGTACGAGTTGGCCCGCGGTATTGATGGCAACCCGGTT
>DASZEU010000187.1:0-14333 GCA_035940535.1 Candidatus Angelobacter sp.
ACCTAACGACACTAGGAAAATGCCGCGATGGTTACAAATCGATGATAACCCTCAACGTTCCTTCAGTATCAGTGCTTCACTTGCTGGAGCATATAGGAACTCTATAGCGACGCCCGGAATTGGGTTGGGCTGGGCGGTAGAACCCGAGAGCGACATTGAACAAAAATACTTTTCCGGTAAAGATTTCCTGGTGGATTTCGGTCCCCTTGAGGCCATTGAAGGCCAGCGTTTGCGGACCATCAACCCTGTGGTAATACGAGATCAGGGCAGGCAACTGCACGATAAGATTGTGATTTTCGGCGATGCAACTCTCGGGCAAGCGGCAGACACTTTCACTGTTCCTGGCCGGCGGGAACCTGTTCCCAGCATATTGATCCATGCATGTGCGGTATACACGCTTCTCAAGGAGCCGCTCTATGTCTTGACGAAGGCTGGGCAATTGGCCATCGATCTTCTTCTTGCTCTCTTGGTCTTTGGAGGAATAACAATCATTCGTGGGAGCGGCCGCAACCGAGTAGGCCAAATTACGGCGGCAAATCACAATATAGCTGCCCTTATGGGTGCGTTTTTGGTGATCTTTGTTGGATGGGGATTGGTGCGCGCGACCCGATTGATATGGGATGATTTTCTTGTAGTGGCATTCGTGTTACTCGTCTATGCGTCACTGTGGCCTGTGTGGAGCAAGATTCGACGTTCTATTGGCAAAGTCGCACATGCCAGTGCCACCCAGACCATCGAGGAGACTCATTCATGATGGGGCAACTGCTTTATGCCGTTTGGTTGTTCGTTATCGTCTGGACATTACCGCTTCTTTCAGCGGCTCAGCCTCAAGCAGACAAGTTTTCGCAATCTCGATCCATTGGCTGGATAGAAGAAATTAGGGGCCGCGCCTACTTGAAGCAAGGTGCCGACGGCACCAGTACCTTGCTTCATCCCAAGCGGGACCGCGTGCACCGCCTGACCGAGGGTGAATTCGTGAAATGTGGCCCTGGCGGCTATCTGAAGGTCCTGATCAGCGGAACCCCCATAGAAATCAAGGAATCCTCAAATTGGTTCCCGATTCAGGCCTTTCCTTCTCCAAAACCAGAAATCGTAAAGGCAATTGAATCCTATGGTCGCGTTGGTGGGCGAGACCGCGGTTTTCCTTCAGAAATTATCTCTCCATCTCCTGAAAGCACGGTGCGGGCAGAATCCCTGGTGTTCCAGTGGGTTCCCAAAACATATTCTGGAACAGTCTCTTTGATGATTAAGAATGCCACGGGGCAAGAAATCTGGAGACAGGATAATGTCGATGCTGCTTCCGGACAGCTCGTCTCTAATGACGCGCGTCAGGCGCTCATACGGTATCGCCCCCGTAACGAACCAGAGCAAATGTCTTTCATCATGATGACACCCGGAAAGAATGAAGTGCGAGTGTACTTCTACTTGCTATCCAAGCGCGAGGAAGAGGCGCTTCATCGAGAGCTCGAAATGTGGAACCATTATGGGACTGGCTTGATTAGATATATCGGACGCGCCTACTCGTTCAGCCGCTACAAGCTTTATTCGGAGTCTGCTGCAGAATACGAGGCTGCCCTGCTGTTAGCGCCTGAAAGCCACGACTTACTGGTGGCGACAATGAATGCTTATCGTAGTACCGGCAATCTCAGTCGTATCAATGAATTAAAACGGTTGCTACCTTCGCCGGCGGAGGTTCCTCAATGAGCCGCTCGATAGTTTCTTCCGCATTCGTTTTGATCTCATTCTTTGCTGGTTGTCTACTTGCAATGCCTCAGGAATTGGGAAAAAGGGGACAGGATATTCCCAGGCTACAACGTCGAGCCCTGGTTGTTGGAATGGCATCTTATCAGTCCACAGCGGCACAGCGATTGGACATGGCCATCCATGACGCTCGCGTCGTAAACGAAATACTCAAGGATCTGGGGTTTCAGGTCAATTATGTTGAGGATGCAACTCGAATCAGATTAGACATTGCCATTGATGAATTTCAGAAGGAAGTCAGCGAAGGGGATGTGGCGCTGGTCTACTATGCTGGCCATGGGATGCAAATTCGGGGTGAGAACTATCTGATTCCAGTCGATTACGATGCGGTCGGGGAAGCAGATGCAGCACATCAGGCATACCCCGTTTCAGCAATTCTTGAGCGTTTGCGGCGTAAGAATGTCAAATTGAGCATATTAGTTTTGGATGCCTGCCGAACGAATCCTTTCCTGCCACGAGACTCTGCCGTGAGCGGGCTGGCGAAGATTGACGCCGCTGAGTTTCCTGGGACTTACGTCGCCATGGCTACTTCCCCAGACAAGATTACGCCTGATAATGGTCTCTTTGCCGAGCAATTGGTAAATGCGCTGAAAAAACCAGCGCTGAGTCTGGACGAGGTTTTCAACGAGGTACGCAAGAACGTGTCCGAACGAACCAGTCGTGCTCAAGTACCTTCGTCATGGTCCACAAGTGATATCGGCCAATTCACATTTCGTGACCAATCACAGGCTGAATATGCATTGGCCATCATGCACGCGGAGCAAGACAACCTTGAGAAAAGAATGGAGGAAGCTGAACAGCGCAAATCTCAACTTAAAGCAAGCCAGCAGGATGAAGCACAGCGCTATGAGCAGGAACGTCTGGAACTCAAAATCCGGCTTCAGCAATTGGCGAAGGAGCGGGAACGGAAAGAAACCGAAAAACGCCAAATAGCCGAGTTGGCTCGCCAGCGAGAAGAAGATGATGCCGCAAGGCAGTATGCGGAATTGACCCGGCAACAAGCCGAGGCACGCGCGCGCGTGGAGGCGCTTCGGAAAAAAGGGAGTGAGCAGACAGAGCTTGACGAAGTTCTTACTTTGGATCAAGCGAGGAAGAAAGTAGCATCGGCCCGGGCCGAAATCGCCCGGTTACATCTGGCTATCTCAACCGAACAAAACAAAGAAATTTCCCAAATCGATTCAACCTACTCGGCGCGCCGCCAAAGTCTTGATAAGTCTGAAACGAAGGATATGTTTGAGACCACGGCTCAATTCGCACAACGGCGCCAAAAGCAACGAGACCTTCTCTCTGATCTGAATAGGCGCTGGGAAGCTGCAAAAGCAGAAGCCATTGGGCACTATCAGGATGCATTGGTATCTCAGGAGCGGCCATTGCAGAAAACGATCGATTCCCTGACTGCACGGCTCTATCCCGCTGAACCTCTCCCGGTAATATGGCAGGACTACAATGCGGATCAAAGTGTTCTGACGGTCGCTACCGGTCCATTTCTGTATCGCTTTATTGTTCCTCCATCCAAAGCCAAGGAGCTTTATGACCGAAAGGATAAGCTGCGGCTGGAATCGAAATTTCATTACGAAGAAGAGGGTGCCCCGCCGGCTCGGGAAGATGTGACTCTGGTTGATCCTTTCGGAGACCGCTTTCCTAAAAATGAGTTGCCGCTCGCGGAAGGCAAGGTCAGGTATTTCAAATCTCCTGATCCCAAGGGGCCAGTGGGTCTGAGCTTGGCCGAGCGCGACCAGGTTTACTGGAACAATAATCGCTTTGACGAGTTTGAGGTTGGGGCTTCTGAAGAACTCGAAGCTGGATCAGCATTGGTTTTTCTATTGCAGCATCATCATGCCATGCGTAACGTTCACCCCGTGAGGATATCTGTCAGCCGGGAAAAAATCGTCTTTGAAGTTGTTCCAGGCGGACTGAGCCATCCAAACACCGACCATCCGGACACTCCGCCCAGCAGTTGCGATCTGGACCGTTTTTCCGCAGATGTCCGGAATGTGGTCTTTGCCGAAGTCAAAAGCAACAAAGAGGAAGAGATATTTCTCACTTTGAAAATTCGCGAAGGGGGCAGCACCGGCAGCGTTCGTAGTCTCAGCTTTGCGGATCAGTATTCCAGTAAGAAACAATGGGTATCGAAAGGAATGCTGGGAGTTGGCCTCGTAAGGCGGTCGGTTCGTTCTCGGCCGGAAGCCGAACGCGCGCTTCTGGCGATCCAGCATACGATTCAACGGGCAGCAGCGCAGGCCAGAGCGATCCGCTAGATCAGTTGAGAAATACTATTTAGATAGAGCTTGCGGAAAACGCGCATCAGAGGCTGATTTCTGTCAGGGCACGGCCGGTCCTGAGGTCCGCCGAAGGAAGTTTACTCGTGCCCTGGAGTTTCTACATTTGTACTCACGATTTTATGGGGTAAAGTCCCCGAAGGGGACGTCTGAAAGTAGCCCAGCATGATTCGGCGCTGTCAGGCGCCGAATCCAATGCTGGGTTAGCTTCAAAACCAACGAAGTCCCGTTAGGGACGGCTGAATCATTCTTCCTGGATTCCGTAAGCCGCCAAACTCAAGTTGATCCATGCTATTTAGGAAACGTTGTACACCGCAATGTTCAGCGCCGGAGGCGCGGTAAGAAGTCAGCCCAGGCTGCCAAGCCTGGGTCTGGAGTTTCTACATTTGGGCGGACTCTGGGAGGTTATGAAGAGCATTTCCGAGTCCCCCGTATGGGGGGACGTGTGACAATAGCCCAGCATGGTTCGGCGCTGTACTTTGGCGCCGAACCCAATGCTGGGTTACCTTGCCAATAAAACAGGAGTCCCCCCTTTAGGGGACGGCTGAATCTTGATGTCCCACCGGCGACAGGAGGAGCATCATCCACGAATCAGTTTTGCCGATGAATTCCAGAAACTGCTGGCGGCGTATGGAATTCAGGAAGAATGATTATAGGGGGCCGAACCATGCTGGGCTACTCTCAAACGTCCCCTAATAGAAAGACTCTAAGGTGTGCGAACAATGCTTGAAGCAGTCATGCTGTGGAATGAACCCAATAACCTCTCGCATTGGGACTTCAAAATCGATCCCGACTGGAAGATGTTCGCCGAGATGGTGATCGCCGCCAGCAAGGTTATATGCCAAGAGAATCCGGAGTTACCGATAGCGCTGGGCGGCATTTCTCCCATTGATCCGAACTTCATTGAGTTGCTGGGCTCCTATGGCGTGCTGGATGCAGTCGATATCGTCTCGGTACACGGCTTCCCCCTGGATTGGAACCATTGGAGCATCCATGACTGGCCCAAGAAGATCGAGGAGATCAGGGCAATCACTCGCAAGCCGGTGTGGGTCTCTGAAGCTGGCGTCTCCTCCTTTGGCGCTGAAGAGGTGCAGGTCTTTGGCCTCCAGAAAACCGCAGAGATTCTGCTGCCCATCGTCGAACGCGTACATTGGTACAGCCTGATGGACCTGCCGGCAACCTGGACCGCCACCACGCGCCACAAAGAATCGGAAGGCAGCGCTTACTATCGTCATTACTACATGGGCATTTTGCGCGAAGACGGTTCGCCCAAACTTGCTGCCGAATGCTTCCCTAAGGGACTTGGCATCTGCCAATGGTTCCACTATGAAGATCCAAGGCTGGAGCGGGCCATCGAATGGCTGAAGAAGCTAGGCGTCCAATATGTCCGCACCGGGATAAGCTGGGCCGACTGGTTTCGGCCCAACGCCGAAGCTTGGTTTGACCAACAGATGCAAGCCCTCGATCCGTTTGATGTGACCTTGACTCTATGTTTTACTCCCGAACACCTGGGAGTAGCCCCGCACTATACCAGTCCACCCCGTCAATCCAATGACTTCGCCGATTTTGCCCAGTGGGCCATACAAAAATATGCCCCACCCAACCGGCGGAAGAACGCACGCAAAACTGACAAGGCACTGGTTGGATTAGCCTAAGACCCCAACCCTCTCTTCATGCAAGACAATGAACCCACCGAGAGATACCACTACACCCCTACTTTTGCAATCCGAACATAATAATATCTTAAACATACTTTTAAGATATATTTAACGACAATTCGATATCCCATCTAACCATAAGATAATAAACAACTTAAAATTTTTGCTGCACAGCTATTGACATACACGATCCCATCCTGGTATTAACATATCTTGGGAAGCGCAAAACTCGACGTCATTCGCGATGACGCTAACTATCGTGGCTCATTTCTTCAGGTTGGCGTAGCTTTGCCCAAAATTCAATCGACCCAAAATCACCCCTCCGCCCATTGTCAGCTTTTAACCAACTTTAAACCAACCTTTCTAATTTTTAGACACTTACAAATTATGCGATTGCAGGCAGAATCGTAAATAGCAGGAGCATCCAAAGTCAGTGGCCTATGGGGGAGCTGACGTGTGCCCAACGTCTACGTTCCCAGGATCTGGAAAATGCATATCTTAATAACCGCTGATACGATCGGCGGCGTTTGGACCTACACGCAAGAGCTGGTCTCTGGCTTGGTTCGTCGCGGCATAAGAGTGACCTTGGTCAGCTTTGGTGACATTCCCAGGCCGGAGCAGATGGAGTGGATGGACGGTCTTGCCGGCCTCGACTACCACCCCACGGCCTTCAAACTGGAATGGATGCAGGATTGTGAATCGGATCTGGCCGCGTCGGCAGAATATCTGGAGTCGATTATTCGGGAAAGCAAGCCCGATCTTTTGCACTTGAGCCAGTTCTACTATGGAGCACTGCGATGCCAGGCGCCCCGCGTTGTTGTTGCGCATAGTGACGTGGTGAGTTGGTGGATGGAAGTACGCCAACAGGAGCCGCCGGAATCCGACTGGAGCCGTTGGTATCGGGCAGCAGTTTCACGGGGTATCGCCAAGGCGAATGCGGTTGTGGCGCCTTCCCGGTGGATGCTTGAGCAGATCGCCAAGCATTATGTAACGCCCGGTTGGGGTTCGGTGATCCATAACGGAAGAAACCCGCTGTTGTTCAATCCTCACGTCACCAAGGACGAATTGATTGTGACCGTTGGACGGATTTGGGACAGCGGCAAGAATACTGGCCTGCTATTGCAGCAGCAGATGCCCGCCCCGGTTACGATTGCCGGCGCCAAGCATCATCCGGAATCAAAGGGCAGCGCCCTGAGCGAAAAAGAGATGCGCAATAACATACATTTTGAGCCGCACCAAAATGAGAAACAATTGTGCCAACTCTTTGCTCGGGCTCCCATCTATGCCGCCACCTCCCGCTATGAGCCGTTTGGCCTGGCGCCTCTGGAGGCCGCTCTCTCGCGTTGCGCCATTGTGGCCAGTGATATTGCGCCCTTCCGCGAGTTGTGGGAAGGAGCCGCAGTCTTCTTTCGCAACAATGATGCCCAAAGTCTGCGCCAGGCCTTGGAGCCATTGATCGCGGAGCCGCAATTGCGTGTGCAATATGCCAATTTGGCTTACAACCATGCCCGCCAGAAGTTCAATGCGGAACGCATGGTGGACGAGTACCTGAATATCTACAAAGCGCTGGCGCCCGCTGCTGCGCTAACCGCATGAAGACTCAACTTAACATTGCCCTGTTTTGTCACTCTCTGGTTTCAGATTGGAACCATGGCAACGCCCATTTTCTGCGAGGCTTGGTGCGCGCCCTCGGACACATGGGCCATAAAGTGCGGTCCTATGAAGAACTCGGCTCCTGGTCGCTCACCAACCTGATGCGTTGTGAAGGCGAACGCGCCATCGAAGCCGTAGATCACTTCCGGCGCAGTTATTCTGATTTGGACATTCGTTTCTATAAATCATCCGACAACCTTCAGGGCTTTCTCGAAGAAGAGCTGCGCGAGACGGAGGTTGTCCTGCTCCATGAATGGAACCATCCCTTTGTCGTCAATAGCGTCTTGGCGCTCAAAAAGAAATTCGGATTCATTGCGCTGTTGCACGACAGTCATCACCGCGCTTACACCCAGGCCGGTGAGATGCTGAAATTCCATCTGCATCTGCTCGATGGCGTGCTTGCTTTTGGTGAAAGCATACGCCGTATCTACACCGATGGCTTCGGCATCGCCCGTGCCTGGACCTTTCATGAGGCTGCCGATGTGGATACTTTCAGGCCCCTCGATCGCCGGCGGGAAATTGACGTGATCTGGATCGGCAATTGGGGCGACGAGGAGCGGGCGCGCGAGTTGCAGGAATTCCTGATCGATCCCGCCACTGCGCTTGCAGGGAAAAAAGTCGTGGTGCATGGCGTCCGCTACCCTGATTCGGCCCTGGAGAAGTTTCGAGCTGCAGGAATCGAATACCGGGGATACCTGCCCAACTTGTTTTCGCCGGAAGCCTACGCGGAAAGCGCAGTCACGTTGCACGTTCCCCGGCAGCAATACTCCAATGGCCTGAGCGGCATACCGACGATCCGGGTGTTTGAGGCCCTGGCTTGCGGAATCCCGCTGGTTTGCTCTCCTTGGAATGACGACGAACACCTCTTCCATCCCGGAGAAGATTACCTGGTAGTGAAAAACAGCAAACAAATGGCAGCCGAGTTACAACATTTGCTCCACGATTCCCAGGCGCGACGGCAAATTAGCGCACACGGGTTGAAGACCATCCACGAGCGCCATACTTGCGCCCACCGGGCCCAGCAGTTGATCTCTATATGCGAGGAAATTGCGGCATGAAGGTTTTTGTCTTCGGTTCCAGCATTGTCTCCTCTTATTGGAATGGCGCTGCCACGTATTACCGAGGCATGTATAAGCAGCTTCATGCTCTGGACCATCAAGTCACTTTTGCCGAGCCCGATGCTTACGGCCGCCAGCAAAAAAGGGATGCCGGCGATTTTTCTTATGTGAACTCCATTGTCTACAAGGATGAGGCGGAACTTCCGGCCTTGCTGCGGGCAGCTTGCTCGTATGATTTGATCGTCAAGCACAGCGGCGTCGGAGTTTTCGACGCCCTGCTGGAATCGCAAGTGCTGGACTGCCGCTCGGAAAAAACCAGGGTCGCGTTTTGGGATGTTGATGCTCCCGCAACACTGGAACGCGTAGAGCACAACCCGCAAGATCCGTTCCGACGGCTGATTCCCGAATACGATTTTATTTTTACCTACGGTGGCGGCCCCCCAGTAGTTGAGCACTATACGGCACTAGGGGCCGCCAATTGCCATCCCATCTACAACGGTTTGGACTCGGAAACCCATTACCCGATGCCTGCCGAATCAGCCTTGCAGTGTGACCTGGTATTTGTAGGAAACCGGCTGCCTGACCGTGAGCATCGCGTGCAAGAATTTTTTCTGCGGGCCGCCGAACTCGCCCCTGAATTCCAGTTCGTCCTGGGCGGCGAAGGTTGGGCAGGCAAAGCCACGCCGGAGAATGTCCGCTGGATTGGCCATGTCGGCACCGATGATCACAACCGCGTGAACTGCTCGGCGCGCATGGTGCTCAACATCAATCGCAATTCCATGGCCGGGGTTGGCTTTTCGCCGCCGACTCGCGTGTTCGAGGCCGCTGGCGCCGGGGCATGTCTGATCTCGGATCAATGGACAGGTATTGAAACTTTCTTCGAACCGGGCCGCGAGATTCTTGTAGCGTCAAATGCAGAAGAGGTTGTGCACTACTTGCGAAGCATCCCATCTGCCGAAGCCAGCCAGATAGGCCGCAACATGTGTGAGCGAGCATTGCAAGAACATACCTATCAATTGCGAGCAAAACAATTTGAAGAAATTGTGACCCACGCATGGGAAACCGAGCGCAGCAAGATGCACGCGTACCGCTGAAAAGATTCCGGAGCGCAAAGAAGCCAACCCAGAGGGCACAGCATAGAGATAAAATGACAAGCCCCAGAGGTGCGGCACATGCTTTCACCTCACCTCCGCGACCAGATTGTAGTATTTGGGCTAATTACTAAGTACTAAGGGCTAGGTACTAAAAGCTAGAAGCCAGCAGCCAGCAGCTAGAACATGAAAATAACCATCTTCGGCCTGGCCATCACCTCCTCCTGGGGCAATGGTCACGCCACTACATTTCGCGCGTTATGCAGTGCGCTTCACAAGCGCGGCCACAGGACTGTATTTTTCGAGCATAACTTGGAGTGGTACCAGAACAACCGCGATCTTCCTGAGCCGGACTATTGCGATGTCAGGATTTTTGAGAGGTGGAATGACATTCTGCCTCGCGTCCGCGCGGAATTGAGAGACACAGATGTAGCCGTGATAGGCTCATATTTTCCTGATGGCATTGCCGCCCTGGACGAAGTACTTGAATCCAACGTCCCCATCAAAGCTTTCTATGACATCGATACTCCCATCACAGTAGCCGCCCTTGAGCAGCAGGGCAAGACTGATTACCTGCTGAAGCATCACCTCCCGAAGTTGGACATCTACTTCAGCTTCACCGGCGGGCCAACCTTGAAGCGGCTGGAAGAAGAGTTCAGTGTTCCCTTTGCCGTCCCGCTCTATTGTTCTTATGATCCGGAGAAATACCATAAGCTTCCTCCGGTGCCCCGATTCGAATGTGATCTGAGCTATATGGGTACCTATGCGCCTGACCGCCAGCCTAAGATTGAAGAATTATTTTGCGAGCCGGCACGGCGGTTGCCACGCAATAAATTCATTTTGGCTGGACCGCAGTATCCCAAGTCAATTCTGTGGCCGGGAAATGTGGAGCGCATCATGCATCTCGATCCTTGTTATCACGCTGCGCTCTATGGCTCTTCTCGTCTTACTCTCAACGTCACCCGGCGGGACATGGTAATGGCCGGCTTCTCACCTTCCGTGCGTCTCTTTGAAGCGACCGCCTGTGCCGCCGCCATCGTCTCTGATAACTGGCCAGGCCTTGACAGCTTCTTTGTTCCAGGCCGGGAGATATTGCTTGCGCAGGGAAGCGACGATGTAGTGCGCTACCTGTCGGATTACGATACAGACGAGCTTAGCCGCATAGGCAGTGCGGCTCAGGCAAGAGTGCTAGCCAAGCACACCAGCGATGCCCGGGCACTCGAATTCGAACAAGCAGTAGAAGAATCAGGCAATCGGATGATCAGCAGATCAGGTGATCTGAAAACAAGATTTTCCGGCGCTTGCTCTTAGAAAATCTGCCCATTATGGCTAATTCAAAAACATTCGTAACACCTGTGTCTTGAAGAAACACCGCAGCCCCCTTCTGCATCTCAAACAACGTTACCCTCATCGCCACTATGAAAATCGCCCTCGTCGCTCCTCCTTTTATTGCCGTGCCTCCCAAAAAATATGGTGGGACGGAGTTGTTTATTGCCGAGCTGGCAGAAGGGCTGCAACAGCAAGGGGCCGACGTTGTGTTGTACGCCAACGGCGAATCGACAGCCTCGGTGGAGGTGCGCTCGATCTATGAAGAGGAAGAGTGGCCTATCGAGGGCAACATCGAGGCCAGCTTGAAGGGGATTTCTCATTCGGCTTGGGCAGTACGCGATGCTTCCAAAACCGCCGATGTCATTCATCTGAATAGCGCTCCGGGCCTGAGCTTCTCGCATTTTGTGGATCAGCCGTTCGTCTATACAGTCCATCACGCCTATGAACAAGCGCTTGCTGAGTACTACGAAAAGCTGCTGGAAGTGCAATATGTGACCATCAGCGATTTTCAGCAGCAGAAACTCCGCTTGCCGCACATGAAGACCATCCACCATGGCGTCAAGCCGTCCTTGTGCCAACTACATGAAACCAAGAGGCCCTACTTATGCTTTCTCGGGCGCGTAGCTCCTCCAAAAGGCACACATCTGGCCATTGAGATTGCAAAAAGATCAGGTATCCCTCTGAAGATTGCGGGAGAAATCCAGCCTGTCTACCAGCAATATTGGGAAACCCAGGTAAAACCCCAAGTGGATGGAAAATTTATTGAATATGTTGGCGAACTCGGTAGGGACGAGAAAAATGAGCTGCTTGGGAATTCGATGGCCTTGCTGTTTCCCATCCAATGGGATGAGCCGTTCGGCTTGGTCATGATTGAGGCAATGGCCTGCGGCACGCCAGTACTAGCCATGCCCGGAGGATCGGTTGCCGAGGTTGTGAAAGAAGGAGTGAGCGGATACGTCCGCAGTTCGACCGGCGAGTTGGCCAAGTGCGCCAGAGATCTCAAGATTCCTGCAAAAGACATCCGGCGTTACATGGAGGAAAATTTTTCCGTCGACCGTATGGTCAAAGATTATCTCCAACTTTATTCCCAGCTTGTTTCAGGAAAGGCGCAATCCTCGGGCGAACAGGAGAGCATGGTCGCATGAGCTTCTGTGTATCGGTGTTGAAATTACGAAATTACCAACCTGCCCCGATTCGCTGTGGATTACCAAATTTTCAATTGTGTAAATATCGCCGTATAAAACGAGATCGAGGGTTTTCGTTGTTGACGCCATAATGGCTTAAGACATGAGCGCCAGGCTGATCATTCCCCATGACGAACTGGTAGAGATGCCGTCTCCTTATCCGGAGCCGCGCATCGCCTACCAGGACACCGAGCCACGCAAGGCCAGCAATCTGACCTTGATTGACGGCAAGACGTTTCTCTCGACGAATGCATCCGGAGACATCATGCCTCCGGGCGCGCCGGATGTGGGTTTCTTTCATGATGACACTCGCTTTCTGAGCCGGCTGGAGCTGCGCATAGGCGGGCACGCGACGGGATTGCTCTCGTCGAGCACCGAGCAGAATTTCATGTCGCAAATCGAGTTGACCACCGGACGCAGCACACTGCGCGATACTTACGAGATTCCCGAGAATACGATCCACATCAGGCGCGAGCAGCTTCTCAGCTCCGATATTCTTTACGACTACCTGACTTTTGAAAACTTCAATTTCCACGAGTTGGAGCTGACCATCGAGCTGGCCTACGAAGCGGATTACGTGGATGTCTTCCAGGTCCGCGGAGTCGCGCGCCAGCAGATAGGGCACTATTACAAGCCTTTGATCCATCGGGATTCCCTGATTTTCTACTATCGCGGACTCGATGAAGTTGTACGCGAGACTGTCATCCATTTCTCTCCTCATCCCGAGCACATTGAGTATGCGACAGCACGCTGGAAGCTGACGCTGCCTCCCTTCAAGCGCTTTCAACTTCAGACCACCATCACTCCTTTAACCGATAACAAGCGCACGCGCGCCGGGCACGCTGAGTTCGGCCAGAGCCTGCGGACAAGGCGGGAAGCCATCAGCAAATGGGAGGCGCACTCCACTCAATTTGAATCGAGTAATCGTATCTTTGACCAGTTGATCAGGACGTGCGCAGGCGATTTCCATGCACTACAGATACCGGATGGAAAAGAGCACGTTATCGGCGCAGGTGTCCCCTGGTTCGCCACCATGTTTGGCCGCGACTCGTTGATTGCGGCTTTTCAATCGTTGCTGCTGAATCCCAAGCTCGCCTGCGAGACGTTGCGCGTTCTTGCGCGTTATCAGGGCAAGGAAAAAAACGATTGGCGGGACGAAGAGCCGGGCAAGATTCTGCATGAATACCGCGAAGGCGAGATGACCAATTCCAGCGAGATGCCCTTCGGACCTTACTACGGCTCAGTGGATGCGACGCCGCTATGGCTGGTCTTGTTGAGCGAAGCCTTCAACTGGACTGCCGATGAGCAACTGGTCAAAGACATGTTTCCCCACGCTCGCCGCGCACTCGAATGGATTGACCAGTATGGCGATCTCGATGGCGATGGCTTTGTCGAATATCTGCGGCGCTCTCCCAAAGGACTGGCCAATCAAGGATGGAAAGATTCGTGGGATGCCAACGTACATCGCGATGGCGAGATAGCCAAGCCGCCCATCGCTCTTTGCGAGGTGCAAGGATACGTCTATGAAGCCAAGTATCGTATGGCCTCGTTGATGCGCTCTTTCGGCGACGCGCCCACCGCCGACAAGCTCAGGAGAGAGGCGGCAGAACTCGTGCGACGATTTGAGAAAGCCTTCTGGATGCCACAGCAAAACTTCTACGCTATGGCTCTGGACCGCGACAAGCGCCAACTCCAGGTGATCTCCAGCAATCCTGGCCATCTTTTGTTTACCCGCATGGTGCCTGCGGACCGGGCACGGGCGGTTACGCAGCGCCTGGTGCAGCCTGACATGTTTTCCGGCTGGGGGCTGCGCACCATGTCGCGCGACGAGCGCGTTTTCAATCCGCTTAGCTATCATCGGGGTTCCGTATGGCCGCATGACAACTCCATTGCCGCCCACGGCATGGCTTTGTACGAATTCCGCGAAGCGGCCCTTCAGGTATTCACCGGCCTCTTCCAGTCGGCTCTGAATTTCCGCGACTATCGCTTGCCTGAGCTTTTCTGCGGCATCCAGCGCGGTGAGCACGACCGGCCGGTGCAGTATCCGGTCTCATGCTGGCCGCAAGCCTGGGCCTCAGGTGCAGTCTTCCTCCTTCTAACTTCGGTTTTGGGAATTCGCCCCAGCGCCCAGCGCAAAGAGTTGAACGTGGTAAGCCCCACCCTGCCGGAATGGCTGGACTATCTGCACATCCGCAATTTGCAAATCGGTAACAGCCGCGTAGGCCTGGACTTCACCCGCCACGGCGACCGCACCTTCTGCAACGTGGTCGACATTGAAGGAGAAAAGCTGCTGGTAAATATTGCATTCAAAAAGAGATGA
>DASZEU010000188.1:0-3201 GCA_035940535.1 Candidatus Angelobacter sp.
GCTTGAGCGAATAGGTTCTTCCCAAATTGGCGAACTCGCCTAGAAACCTTCCGTCGAGATTGAATTTCTCAATCCGCCCGTTCTCGCGATCAGCAACATAGAGGATGCCATTCTCATCCGCGACGATGGAGTGCGGCAGATGGAACTCTCCCGGACCAGTGCCCGTACTGCCCCACTCGCGGACCTTTTTGCCATCGGCAGTGTACTCAAGGATGCGAGCATTGGCGTATCCATCGCTGATGAAGATCCGGCCTTTCGGAGCAAACGCAATATCGGTCGTTCCCCGAAAAGCGCTGCGCGCCGATTCGGGCTGCCCACCCACGTCAATCTGAAGCAGCTTTTCACCCTTTGGGCTGAACTTGATTACTGTCGAAGTGGCCGCATCGACGGTCCAGACATTGCCCTGAGGATCGAGCCGAAGCGCATGCGGAATCTTGTATAGTCCTTTGCCAAACGAGTGCAGGACGCGTCCGTCTTTATCAACGGCTATCACTGGATCGGCTTTGTCACCGCGCTGAAGGAGCCACGTCACACCGCTCTTAGGATCGCGCGCCACCCATGAGACCATCCCCAGCTCCTGGCCTTCGGGTAGCTTGATCGCCAGGTCGGTCTGTTCCAGCGGGAGTCTCGGCGCGGCCTCAATCATGGCGCGCAGTTTGGCGGCGTCCTGAGCGGTCGCTTCGATCTGTGCGGGAATCAAAGTCAGGCCGCCCTGGGCAAAAAACGGTAAGTAGATCAATGCGATTAGCAGCTTACGAAGAGACATGCGCGTTTATGATATCGGAGTTTCGGCCTACTGAGAAAAAATCAAAACCCACCACACCCGCCACCCCTTCGGCTCACCTCAGAGGCTGTGACCTTCGTTCAACAAAAGTGTCCCAACCTGCCAGAGTTTGCCGTAGTTCTTCCAATGCCTTTTCTGTTTACCATACCCTCACCCTATGTCATTCTGAGGAACGCACTTTGTTCCGAAGAATCCCCAAGATGCTTGTGGCGCGTGGGTGTTTAAGTTGGCTAGGCAGCTTTTGCGATGGGCTGGCGAAAAATGCAAGGGATTGGGTCTGACAGCATCGTAGTGCTTCACCAGCGTCGTGGGTGAGACAGCGTGGGGATTCTTCGGTCATTGGCCGGGAATTGACGAAGACCTAAGCACCGAGGGCCTGCTGCGCGGCGCGCCTGCTCCGCAAGGCCAGGGAGATTTGCAAGTACGGCCATTCCCGGCGAAGTCGAAACAATAGTATTTGAACTTGCCAGCTACAAGTTTGCCCATGACCCCGACCAGGTGGTCGATCGAGTCTTGTAGCTCGAACCGGACGTCCGGCAGTACCTTTTCAGTGACAGCAAGCACTGCTGTTTCACAGCAAGCACTGCTGTTTCTACGTGGGAAAGACTTTGAATCGTGAGATTCCGGCCGATCAGGCGGGAAAGCCGTCTGTATCTGAGTTTCCTGAGCTGAAATAAGCTGGTATTCAAAAAATTGCCTTGATCAAGCGATACCGAAACGCCAGCCCTGAAAGGGTGGACTCACAGCATCTTCTTCAGCAGCGCAACCTGGCCTCCGTGATAAACGGCGTGCTGAATCATGCCCTGGAACAGATGATAGAAGTTATAACTCCGGCCAGGCACCGTTGCCTCAAGCCGGTCATCGCTCAAGGTCTTGAGCGCCTCCACAAGCTTCATGTGAGTCGAGAAAAATGAGTCCACGGTCTGCTTCCACCCCTGCTCGCCGGTTTCGATCACCAGAGGCCAGTCCTGCTCCTTGGGCATCGCCGGCCACGCGGGAATGGGCGTTCCCTGCACCGCCCCCAGACAGAACTTCACCCACGCTTCCACATGCACTACCAGTTCCCAGATGGAATGAGCGTTGGGAATCGGACGGCCTTCCGCCTGCTTCGCGGTTACGTTGTCCAAAATCTTGCGCAAAGAATCTCCATACCATGCTTCTCCGTTGATGGTGGAAGCGAGCGCGTAAGCGATACGATTGCATTCAGTGTTCATAAACTCCGGGCCTGAGAGATGATAGCGAGCCGCTATTTGATTCACAAATTCCGCGGAGTGCGATCGAAAGATGAATGTGTGAGGTGAGATTAGGTGGATCTTCGCTGTTTTGAAATGTCGCTGAGACTCCGATAACTGCCGCAATCAGAGCGCAGAAGCGCGAGAGCTTCATCGGTCGCCAAACTGTTTAATCTTCACCACTCCTTCTGGAAATCTTGCGCTAATCTCAAGTTCACCGCCCAATGCCGCTACCAGTTTTCGTAAAGTGGTTAGATACATGTTAGACCGTCTCTCCATTTTTGAAACGGTTGCTTGGCTTACTTTCAACCGCTTGGCCAGATCGTCTTGGGAAACCCGGCGAATATCCCGAAGTCCCGTTAGAAACATCTCACGAGGCGGTTGCGTATACTCACGCCCACGCAGAAGAGTGATAACTCGATCACCCGCTGTTTGCAAATCGGGAAAGATCTCGTCGGGACCTTCACCATAAGCCCTTGAAGGAGATGCAGAGACGCCAAAGCCTTTGCCGGGTCGCCATTCTGTAACCACAGAGTGCCCATGAAGATCGGCGTCTAACCACCAAGCGCCAGATTGCTGGGCTGGCTTGTCCAAACTTATCTTGATCTCGGAAATTTCTGAAACCAGCCTCGCAGCCAGTTGCTCGATTTGATTCATGATTTGCCACCAGTCTCTAACCTCAAAAGATCAGCAATCGTTTTCCCATCTGACCCTGATTTTGAAAATACCACCTTGCCGAAAACTTCATGGATCTCGATGGCGCCGCCTTGCGCTATATAAGTTCTATGACCCTTTGAACGAAAACACAAAACAGCCGGATTCCTGGTAAGCCGAAGGCTGTCATCTTGGGGCGGGTACATCCGACCATCGCTCTGCCATTGCGTGGGATCGTACGCGATGCCGGTCATTTCATCCTCGACTTGATTTAAGGTCCGCTCAAGCTGTTCACGCGCTTCAGAGATATTTCTTGCACGAGGGAGTAAAGCCAATCGCCTAAGGAATTCAGCAAACCGTTCCTCTTTAGAATGCACACTATTCCCTGATAGGCATATAGCTCATGATGCATAATTATCCAATCTCGTCAGCGCAGGTGTCAAGTTTAAGTTTATTAATCGGTCTTATCACCTTCAAAGACGATCTCGCTGCCCTTGCTTGCCTGCAATGCTCGCAGATGCCAACCGTCCT
>DASZEU010000189.1:0-2206 GCA_035940535.1 Candidatus Angelobacter sp.
ATCCTGCCAGAGGTCCCAATTGATTGACAGCGTGAAACAATGACCGCGGCAGAAGTTGCGCCGGGCAAGGGAGTCAAGAAAGGCATTGGCTGCTGCGGACTCAGCTTGCTCCGCTTGGCCGGCAATGGATGTCAAAGAAGAGCAAAACACCATGAAATCCAGATCCGCTTCGGCCCACACTTCGTCGAGGACAAGCGCGCCCTGGATCTTCGGCGTGAGAAATGCGGCTAGCTGTTTGCCCGTCAATGACGAGATGGGCGCTCTCTCAGAAAAACCGGCAGCATGAATTACACCGTGAATCTCTCCGCAGACCTCCCGCACATGATCACGAAGGTCGCCCATTTGCTTGCGATCGGCAACGTCCGCATTGGAAATAAGGACTCTGGCGCCGCTCTGCTCCCAGGCACGGATGCGCTGTATCTGTTCCACCGCCGGATCGCTGCTGTGGCTCTCAGACCAAGCGTCCCATTGCTCCCGTAACGGAAATGGACGGCTATCCACCAGCAAAACGGTCGCGTAGAACTCCGAGGCCAGCCATTCTGCAAACTGAAAACCAACGTGGCTCAACCCGCCTGTAATCAGATAGACGCCATCCTTACGAATCAATTCCGGTTCACCCGCCAGGAAATGCACCTGATCAAAAGTCTGAATCCAGCGTCGTCTGCCGCGATAACTCACAACGGGCTGCTGCTCCGTTGATTCCAACTCAGCGACTAGTTGATCGAGCAAGAAATACTCATTCCAGGCGCCCTCGCCTGGGAGGTCAATATCTACGCTCTTACAAACAAAATCAGGCAGTTCCCACCTAATTGTCTTGCACAGACCCAGCAACGTCGCTTTGGCCGGGGAGAGAGTCTCGCTTCCAGTGATCTCATGTAAGCCGGTGGAGACGATCATGCACTGGATAGGGCCAATGCCTGATTCTGCTGTAGCTGCCTGCGCCAGGTGCAACGGACTATAAAGAGCAAGTTCCAGATCCTGTTCCAGCGAGCAATTGTTACCCACATTCCACAAATGAAGAACTTTCTGGGGAAGCTTGCCTTGTTCTTTCAGGATGGAAAACAGCACATCATAATCAGATAGAACAGCAGGACGGAGGGAATAAGTTTGGTTTCCAAGCCTAGCGAATTCCTGGCCTTGAACAACCGTTACGATGTTGTATTGTCTTTGCTCGAGTTTGCGGGCGAGCTTGTCAGCTATTCCCAGGTTCCGGGAAAACATTAGCACCGTACTGTTCGCTGAAACACCGGCCTCTGGACTCGAAGGAACTTGCGCTGTTTCCTTCCAGTATGGCAGGTAGAACCAGTCATCAAGCTTTTTTCTCGATGTGTCAGGACGGGAACGACGTAAGGTTGAGGTTTCAATCCAGTAACGCTGGCGTTCGAATGGATAAGTTGGCAAGGGCACTCTTTTTCGTTTCTCGCCCGCGGCAAACTCATACCAATTCACACCCGCGCCGTGAAGCCAGAGGTGTCCCAAAGCAGTAAGCACGTGTTTTACATCGGAATCGCCAGTGCGATGGTCCGGCAGTGAGGTCAACATCACGGGTAAGTCCGGCTTGGCTATTGTCTGGCGGACGGCGGTGCTATTCGTATGGCCGGGACCAACCTCCAAGGTCAGCCGCCCGCCTGCATCGCACAGATTTCGAATCGCTTTGGCGAATTGGACGGTTCCACGCAGTTGCTTGCCCCAGTATGTGGGATCCGTGGCCTGCTCCGGGGTGATCCAATCACCTGTGAAATTGGAGAGATAGCGCATTTGTGGAGCGTTCAGATTTACTTTTTGCACTTCGCCAACAAACTGCTCGATGATCGGTTCCATCATCTGCGAATGAAAGGCGTGAGACGATTGCAAGCGGCGACACACAACCTGCTGCTGGGTCAATTGTTTTTCCGCCAGTTCCACAGGTTCGAGTGGGCCCGATAATACGCAAGAGCGGGATCCGTTAACCGCAGCTAGATCCAGCCTTTTCTTCAAATACGGCTCCACTTCCTCCTTGGAGGCAGCCACAGCAAGCATTCCGCCGCGGGCGCAGCTCTGCATGAGATGGCCACGAATGGCAACAAGGTTCAACGCATCTTCGAGAGAGAACACACCTGCAAGACATGCGGCAACGTATTCCCCAACGCTATGGCCCAGCATGCTTTCTGGCACAAGCCCCCATGACATCCACATCCTGGCCAGGGCATATTCAATGACAAAAAGC
>DASZEU010000190.1:0-12931 GCA_035940535.1 Candidatus Angelobacter sp.
CTTGCCGCCTTCTTCTGCCAAAAAACATGGTAAGGTAGCGGTGAATTTCCTAGTAGACGCGCACCAAATCGGCTTTGAAAGACAGGAAGACGGACTGCAACACGCCACGCTTGACTATGCAGTGGAGGTCTACGCGGAAAACGGAAAGCAGGTCAAGACCGATGTCACCTCCATTGAGATAGCTCTGCCACCAGAGCCATTCAAAAAAGTGTTGCACGACGGATTTCCCTACCAGAAGACTTTTGATTTGCCGCCAGGGAGTTACATTCTTCGGTTGGGCATACGCGATAACCGCACCGGCCTGATTGGCAGCGGCACGGGCACGCTCAACGTAGGCACGCAGGAAACGGCGCAGAATAATGCAAAGCAATCGCACTAACCGCCCATTCGTGCGCTCTGGGTAAACTTCGGGCGCAAGAAGATCGAAACCTCACCGCAGAGGGCACAACGTAGCGGAGCCACAACCAAAAATCAAAACCCACCACGGAGGCGCGGAGACACGGAGAAAGGCTAACCCGAAGTTTAAGAGCGTTCCTGATTCTCATAATCATAAGATGTGCGTCGTTGAAACCACATCGGGAAGAAAGAAGGAACGCTCATGCAGCAGTTTATCGCGAAGTTTGGGGACAAGATCAAAATAGGAATGATTCCAATGCAGAAGCATATCCTTTCAACGAGTACGACATATTTCATTCTCGCCTTGATTCTATGGGGCAGCTCTCCAGCACGGTCGGCTACAGTCAACCTTCAGGAACCAGGAAGCGTAACCGCCGGAGCGCAACAGACAGGCGACCAGAAAACGGTCAGCCCGGAAAAACCCAAAGCTGTATATGAATCGTCAACGGTATTGAAGGCGGTCACCCGGTTGGTAGTGGTAGATGTAATTGCCACCAACCACAAAGGCGAGCCTCTCACCGGCTTGACTGCCAAAGATTTTACGCTTTTGGAAAATGGCACTCCGCAGCAGCTCCGCTTCTTTTCCTTCCAGTCAGGAGCGAGCATGGCCGAACGAACAGCACCATCCTCCGCGACACGGCCAACCAACATATTTACGAATATCCCTGAGCACACGACGGGGAGCGCCTTGAATGTAGTATTGCTGGACGCTTTGAACACCTCGCTCCTGAACCAGGTTGACGTTCAACAGCAAATGCTGAAACTTCTGGCGAAGCTTCCCAACGATCGACCCATGGCGGTGTACGTGCTGGGGGACAAATTGCGTTTGCTCCAGGATTTCACCAGCGATCCCGCCTTGCTTCAGCAGACAATCGAGCATTGGAAGACTCAGGCTTCAGCTCTTCTCGCCAACCCTTCAGGAGGACCAGAATCAGAGCTTTATGGCGGTCGCGCCGGACACGTTCCGAAGCAGTTCATCTTAGGCATGATTTCATCTGAGTCGGACGTTCGCGCCGGCTACACACTGAGCGCGCTTAGCGCTTTGGCCCACACACTAGCCGGGTATCCTGGGCGCAAAAACCTGATCTGGGTCTCCGAAACCTTTCCACTCTATGTAAATTCCGATACTACGATCAGCGCCGTTCGTCCCGACTCAACGAGAACCTATGACTTGGAGGTCAGCAAGACGGCTGACGCCCTGATGAATGCGCAAGTTGCCGTCTATCCAATCCATACGCGGGGCATGACTAATATTGATTATTTCAAAGCTGGAAACAACGGATACGACGCATTCGGCACATCATTGATCAACTACAGATTCAACGGTTTGAGGATGCAGGAGGCGGGCAGCAACTTGTCAGACAATCTGCAAAGCGCCCATGTTGCCATCGATGAACTTGCAGAACGGACAGGAGGCAGGGCCTTTTACAATACCAACGATTTTGGGAACGCCGTCCGGCTTAGCATGGATGATGGCTCAACTTATTACACCCTTGGCTATTATCCGCAGAACAAACACTGGGATGGCAAGTTCCGCAAAATCCAGCTTAAGACAAACCATCCCGGCGCAAAACTGCGCTATCGCTTTGGTTATTTCGCCGTAGATCCTTCCAGCTACGAGAAGCAAGGTCCCGGCGAGCGCGCCCGCGATTTTGGCCAAGCTATGAACTTGGATTACCCCGTCTCCACAGCCTTGATTTTCAAGGTTGGCGTGATGCCTCCTTCGGCAAAGACCCATAACAGGGTCGCAGTGAATTACCTGGTGGATGCCCATGCGATCAGCTTCGAGAGGCAAGAAGATGGATTGCAACATGCCATCTTAAGCGGCGCCGTTCAAGTCTACTCGGAAAAAGGCGAACCCGTGAAAACCGAGGCAACAACCATCACCGCAGCGCTCACTCCTGAAGCTTTTCGCCAAGTCATGCAAAACAACCTTCCCTTAAAACAACCTTCCCTTTCAGATGTTGTTTGATCTGCCGCCGGGACGGTACGTTCTGCGGCTGGGCGTACGAGACGACCGCACTGGACTGATTGGCTCCACGAATGGCACCGTTGTGGTGAACTAAGCTGGGAATTATGAAAAAGGCGGGTTGACCTGGGGGCCGATTTCTTTTGCCGAAACCCTCTTCACGTTATTACAATAGTAATAACATGAAGAGGTAAAATATGGTCGAACTCAAAGTCCGCAAATTCGGCAACTCGCTTGGGGTCGTTCTGCCTAAAGAGGTCATCAACCGACTGCATACAGCAGATGGTGAAGCGCTATTCCTGATCGAAGCGCCCAACGGCGGCTACCAGCTCACACCTTACGATCCTGAGTTCGAGAAAAAGATGGCGAAAGCAGATGACATCATCAACCGCTACCGCAATACGCTGCACGTTCTCGCTAAATGAGGGAACCGGTCTGGATCGACGAACGTGATGCGCTCGTTTTGCATGATCGTCTGCTCGCGCTTCATGGGGGAGCCGCAGGCCTGCGCGATGGCGGCTTGCTGAAATCGGCGTTGGCCAGGCCACAACAGCAGTTTGTCTATGCCAAGTCTGCCGATATCATCGATATGGCCACGGCCTACACGGCAGGCATCGTTCGCAACCATCCCTTTGTCGACGGAAACAAGCGTACCGGCTTCGTGGTGGGAATCCTATTTCTTGAACTCAATGGATATCACTTCACTGCTAGTGAGGAAGATGCAGCTCAAGCGGTGTTAGAGCTTGCCGCCGGCAACCTTAATGAAGCTGGTTATAGTTCATTTCTTCGCAGTAATGTGGCGCACGGGAAAAAATAGTGAGTATGGGCCGTCTCGCGGAAGGTCTGGCCTCCACTCGACTGCCCGATGTATTCAAGCACTTCCCTTCTTCACCGGCAGGTTCAATTTCACGAGGGGCAAATCGCGTTTCATTGCCCATTGCTCCCACTCTTGGGCGGTCTTGGTAAGAAAGATCTTTTGGATCTCTTCTTTTGTGACCGGTTGCAAGTTGAGTTCCTGTCCCAATCGTTCCGAAAAGTGCGGTTCAAGCGCGGCAACGGCAATCCATCCATCCTGGGTTAAATACATTTGATAGACGGGCAGGCCGCCGCCTAAAGGACCGCCGGGCGCGGTGACTCCGTATTGAAGCGGAGCAGCATATAGCTCGGCCGACTCATAAATTGAAACTCTTTCATGGCCTGTCGATCCGTGCCGCGCGCGATGCAACAGAAGCGCCAGAACTACACCTACGGTACGCTCAGAACTGGCAATGTCACCCAGCAAGGTCAAGGGCATCTGGGGAGGCGAGAGCATACCGAGCTTGGCCAAATAAGTGAGGTCGTGTCCTGGTGTATGGTCCTGATCGCCGGGAAAGCCGATGATATCCACCTGCGACAACCGCGGATATCGCTGGTGATTGCTCTGCCAATCCAGCGAAAGGCGTTGCAGAGCGGAAGGCCGATGCGAGGTAAGAAAGATATCAGCTTCCGCCAATGCCTCGCCCATTGCGGCCCTTCCCTGTTCACTTTTCAGATCGAGCCGAACCACCTGTTGACCGTCGGTCAATTCGCGATACCATGCCGGGCACGAGCGGTGCAAAGGATCGCCCGTAGGCGGCTCAATCTTGGTTACTTTGGCTCCCATTTGCCGAAGCCGATAAGCAGCGACCGGGCCAGGAACATTGATGGCCATAGTCACCAGATGAATATTCTGTAGTGCCTTCACACTGAATTGATCTGAATGTCCTAACATCTTGCCCACAGAAGCTCTCAACTTCTGTGGGCCTGGAAGCAAACGTGAGTCGCATATTACTTCCTGCCATTCACTTTAGCATGTAGGCTACCAAATTCAAAACATTGCTAACCAAATGAAAAAGCACGACGTTGGTGGTGTGCCCATCCACAGTGTGTTGCCAATGTCTCTAAATGGGACGAGACAACAGAGACAATTCAGAGAAGACAGACCAATTCTCCCCTAAATTTGTTAATTAATTCCAATAAATTATAGCTAATTCTGTAAAAATTGTGTTGAAAATTTATTTAATTAGAGTATTCTTACTTTGCTACAACCGTGGCTCTCAACCACTTGAAATCCCGAAAGAAAGGATATTGAACGTGAGTCGCAATCAAAAACAAACCCTAATCAAATCTATGTGTGCCGCGCTGTCTACCACGGGCGGATACATAGCAGTTGCATTGACGCTGGTCATCATTGCTGTTATCGCCTCCATCTTCCACGTGAACTGGTCCGAAAGAATCGCTATTGTTGGCCTTGTAATCCTTTTCAGCCTGATCATGGGCAAAAGGGGATCCAATGCGGTCTAGGAACAAGGCCGATAGTTGCATCCGAAAAACAGCGTAACTATCTTGGAAAGAGATTTGCTTATTTTGCACAAACAATAAAGAAGCAGGTCCAAGGCCCGGCAAAATAACTCTTCTCTCGGAGTCTGCGGAGGGATGAATGATTAAAGCGAAGATTTTGATCGTCGATGATGATCCAACTACACAGAGGCTACTGAGCAGACATGTAGAGAGTCTTGGTCATAGTGTGGTCACAGCAGCCGATTTGGAGTCAGCTTGTCAGGAACTCGAGAGTAACACTCCAGATGTTGCAATTGTTGACGTTGGATTGCCGGACGGTGACGGTGTGCAGTTTCTTGCCGAAGTCAAGAATAGATGTCTCTGGACGGAGACGATCATCCTCACCGCAGACGGCTCGATAGAAAACGCAGTCAGATCGATTAAACAAGGAGCGAACCAGTTCCGCACGAAGCCCCTTGATTTTCGCACCCTCAGCTCTGACTTGGCGAATTGCCTGGAACACAACCGAAACAAGCGAAAACAGCTTTGCCGAAAACTGACAATTTCGCGCCATGAAAGGAACCCTTTCCTTGGGACGAGCCGCGCAATTCGGCGACTGGAGCAGGAAACCCGAAGGATTATTTCGACAGAGCGTCCCATCCTGATTCAGGGCGAGACCGGAAGCGGAAAAGGAGTATTGGCCCAATGGATTTACAAGAATGGCCCACGCTCCGAAGAGGAAATAGTAGACGTGAACTGCGCCGGATTATCCAAAGACCTGCTGGAATCTGAATTGTTTGGATATAACAAGGGCGCATTCACTGGCGCTTCCAGCGGTAAGCCTGGACTGGTGGAGGTTGCGCACTGCGGAATTCTATTTCTCGATGAGTTAGGCGAAATGGACATCATGGTACAGCCCAAGCTGCTTAGGATACTAGAGAACAAACGGTTCCGCCGCTTAGGAGATCTACGCGAGCGCACAGCCGATATCCAGGTCATTGCCGCAACCAACCGTAACCTAATGCGATGGGTAAAAGAGATGAGGTTCCGCGAGGACCTCTATTTTCGCATCAGTACCTTCCAACTGCGAATACCGCCTTTGCGGGAAAGAGCCGAAGATATTCCTATTCTGGCCGACAACATCCTGCATGAACTAGCCGAAGAAATGGGTTGCGACAAGAAAGAATTGAGTAATGAGTCGAAAGCGATGTTGAAGACCTATAGCTGGCCGGGAAATATCCGAGAGTTGCGAAACGCGCTTGAGCGTGCGGTCCTAACCTGCGACACTCTGACGATTGGAACAGAGGATTTGGGCGTCCTTGATGCCGGCACAGGAGACGCCCCTTGTCCGGCCGAAGGTGGACCAACGTGGGAGGCCGGAGCTGCGGAGCGGAATCTCATCTGTAGTGCGTTAGAAGTAGAGGGAGGTAACGTGGCTCACGCGGCGCTTCGTCTCAGAATTCCGCGCAGTACCTTATACAAAAAGATCAGGCGGTACAGCATTGACCTCCAAGACTCACAGACTTCCACACACTCGTTGAGGTGCTGACTAGGCCTTTGGTAGTCATTCGGGTGTGAAATCGCGGATGCGTTGCACGGTTTGCGCATCCAGCGATTGCAGCAGTGCCACCATCAGATCCACCATCAGATCAAAATCGCGACGGTTGATAATGCCGTTGTGAGCGTGGGTGTAGCGCACCGGCACCACCAGATTGACCGTGGGAACACCGCCATTGCTCTTTTGAATTTCGGCAGAGTCGTCTCCATATCCATTGACCAGATCGAGTTGCAAAGGCAGTTTTCTAGCGGCTGCCGTGCTCTTCACAAACTGCACAAGTTTGCGGTTAGGAAGCTGCGACGTGTCAAAGAGAAACAGGGCCGGCCCTGCGCCCAGCTTTACCTGCGACTCTTCCGGGTGTGGAAACACATCTCCGGTCACACCGCCTTCCAAGGCGATACCAATTTCAGGTTTTACCACGTCGGCAGCCGCATGAGCGCCACGCAGCCCAAGCTCCTCCTGCGTGGTAATCACATAAAAGATTTGGTTGGGATGCGGCCCCGAAGCCAAACGGCGCATGGTCTCCGCAACTACGGCACAGCCCACTCGGTCGTCCCAGCCTTTGCCGAGATAGTTGTCGGTGCCATTCAAAATCATAAACGGCGCATCAGGAACCACCGGATCTCCTGGTTCGACTCCCATGTTGCGAACGTCGTCGGGATTTTTTGCCCCGACGTCCAAAAAGATCGAGTCACGGGGAAAGACACGTGTGCGCTCCTCTTGCGGCATTACATGGATATCGCGAATGCCGGTGATGGCCCGCACGGGTCCCTTCGATCCCAGGATGACCCATCGTTGGTCCACCAAAGCCTGATCGAGCCAGCCGCCAAGCATCTGCATGGTGAGCAGGCCGTTGGGAGTGATGCGCCGAATCATGCCGCCCAGCTCGTCCATGTGGGCATCCACCATCACACGAGGTCCCTGCGTTCCCTGAGTAGCAATGATGGAACCCATGCCATCAAAATGCAGTGTCGACGCATAGGGTTTCATTGCGTCAACCATGACCTTGCGAATCGGCTCTTCGAACCCTGGCGGGCCAGGAGCATCAGCGATCTTACCCAACAATTCAGCCGTGCGATCCTGCGCAAGAGCTGAACTGACCAGCAATGTAAGGAAAATCAGGAATTGTGGTTTCATGAATGACAGCAGGATAACAGATCAGCTTCTAGCCGCTGGCTACTAGCTGCTAGCCGGGCAGCATTTTCATTAGCCATTAGTTTTTAGCCATTAGTACTTGGTTGTAGACGCCCCCTACAGTATGCCTTGGTGAAGATGCAAAATACTGCTGTATCCTTTCAGGCTTTGCCAGGAGCTAGCAGCCAGTAGCTAACTTAAGTCTTGCGTGGTACAGCGGCGAGGGAAGGAGCTTCCGTTCCCATTCTTTTCACCAATCCCTTGGTAAAAATCCCGCTGGCCTTGGAAGGAAACAAGCGTTGCAGGATGTCAACCTGGACCGCATCTGCGCCGATAAGAACGCGGGGTTTGTCGCGCAGAACGCCATTCATGATTACGCTCGCCGCCTTTTCCGATGAGGTCTTAGCCACTTGATCGAAGCGATCGCGCATGTGGGCTGTATGCGCGGTGTCAGCGCCAGCACCGGTGCGGGCATTTTTCGCGATGCTTGTTTTGATGCCGCCAGGATGAACGCACGTAACTTTGACATTGGTCGAACGCAGCTCCTGCCGTAGCACCTCCGTGAGCCCGCGCACGGCGAATTTGGCCGAGGAATATGCCGCCTGTCCGGGTGGGCTAATCAGACCAAAAACACTCGATATATTGACTAAGTGCGCTTCCGGTGCTCGCAGAAGCGACGGCAGGAAAAAGCGGCAGCCGTAAACCACGCCCCAGAAATTGATGCCCATCAGCCATTCCATGTCTTCCAGCGAGATCTCCAGGAAGGAGCCTTGCAGCGCTACACCGGCATTGTTGACCAAAAGCGCGGCGCCGCCGAAATCCCGCTCCACATCGTGGGCAAATGCTTCAACTGCTGGGGCCTTAGAGACATCAACGAGATAAGTTCGGGATTCGGCAGAGCCAAGCGATTGCTGAGTCTCTTCCAGTCCTTTACTGTTCACATCTGCCAGGGCCAGACGCGCGCCTTGCGAGGCAAGGTTCTGGGCTAAGGCGCGTCCGATGCCTGATCCAGCGCCGGTAACGACTGCAACTGTGTTCTTGATTGTACGCATAACGCTTGATTATAGCGGCTTCTTGTACAATTCCTTGCCATGCGAAACTTTATTGCTGCGCTTATCCTTTCATTATGCGGCCCTGTAATTCCAGCATCGGCTGTGGAGAATCCTTTTCTCTACAAAGTCACATTGGTCCAGGCAGCCCCTGGAAAACTGCTGGAGCTGATTGATCTCTACAAGGCCAAGGGCGCGGCCTGCCAGTCTGCTGGAGATGAAGCTCCTCTTTGGATGCGCCACAGCCAGGGCGATCATTGGGACTTGATGGTCCTCTTCCCCATGGGCAGCTACAGTGATTTTTATCAAAGTCAGAGAGTGCAGAAGCGCAGTCAGATTGAACAAGCTTTTCGGGAGAGAATGAGAGAGGACATCACCTGGCAAGAAGACCTCTTTGTCTATGGCCCGCCGCTTGCCGACTTGCGCAAAGGCTTTGCTGAAGGCACGTTTTTTCACGTGGAAATGTTCGAATCTTTGCCGGGAAAATTTGCCGATCTCTACAAAGAACGAGAAATGGAAAACGCGTATTCCAAGACGTTAAGGCAGCCGCAGAATTTTATCTTTGTCCGCGACCAGGGAGCGGCCTGGGACATCTTCACGATCGGAATCTACCGCGATCTCAAACACTATGCGGAAGGCACGCCACTCTCGTCCGCGGAGCAGGAAGCAGCGGCCAAGGCAGCCGGCTTTGAATCTCCCAGCCAGATAGGCCCTTACCTGCGCCGCTTCATTCGTACCCACCACGATACTCTGGCTGTGGCAGTGAAGTAGAGCTACGTGGATTGGGTAATTGGGTAAGTTAGTAACTGGGTAATTGGAACACACTCCCCCCAATCCACGTGAACCTCGGAAAATTTTGCGTCTTACAAAGATTTCTCCAGCAACTGCAGTGTCAGTTTGTTGAACTGTACTGGATCGGGAATTTCCGAACCTTCGGCCAGCAGCGACATATCAAACAACAGCTCGGCGGAATCGCCTAAGAGCGCATCTTCTTTGTCTGTCTGAAAGCGCTCAAACAAACGTGTGATGATGGGATGGCTGGCGTTGACCTCCATAATCCGCCGCTGTTTTGGACCACCGCCCTTCCCTTTCTGCAGTAGACGTTCCATTTGCGGACTATACTCATGCTCCTCGTTGACCAAGCAGGCTGGAAAACTGACCAACCGGCTCGACAGGCGCACCTGCTTCACATGTTGATCGAGTTTTTTCTGCACTGTTTCCAGAAAGCCGGCATATTCTTCCTGTTTCTTCTTGAGCTGCTCTTCGGCATGCGCCTTTTCTTCATCGGTGCCCAGCTTGACCACGCCCTTGCTGATGGATTTCAGCTTCTTGCCCTCAAATTCATGGAGGTACTGGGTGAGCAGTTCATCCACCGGATCGATCAGGTAAAGGACTTCGTATCCTTTTTCCCGAACAGCCTCAAGATGAGGAGAGTTCTCGACTACCTTGCGCGACTCGCCCGTCAAGTACAGGACCTCGGTCTGCTCCGGCTTCATGCGCTCTACGTAGCTCTTAAGAGTCGTCAACTCTTCGGGATGATTCGAGGATTCGAATAGCAACAACGAAACGACTTTGTCCTTGTTCTCGTAATCCTGGGTGCCTTCTTTAAGGGCGCGCCCAAACTCACGCCAGAACTTGAGGTAGGTCTCATTTTCTTTTTCGTGCATATCGGCGAGCGAGTCGAGCACCTTGCGAGTGAGCCACTTCTTGATCTGGCCGATGTGCCGGTCCTGCTGCAGGCGCTGGCGGGAGATATTGAGGGGCAGATCACTTGAGTCCACCACGCCTCTTATGAAACGCAGATACCGAGGCAAGAGGTCCTCACATTTCTCCATGACCATCACTCTCTTGGCATAGAGCCTCAAGCCCGCTTCGGAAGCATGATAAAAAAGGTCGTAAGGCGCTTGCGAAGGAATGAATAACAGGGCCTCATATTCGTGGACGCCCTCCGCCTTCATGGGCAACACCTTCAGCGGTTTGTTCCAGTCTGAAGCAATGTGCTTGTAGAACTCCGTGTAATCCTCTTCGCTGACCTCCGACTGGCGGCGCGTCCAGATCGGCTTCATGGAATTCAAAACCTTTTCAACCGTCTTGTTATCGACCACGGTCTCGCCGGTGTTGGTCTGCTCCACTTCCGAATTTGGCCCTTCGTAGATAATTGGGTAGGCGATCAAATCGGAATGACGCCGTACAATGCTCGATAGCTTCCAGCGATCGGAGTAATCTTCAATACCCGCGTCAGCATCGGGTTGCTTAAGATGCAATACGATCTCGGTTCCACAAGTGCTTTTTTCTGCTGGAGCAATCGTGTAAGTGCCATCACCCGTGGATTCCCATCGTGTAGCAGTTTCTTCGCCCGCGCGTCGCGTGGTAAGCGTGACCTTATCGGACACCATGAACGCAGAATAGAATCCTACGCCAAACTGGCCAATGAGATCGGCAAAAGCCTGCGACGAAGGACTTTCCTGTACTCGCTTCCGCAACTCCTGGGTCCCTGACTTCGCAATCGTGCCGATGTTGGCGACCAATTCGTCCCTGCTCATTCCGATGCCGGTATCACTGATGGTCAAAGTCCGGGCGTTCGGGTCAGGCTTCAGACGAATTTCAAACTTGTGGTCTTTGACCAGATCAGGGTTGGTCAAGGATTCAAAACGCAACCGGTCAATCGCATCTGATGCGTTGGAGATAAGCTCCCGCAAGAAGATCTCTCTTTGGGTATAGAGAGAATGAATCATCAGGTGAAGAAGTTGTTTGGTTTCCGCTTGAAACTGGTAAGACTCGACTGTGGCGGTGCTCATGCTTTCCCTCTGGCAATGAAAAATTTGAAAATAATTTTATTGAGAACTCCCAGAATAAATCAATAACGAGTTCAAGGCGATAGGGATTACTATTCCAGTCGCCTGATTTCAGGAATTGCGACCACTAACGATCGAAGACAATTTTGTGGCAATGATGCGTTCTTCCGGCTCCATTCGAAGAATTTCAAGGTCGCTGCTTTGACCTGATCATCGACCTTGTGAGCATTCCTATAGTCCGTGGTCTCATTTACATTGCTACCCGTAAGGAAGAGAATCCAGGTTTCAATACTTCGCTTGAGTACCAGATGAGCAATCTTCTCATTGTTAGAACGCGGCTTCAATCTGGCTTCGGCAAGTGTATCTTGCAACTGCCGAAAGCGGTGATCTACCTCGCTAGTGTCGGCATCGATCACCACTAGGAGGGCAGTTCCGGCATGGGCCGCTCTGGCACGATACGCAGCGACCAACCTTGCATAGTGCATGCGCACCCACTGTTCGCCTGCCCCCTTGCCGGCCGGCAAAGCACCCATACGATCTCATGCCGCGAATAGTCTAGCCGTTCCAGATAGCGTCGTGCGAACTGTTGATGACGCTGGTCTTCGGCGAGCACTGTAACCTGAGATGGCTTACTCATTCTCCCATCCGCGAGCAATTACTTCAGATGGAAGAAGTGTATTGTAAGTCTCGGTTCGAAACTCCTTGATGCGCACAGGGCCCATGCCATCACGAGCGAATTGAACGCCAAAGTCAGGTGCCCATTGATTCATAAACTCTGGATGATGAGAGATGATGAGGACTTGTCCGCGGCTTTCCTCGATCGCGTCCGAGACCGCATTTAGCCAGGGCTGAATCTCCCGCAGAGCTATAAAGTTTTCAGGCTCGTCCAAAATCACGGTGTTGCCTTTGGCCACCACGAAATTCAGAATGGCATACAAACAAATCAAACATCGCTGGCCATCTGACAGCTTGTCAAAACGAAGTTTTACCCTCGCCCCTCGACTGCCTGCGAATTCAGAAAATAGCAACCCGATGTTCTCACCAACACTCTCAAATTTAAGAAAGCTGAAACCATCAAGAGCAGCAGTTAAATTTTCAAGCAGCTTGGCGTTTTCCTGGGGTGAAGACAAGAATAAGTGCTTGTACCATGCAGCAAAGTTCGACAAATCAAAATAAGGATAAGCATCCTCTCGTTCGGCCCGATATCCCATGCGGAAAGGGTTGATTCGAAAACAAAGCAGATTGTTGAACCAGCGCTTGAATCGTGCCAAGCTCTGATTGATCCTTTCCTCACTCAGTGTTGCGAAGGCCGAGCGATGCCAATCAAAGGGATAAGTGATCTTGGGACTGGGCTGATCATCAAATAGATGCACTTTCCCATCTTCAAACTCGAAGGCTGGCTTTCCATTGATCTTCACGTTTTCCGATATGATTCGCGCTCGCGGCGGATCACCGTATGAATCGATCTCTAGGTGATAGGTGTAACTTGCATCATCAAGCGACGCCTCTAGCTCCCAAGTTTGCAACGGCCGATCCATCCAAAGGGTCTTCTGGCTGAGGATTTCTTGATGTTCTAAATCTTGGCCCAGGAACACAACTCTCCGCAAGAAAAGAAGAGCATCCAGCAAAGATGATTTACCCGAACCATTTGCACCGAGAATGAGTTGCTTCTGGGCAGGCCGGTATTCAAAGTTGACGAAACACCGGAAATTATCGATGGAAATACGAGTCA
>DASZEU010000191.1:0-4875 GCA_035940535.1 Candidatus Angelobacter sp.
GCTCACCGAGCAGTAAGGACATATAGAGCGGGTCTCAGTGGTACGTGCGATCTTGAGTTCCCGCGATTGCGCCACGACAGGAGCGGCATCGAATCCAAGCAGAAAAGCAGCGGCTGCGCCGCCCGTCCCCACCTTGAAGAACTCTCTTCTGGATAAGCCCATAAAGCGTCTCCTATAAGAATCATTCGATCTGAGTTGGTTGTCTTTTGGACTGCGTACGGCAAACAGTGCTAAGGGATGTAAATTTGATACGGTGCGATGTTAGTGCGGCGGGGCGAAAATGTCTAATATTTTTTTGACCTAGCACTGTGTTGTTTTTGGCGGCTAGCTCCTGGCTTCTAGCTGCTAGCCAGAGATTGTCCACCGCCTTTGTGGGTTGTGTGGGAATCTGCCGCTACGCGACTAAGGATTTGCGATCATGCTGCTATTTTGGGGTCTTTGGATATTTGCGGCTGCTGCCATGGTGTTGAGTTGGCCACGATTAAAATTAGTAAATCCTAATCAAAATTAGCTTTAAAGCAAGGCGATTTTGCGGAAAAAGTTGGTTCAAAGTTGGATGGAAGTTACGATAGGGGCGAGGTAGGGCAAGTAAAAATTAGAATTTTATAAGTTTTTAGTTGGCGAGTCAGCCAATATTTTTTGATATGGCTCCGCTAACCCCGTGCAATGAGCCACGACAGTTAACGTCCTCGCGAATGACGCGGATTGTTGTCTCCTGCTCGTCATTTTGTACCACAAGCAGGACAAATATGCAAGGATTTTATCAAAATAATAGTAGTATCTCTATAAAGTGCAAGAGAGTAAATCTTTTTGGCCTATGAGGGAGATTTGCAAAACAAGACCTACATGGGACCTGGCTGGGCGGCAACTTCTTTCGACTCAAAAGCTCGCCAGCTCTGATACTATGTCGGCCCATGGCTGTTGAAACCCCTGCGCGTGAAGTTCCGGCTGTTGAGAAGACTCCCATCCAGCCATTGTCCTACGCCGCTTTCTGGGCGCTGATTGTTCTGGTGATCGTGAATATCATGAATTTCTACGACCGGAACGTGGCCGGGGCTCTGGCCGAGCCGATCAGCAGAGAGTTTCATCTCAACGATACGGCGATCGGCTGGCTGGGCACCGTCTTCACCATTCTTTATGCGGTAATTGGATTGCCACTAGGCCAGCGGGCCGACCGGGGCAGCCGTAAGGTACTACTGGCCGCTGGTGTTGCTATCTGGGGTGCGCTTACCGCGTGTGCATACTTCGCGAACAGTTTTTCCATGCTGGTCAAAACCCGCTTGGGCGTGGCCGTAGGAGAAGCTGCTTGCGCTCCCACGGCGGCAAGTTGGATTGGCGATCTCTTTCCTCCCCATCGCCGGGCCAAACCACTAGCGCTGTTCATGCTGGGAGTACCTGTGGGCGGGGCGTTGGCCTACTTTCTCAGCGGAGTTACGGCACAACACTATGGATGGCGCATTGCCATGATCGTGGCGGCCGCTCCGGCTGTGCTGATAGCCCCCGTGATCCTGCTATTGCGCGAACCTCGACGCGGCGCTTCTGACACCCATAAAGCCTCAACTCCGAACTCACTCCGAGAAGTCCTGCAAGTCTTCCGCATACCAACCTTCTGGTGGATCATTGCTTCCGGCGCGCTGGTCAACTTTAACCTGTATGCCATCGGCACGTTTCTACCGCTCTTCTTCTCCCGCATTCACCATGTGAGTTTGGCCAAATCGGGCTATGCCACTGGCGCTGTCTATGCCGTGGGCGGCATCATGGGTGGAGTTATTGCCGGATATCTGGGAGATTTCATCATCCGCCACCGGAGCAACGGGCGCATGACGGCAGCCGCATTGGCCACCCTAACGGCGGCGCCGCTGGCTTATTTTGGAGTCCAGCAACCGTTGGGCTCGCTGCCGCTTGCGGTTGTGCTCATCACTTTGGCTTATGGCTGTCTCAATATGTATTATGGGCTGGTTTACTCCTCGATTCAGGACGTTGTAGCGCCCTCTCTGCGCGGCACCATTATGTCCATTTATTTTTGCGTGATGTACCTGGGCGGAGCCTCTTTCGGCCCAGTTATTACCGGAAAACTAAGCGACCATCTGGCTCGAAGCGCTGCCAAGGCAGCGGGATCAACCGAAATAACGGCGGCCTTCAAGGCCATTGGTCTGCAGCACGCCATGCTGGTAATTCCCGCATTGTCGCTGGCTCTGGCCATGGTGCTTTGGGCTGGATCGCGAACCATATCCGCAGATGTGGAGAAGCACCGGGCCAGATAGACTTCGGCGAATATCGGGTTTTGCCGCGAATTAACACGAATCAAAGATCATCATCATGAATTTGACAGTGTGTTCGTTTTCTCCAGAGCATCAGGAGTTTTTGTTTCAGCTCTATGCCAGTACGCGGCAGCAGGAGTTTGCCGGATTGGGATGGCCGCCGGCGCAGTTGGACGTTTTTCTCAGGATGCAGTTCAATCACCAGCAGCGCTGGTATGAGACGGCCTATCCTGACGCGGAGCATCGGATCATCCTACGCGATGGCGAACCCATTGGGCGGATTCTCGTAAACCACACCTCGGAGTTTCATCTTTTGGTGGATATCGCGTTGCTACCAGAGCATCAGAACCGTGGGATCGGCGGCAAGTATCTACATGAATTGATTCAGCAATCAGAAAAGACCGGTTTGCCAGTGCGGTTGCAGGTGCTGAAAACCAATCCAGCGCAACGTCTTTATGAGCGATTGGGATTCGTCAAGACTGGTGAAGACGAGTTGTATTTGCAGATGGAGCGGAAGAAGCGTGGGTGATTGGGTTCATCAAGTTCGAGATTCCTGCACGGGGCCGTGGGTGCATTAAAGAAAAACAAGGAACACCAGCCGCGTTTGATTTTTGCGAGCTTCGGCTGCGAGCGACTGGCTTCTGGCTGGAAAAATCGAGCGTTGCCGAGTTGCCTCTTATACTGACGTGAACTATTTATGCATTTTCGGGGTTCTTCAGGCGCAAAGAACGCGCCTTCAGAATGACAGAACGTTTTAGGCGGTGAAATTGATGCTCAGCCGACAAAAAGTAAGTTCACGCAACCTTCTCGCCAAGGATGGTTGGGGCTGATACACATCATCGCTGGACTATATAAAACGCTCTATTAAAAACCTTCTATTCAAAAACGTTTTTACGCGTTCAAAGAAACCGACATGGAGCCGCCTAAGAACTGCCCTAGCCTCTCCGCTTCATCGTGAATCTTGCCTCGCTGGCGTTTGGAGAGCTTTTCGAAGAGTTCGGCCTTGAATGAGATGGCCTTTCCTTTTGTTATATATGACCAGATGCCTGCAATTCTTCCATTGATTAAAACTACCGGCGAGATCCAGCCTTGGTTACGGTACACACGCTTGTAGTATTGGCTTTCGACTATGTGATCTTTTTGGGCGTGTGCGAGCAGGTAGGGATCGAAGCCCGGCAGCAATCGCACTACTTCTTCGTCTAAGCTGCTTTCAGTAAGCTGGTCAAGGTCTTGGCTGAGAATCGACCTCTTCTGGCCTTCAATGGAAACCTCTGCCAGCTCCGGAGCCAGACTGTTCCAGATTTCTTTTGACTCCTTCATGGGTATTCCAGACCAGCAACCAAAATCCTGAACGGTTGCTGGGCCGTAAGCGTGGAGGTAGCTCCGTAGCAAGGTCTGCTGGGATGCCAATTCATCAACTTTTTTTTGTTTTGGCAGCCACTGATCTACCCGCACAAACACTGAATCGCTTCGCCTGCTGTTGCTTTTATTGAGTTCCTGCTCGGAACCATAGCAAACCAGGCCTTCCACCAACGCGGGGCGAACGGGGCTCCAAAAGCGCTCCATCCAGGCTTGTACCTTTTTGTTGACTCTTGGCCGGATGGCTTCGGCAATTTCACGCTGGCTCTTGGGGCCGAAATGAAGTTCTTCCATCACCAACCGATTTAAGCCATCTAAATCCTTTGCGGTCATGCCGAACCGCGCCATCACGCGCAGAAGCGCAGCAAGGCGGCTGCGCCTGAGAGCGGTTATATAAATGGAGAAATCAGCGGCGGGCAACAGATGCAGCGTCTGCCTCATGCATGAGGTTCGGACCAGGGTTCGGCTCTTCCACAGTGTGGCATGAATGGCATCTGAGGCAATGCCGGCCGTGCGTGTCCAGCAAGCCAGTTCTGCACAAGACATAACCTGGGCCTGGATGCCGCAGAGATCGCGGCAGACCTCTTCCAGGTCCGCCGCAGTTCTGTCAACAAGATGATGGCGCGCCAGGCGGAATGCAGCAACCTGCGACCATCGGATACGATCCGTTATTTTTCGATTCCCCACTTTCCGGTTCCGTGTGTAGAGATGTAGAGGAAGACAAAGCAGTAGATTACGGCGAGTTCGCCCTGGTTCACAATGGGAAGGTAGCTTCCGTGAGCATGGAAATGGCCCATAAAATAAGCCGCCGCCATCTGGCCGCTGCAGATAAATGCAGCAATGCGGGTAAGCAATCCAAAGGCGACAAGAAGGCCGCCGCCAAACTCGATAATTCCGGCCACGAGCATCAGGGGAACATGCACCATGGATTGACCGCCGAACGCACCAAAGAGTTTCTGCGCCATGGCAGGCAAACAAGAGTCCGACAACAATGCGCAGGAGAGCGTAGGCATCTCCCTCAAACTTGGACAGAAACTTCATACATTCATCCTTTCCGTTGCGAGTTGTAGCTCCAAATTTCTTGTGGCATAGCCTTCCGGCACCACCTGCGGATTGCTCTTATAGTAGCTGACAATGGACCGCAAGCAGCTCTCCAGGGGCGTATAGACCATTGCCAACTCTTGTTTGCTGCGGCGGTTGTCGAGCCCTGACATCCATAAGCCGCTGAAAGGCGAACAGTTCGGCAGCAGCTTCA
>DASZEU010000192.1:0-7267 GCA_035940535.1 Candidatus Angelobacter sp.
CACGCGGGCTGAATGCTGAGTGCTTCCTTGCTGAATGCTTCTCAACGAGACGTAAACAAATGTCCCATTTTTTCTTTCTTGGTATTCAGATAGCGCTCGGAGGCAGCATGAGGTTCTACTTCGCACGGGACGCGCTCCACAACCTTGATTCCGGCAGCTTCCAGGGCAGAGACCTTTTGCGGATTGTTGGACAGCAGGCGGACGGCCTTCAATCCTAGCGCACTGAGAATCCCCGCGGGCAGTTGAAATTCGCGGTGGTCAGCCTTAAAACCAAGTTCTTCGTTGGCCTGGACGGTATCCATCCCCTTATCCTGCAACTCGTAGGCCTGTAACTTGGCCATTAGTCCGATGCCCCGGCCTTCCTGCTGTTCGTAAACGAGCACGCCATTGCCAGCCTGCCCAATCAAAGCAAGTGCCATTTCAAGTTGCTGGCGGCAATCACAACGAAGCGAAGCGAAGACATCGCCTGTAAGGCATTGCGAGTGGATACGCACCAGGGGTGGCGCAGAATGGATATCACCCAGCACCAATGCCACAGCCGATTCCGCGCGCCGGTCATCTCCAGCATGGCCCTCAAAACCCATGATGCGAAAATGTCCCCAGCGAGTGGGGAAATCGGCTTCTGCCCGCTTACGAACTTCTGATTCGGAACTCACATTTCCATTATAGGGTAGGGTGCCCCATCCTTCGCGTTGTTTGCGAAGGGTGGGAGCTTTCTGCGTTGTATACTGCTTTGTTTGATCATTGTGGCGGATTGTTATGACCAAGCTGACGATCAAGGACTCCCTGGAAAAGCTGGCCCAACACCACGGGACCTTTATCAAGCTCTTCAGCCACGGCACGCTGGAAGTCGAGATCTATAAACCCGAAAAAGTAGACCTGCAAAAACCGCATACGCGGGATGAAGTTTATGTGGTTTCCACCGGAAGAGGCGAGTTTGTATGCGGAAACGAAAAAGAAGCGATTGCCCCTGGCGATGTCTTGTTCGTGCCTGCCGGCCTGGAGCATCGTTTCGTTGGTTTTAGCGACGACTTTTCCGCCTGGGTATTTTTCTATGGACCCGAGGGCGGCGAGAAGAGTACATAGTGCAGCCCAAACCGGATTCTTACCTTAGAGTTATATTGAAAAGATTGAATAGGAAACGGAGACTTGTATGGCCTCGTCAGCAGTCAGTTACGCAAGAGAAAACCAGCAGAGATTTCTGGGGGAACTAAAAGATCTGCTTCGCATCCCCAGCGTCAGCACTGCGCCCGAGCACAAGGATGACGTGCGGCGCGCAGCCGAATACGTTGCCAATGATCTGCGCAACATCGGCATGGAGAATGTCGAGGTAATTCCGACCGATGGGCATCCATTGATCTACGCCGACTGGCTTCATGCGCCCGGCAAGCCCACAGTATTGTGTTATGCGCACTATGATGTACAGCCGCCCGACCCGCTGGACGAGTGGAAATCACCACCTTTTGAGCCAACCGAGCGCAACAAAAACCTCTACGCCCGCGGCGCCGTAGATGACAAAGGTCAGCTCTGGATGGAGCTCAAGGCTATCGAAGCCTTAATGAAGGCCCACAACGGCAAACTGCCATTGAACGTGAAGTTCATCCTGGAAGGCGAAGAGGAAGTGGGCGGCAAATCCATTGCCGCGTATGTCCGCAAAGAAAAGGCCAAGCTCAAGGCTGACTTTGCACTAGTCTGTGACACCGAGCTCTTCGCGCCTGATCTGCCGACTCTTTGTGTTGGATTGCGCGGCTTGGTCTACACCGAGATTGAAACTTATGGCGCAAAAACCGACCTCCACTCCGGGATGTACGGCGGGGCTGCGCCCAATCCTTTCTTTGCCTTGATCGAGATCATCAGCAAGCTGAAGGACTCGAAAGGCCGCATCCTGATTCCGGGTTTCTACAAAGGAGTAAAAGAGCCTACCAAAGACGAACTTAAGGCCTGGAAGCGCCTGCCCTTCAACGAAGAGCACTATCGTAAAACTGAAGTCGGCTCCAAGGTGCTGACCGGCGAGCCTGGATATTCAGTGCTCTATCGCACCTGGGCGCGTCCCACGCTGGAAGTCCACGGGATGCCTGGCGGTTTCGTTGCTGCAGGGGCCAAGACTGTGATCCCGGCTAAGGCTGCTGCGAAAGTTTCAATGCGCCTGGTTCCTAACCAGGATGCCGACGACATTCTTGCAAAATATACCAAGTTCGTGAAGAAGCTGACACCCAAGGGCATTGAGACCAAGATCAAGGTGCACAGCAAAGGACCAGCCTGCGTGGTAGGAACCGACAACCGTTTCATCAAGGCGGCCACCGAGGCATTGCACGAAGTCTTCAAGAAAGAGACAGTCTTCATCCGGTCAGGCGGCTCTATTCCCATCGTTACTGATTTTCAGGATGTGCTGAAGATTCCCAGCGTGATGATGGGGTTCGGCCTGCCAGACGATAACTTGCACGCCCCGAATGAGAAATTTCATATTCCTAATTTCTACCGGGGTATTGAGTCGATTATCTTGTTCTTCGAGAAGCTAGGGAGCTAACCGCTACTGCCAACAGGACTTCCGGGATCCAACTGGATAAGCGAGGCGAACCACCCGAACTAGGCGGTGAAAGAAGCTGCTTGGGGAAGGGGGGGTAGGACGCTGCCTTCCGCATTATATTATTAGAATTTTTAAATATTTCGTCGTAATATATGGCAAAATACATCCACCATAATTACGCGTGACAAATAAGAACATGCAGAAGAAACTCAGCTTTGTCATATCTCTTCCCGGCGAAAACAATTACTTGAGCGAGCAGGCAGCGGCAGCCAAAGCGACGGCTGAGCGGCTCAATGTGGAAGTACAGATCATCAATGCGCTGAGCGATCCTGTGGTCCAGAGCCAGCAATTGCTAGAGATTATTCAGTCGCGCTCCGGCCGGCCCGACGGCATCGTTGCCGAGCCAGTCACCAATGCGGGTCTGCCCCGAGTCGCGGAGGCCGCGGTGAACGCTGGCATTGCATGGGTAATCAGCAACGCACAGGTGGACTACACGGGAGCATTGCGAAAGATTGCCAAGGCCCCAGTCTTTGCCCTGTCCCAGGATCACGTCGAAATTGGGCGGATGCAGGGGCGGCAATTCGGCGCGATTCTGCCCAAAGGCGGGTCAATACTCTATCTGCGCGGGCCAGCTTCCAATTTTCTAGCTTCGCAACGAGCTGAAGGCATTGAGAGCACTACCCCGGGGAACATCCAGACAAAGACTTTGAAAATCCAATGGACAGAAGAAAATGCCTACAAGTCGGTAACGTCATGGCTGCGCCTGCAAACTGTGCGTGCCGAGCAAACCCACTTGATCTCCTCGCAGAATATTGACTTCATTCTGGCGGCAAGAAGAGCATTCCAGGATTGCACTACCGGCGCAGAACGGGCTAAATGGCTCAGTCTGCCCTATACGGCCGCAGGTGTCCCGCGCCAGATAAAACCTTTGGTGGATAATGGGACCTTGGCTGCCGCCATCATCACCTCGGTCACGATGGACGTGGCCCTGGAGATGCTGGTAAAGGGCATCCAAAACGGCTTACAACCAGCCGAGCACATCTTCCTGCCGGCATCTTCCTATCCTCTACTGGAGGCGCTGGCCCGGAAGCCTGCGTGATGAACCATTAGCTCTTAATTAAAGAACTCTCCCATACCAGAAGCATTCGCCGCATCTCCCAGGTTGCCGTCGATGCCCAGATAGGTTGCGATCATCTTTAGCAGATTCTGATGTTGATACTGGTTCGAGCTTTGGAATCCACGTTTGACTCTTGGACCGGCCACTACCATGGCGATATGACCGCCTCCCAAACTCGTATCGGCGTCTTCCGCTTCGTCAAACACAATCACCAGCAGGCCGCCTTGCTGAAATTGCGAACTTGAGAGCAGCGGACCAATATTTTGCTGGAGCCAATCATCTGCATTGCGCAAGCAAGCATCCGTTCCAGCAGGACAGTCATGGGCATCGTTACTTGCATTCGGAGCCACGAAGCTGAAGTCAGGCAGTTGCCCATTGTTCAGGTCCGACGGAAACTGCGTGAAAGGAACCAGGTTACCGCGCTGGGCTGGGCTGTTGGTTACATCCGTGAAATAGGAAAGCGGGTTGTGGCGGTGAAGGTACGCTCCAGCATCACCCCCGATATACCCCACGCCAGGTAAGCTTTCTGCGTAGGCCTTCCATGTCCTCCCTGCCTGGAGAATGCGGCGGATCAAATTGTCGTCGCCGAGCGGGCCATTAAAGCCGTCGTCATTGGTGATAATTTGGCCGGCGGTCATTTCAAAGTAATTACCGATGGAAGGGTGCGTATTCGCGAAGTACTGGGTCGCCAATCCATATTGCTGTGCCAGGCTGTTTAGATATGGCATGGCGGCGCTCCCAATCACACTCGAATATCCGTGGTTTTCTTCCACCACCAGAACCACGGGACCATGAGTTGAAGGAATTGGCCCGGGTGTTGGTGTGGGAGTCGGTGTTGGCGTGGACGTTGGACCTGGATTTGTGGTGGCTGAAGGTGATGCCGCAACTGAGTTGGAATGCGCCGATCCGCCTCCACAGCCACTGATTGCCAAAAATGCAGTTGAAAAAACCACGAACAAAACGATGCGCTGAATACGCCGAGCAGAGAAATGCAAATTGAACCTCCATTTCAATGGACCTAAGAACAGATCTCAATCGCCGTTCTTAGAAATGAAATGAAGTAATCCTACACATGCATCTACTCTGGTTGTAGAGGAGCGTGGCCTTTTTTCCCTCCAAATCGAACCTAGTCCGTACTAGGACAGTTTCCCTATTTGAATTTTTTTGACAATTGCAAATCCTGGCAATCCTCGTAATCTCATTCATATCGCAAGGCTTCAATGGGATCGAGCTTGGCCGCTTTGATTGCCGGCAACATGCCGCTAACGATGCCCACTAGGGTCAGGATCGTGGTTGAGACCAGCAGATTGATAGGAGAGATGATCAGGCGAATATCACCGGCCTCGGCATGGCGGGCGATGGCGCTGTACAGGGTGAGAGAACCGGCTCCCCAGGAGATGGCATAAGCAAGCATGATTCCCAGCAAGCCGCCTGCGAAAGTGATGGCCAGGGCCTCCGCCATGAATTGCAAGAGGATGTCGCGTTTGCGGGCGCCCAGCGCTTTCTCAATTCCGATCTCGCGCGTGCGCTGGGTTACCGAGACCAGCATGATATTCATGAGACCGACTCCACCGATGCCGAGCGTTAGAGTGCCAATGAAGGTGAGCAGAACCTGAAGCCCCAACACGATGATCTCAAACGTATTCACCTGCTTCATGGAGTTGAAGACAAAGATCGCGCGATGGTCCGTGGGATTGAATCCGTGCAACCCAGCAATTACGGCGCGAATATTGTCCTCGATCTTTTCGTACTCCATGCCTTCGTAGTCAACCCAGATGCCATCGAGATAACGAGTATCTTTCAGATCGCCCATGGCGCTAAAGGGAATGTAGATGGCGCGGTTGATATCGCTTTCACCTTCCTGCATCTTGGATTCGAGGACGCCGATCACCTGAAAGCTGAGGCCGTTAATGCGAATGCTGTCACCCACGGCAAACTGCCCGGAGAACAGTTTTGTTTTAGCCTCAGAACCAATCACGGCCACGCGGGCGCGCTGCATTTCGTCTTTGTCATTGAACAGCCGGCCCGATTCGGCCTTTAGAGCGCGGATCTGCTGGCCTTCGGGAGTAAAGCCCTCAATCGGGAACTGAAACGAGCGGTTCTCATGTTGGACCGTGGTTTCCATTCCGGCCTGGGGACTGATATTGCGGACCAGCGGCACGAGGTTGCGAATATGCTCAATGTCATCGAGGGTGAAGCGGACTTCCACGCCTGCCTTGGCGCCGCCTGCCTGGAGCGAGGTGCGTCCGGGAAAGACACCCATGATCTGCATGCCGAAGTTGGAAAAGATGGCGCGGACGGCACGGCCAAAGCCACCTCCATAAGCCATCAGGAGTACAACCGTGGCGATGCCCCATGCCATGCCCAGCATGGTCAGGGCCGTGCGCCGGCGGTTGAAGCGCATGGCCTGGTATGCCTGTCCTAAGAGATCGCGCACCATGTTACTGCTCTTTCCTTAAGGCTTCGACCGGCGTCAGCATGGCGGCCTTGCGCGCTGGATATAACCCAGCCACAATGCCGGCAACCGAAAGCGAGACTACGGCCAGCGCCGCCGACATTGGCACCAAATGAGGCGTATCAAAACCCGGCGGGGCGGGCAGTGCTCCCAGCACCGCCATGAACCCGGCAGCCGCTCCAATTCCCAGCCCACCACTCAACAAAGTCAAGAATGCTCCCTCGAAGAAAAATTGGATGAGGATACTGCGTTTGGTAGCGCCCACCGCCTTCATGAGCCCAATTTCCTTGGTCCGTTCGGTCACCGAGACCAGCATGATATTGATGATTCCGATGGCCCCCAGGGCTAGTGTGACCAGGCCGACCCCGCCCAGAAAAGTGTCCATGGCGTCAAAGATCTTGCCAACTGTTTCCTGGCTTTTCACCGTGTCCCATTGCTCAAAAGCCTCTTTGTTGTGGTAGTCGAAGCCGTGATTACGGGCCACGATGCGGTGCACCTCTTCGAAAGCTGCATCGTGCTTTTCACGGCTGATGGGCTGAAAGTTGATGAAAGAAATGTCATCGGGAGTGTCTGCATTTTTCAGCGGGAAGAACAGCCGCATGGTGCTGAACGGAATGTAAATCCGGAAATTTGCGGGACTGTTCTCTTCGCGGCCGGCGCTTGCCAACGTCCCAACCACCTGAAACCGAATTCCATTCAAAAGAATGGTGCTGCCGATCGCGGGCCGGCCGGGAAAAAGAGTGTGCATCATCTGCGAGCCAATCACCGCCACGCTGCGCCGCTGTTCTTCGTCACCTTCATTGAGCCATCGGCCTTCGCCCATGGGAAGATAGCGGATCTCATTGAAGTTGGAAGTAATTCCGTTGATCTGCCCGCTGCCAGTGGCGAAATCGCTGATTGCGCGAATGTCACCTCGCTGCAAGAGCGGTGAAGCATCGCGCACCAACTTGGCCTCTTTGCGAATGTCGAGAAAATCCTGGTAGGTGAGAAAGTAAGGCTTCATGCCCTGATGCTGCCCGGCTACCGCAGGAATGCGTCCGGGAAAAATGAACATGATGTCGCGGCCGATGGTTTCAAGTTGGCGGCGATTTCCCGAACGAAAGCCTTCGCCCAAGCCCACCAACAAGAGCAAGGAACCGACCCCCCAGGCAATGCCAAACATGGTGAG
>DASZEU010000193.1:0-5493 GCA_035940535.1 Candidatus Angelobacter sp.
AGCGCCGGCGCCTTCAACTTTCCGCAAACCCTCGACATTTCGCAACGGACCAACAACGGAAGCGGACCGGTGATCTTGGCCTATCCCGGGCCATGGTCGTTCGCTGGGCCGGCGCCTGCGGCTTTTCCAACCTTTACCTTCGACTATTCCGGCTTTCCCGCAGGTCTGTCCACGGTAGCCCAGCAAGCCAGTATCCTTTGGTCTGCTACGTCCAGCACCCGCAACTCGATCTCACTCCTTGCGACCGCGAATTTTCAGAATGGGACAACCACCCTTACCATACCCGACCTTACCTCGATCAGTGGATTCCTGTCGCCTCCTGCTTCCGGCACTACGGTTAACTGGTCTGCTTTCATCAATGCCAGCACCGCCCAGGAACTCTCCTTATTCGCCACGCCGCCACCGAATGTATCCACCGCCCTGGTGTAAACCAGCGGAAGCTACACCGAACCGTAGAACATTCCTATAACTCGTTGTCAATCTTTAGACTCAGTGGGTCAATGACGATAAGAGTGGCGTGGCGAACGACCGTGCAAAACGAACAGGTTGGATGGCGCCGAGGATCCAGAGCACTCCTACGGGCATCTTGCACAACGTGCCGGCACCCTCGGGCCGCGGGCGCTAGTTGGTGGTTACGTCGATATCGGTCTCCACCATGTGTTGTTCCGAGCCCCGCGTACCCGTCAAGCGAAAGCACTGGAAGTAGCTATCCACCCCGTAGATGCCCGGTTCTTCGATCCATGTGGTAAACGTGCCGCTGCCTGAAGTCGTGAAGGTGCTCTGGCTTAAAGTGGGCTGCCATCCGGTTTCACAGAAGTCAGTGGTAACCGAGAGCGAGACGTTTCCCGATCCTCCGCCCAGAAACGTCACGCCATAGTTTATGGTCAGTTGAGAAAGATATCCGGGATAAACAACGGTTTGATTGGCATCGATGGATACCGAGAAGGTAGACTGAGCCATTGCATTTGCGCTCATGAGGATACCTGCAGTCAAGAGGAGCAACAAATACTTCCACTTGATCGACGTCATACGCAATTTCCTTTCTCTTGCTTTAGTTAACAATGACGCGATAAGAACAGTCCTATTATGTCAAAAAAGCTGGAATCGGGGGCAGGCGAATCGCTCTTTGCCGATATTGTACGTCCTACATGAACATCAACTCACGCAAATATAGCTTGGCGTGGAGATTGTAAGATCGCGATCTATGGCCCGTCAAGACTGATTTCACCATGTTTCATAATGCCTCAATTGCTTTAGCTTGGGCGCTTTCCGAAATATTTCCCGGCAAAACTCTTTTGGCTGAATGCTAATTCCGAGTGCATCAGTTCACGCGATGATATCGTTGATACAGCGCCCATGCCCGATAAACCGCGAATCCTGGTAGTGGATGACGAGCCGCAGATTACCCGCGTTCTCCGTACCAGCCTTTCTACACACGGATACGACGTTCGAGTTGCCAATGACGGTGAGGCTGGGCTCACGCTTTTTCAGCAGTGGAACCCCGATCTGGTTATTACTGATCTGTCTATGCCGAAAATGACGGGCATCGAGCTTTGTGAAAACATCAGGGACCATTCCCAGGTCCCGATCATCATTCTCTCCGTGAAGGGCGAAGATAAGATCAAGGTAGACGCTCTCGACAAAGGCGCCGACGACTACGTTACCAAGCCATTCAGCATCAACGAATTGCTGGCCCGGATCAGGGCCAATCTGCGCCGCAGCAACTTGGCCAAAGAACCTGAATCAGCCGACCCAATTCACATTGGCGATTTTCATATCGACCACCAGACGCGAATCGTCTCCGTGAATGGCAAGGAAGTCCACCTCACGCCTAAAGAGTTTGATCTGTTGACCTATATGGCGCGCCATCCGGGGAAAGTGCTTACCCACGGAACGCTGCTCAACGCTGTGTGGGGCGGACAAAGCGTGCAACAGCCTGAATATCTGCGCGTCTTCATCAACCAGCTTCGCAAGAAAATTGAGCCGGGCGAGACTCCGCGCTACATCCTCACCGAGCCTTGGGTGGGATACCGCTTCCAACCTGATAACGACTCGTAGGCCTGCGCTTGTCTCCGAAAATATTTTTGCACAATGGGATCACAGGTTCGACACGGTTATAGGAGCGGGAACATGTTGACTTTGGTTTTGGTTAGTCAACCCCTTGGTGGACGATGTTGATTTCTCTGTGAAAATCCTAATGATTCCCCTGTATCCGTTCCAAACAAAACCATATCCTTACGATCTGGCCGTTTTCAGCGCGGTCCATCGTGAGGAGGAAATCATTGAAAGCGTCACCCAATTCGTTTTCGTCGCAGCATTGCTGCTGACAACCGTGGTAGCCAGAGATGGTGGCAGTCCCATGCCTCTATGTCCGCCGACTCAGAGTTGTGAAAGCACGATTGCAGACAGAGATGGCGGCCCGCCACCCCTTTTGTCCTCCGACTTTCAACTGTGAATAAACAGATAAACCTAGACAGGCAAGAGGGGCTGGGTTACCCTTGGCCCCTCAGCCGTGAGTCTAACCAATGTCATCAGCGTAACTGTGACCATGTTGCAGATCGTACTCATCGCACTTCTTTTTAAGCGGGGCGCAGCCAGGAAGTTCCCAGTGATGCATTAAATCTTGAATTTTGTAACGAAAACAAAGATTTCTACACTACATTATGAGAGCACAAAAGCAGTAAATGCAGGAGCAGGACTTTCAAGCCAAGTGGCTCCCCCCAAGTCCTATCATTTTGTAATCTATGATTTCTGAGAGGTTTCCATGACAGAAAAAGGATTCAGCCCAAATAGGAACTTGGCCCAGGCATGGTTCAGCCTGGCAGGTCTTCTCCTGGTGAGTGTTGCCATCTTTTCAGGTACGCCTCGGGTGGCGGCTCAAACGGCAGTGCCATGGTTGCCAGTCTCAAAAGAGGATCTTGATCTCAAGGACAATGCTCTTGCTCCGGGAGAGCCCGCCATCATCTTGTACCGGGAAGTGCAAACCGACTCAGCCAAGTCTTATGAGACACACTACACCCGAATCAAAATTCTCAAGGACAGCGGAAAAGAATATGCAAACGTGGAGATTCCTTATGTAGAAAAAGAGATCGAGGTAGGGCAAATTCAGGCGCGCACCATAGCGCCCGACGGAAAGCCGTCGGAATTCAGCGGAACCATCTTCGACCGGGCTGCCGTGAAGAGTAAGCGCTTCAATGTCACAGTCAAGTCCTTTACGTTGCCCGACGTTCAGGTTGGCAGCATTATCGAATATTCTTACTCCTTGCACTGGCATCGCAGCATACCCGATGAATTTAAGAATCCCGGAAAATACCGTTTTGATGGCGCGTTTGCCTGGCCCGCGTCTCAATGGACTGTGCCGCAAGACCTTTTTGCGCGACGGATGCACTTTGTCCTGCATCCTTTTTCCAATGGCACACACCTGGAAATCCAGTTGGTGGGACTCCCGGAAAAGATGGGAAAGCCGCAAACCCAGCGGGACGGATCGGTCCAGTGGGAGATCGAAAATATTCCCGCCTATCATCACGAGGATCACGCGCCTCCGGAAAACGTGCTCAAAGGCCGGGTGGAGATCTTTTACGTAGTCGGAATGCTTTTCTCGAACCGCGATTACTGGGTTTCTCACGCAAGACATGCAGCTACGGCCTACCAGAAATTCTTTTCCAAGTCCAAAGCAGTTCAAGAAGAAGCTGCCAAGTTGGTGGCTGGCGCCGATTCACCCGAGGCCAAGCTGCGCAAGCTTTATGACCGCGCGCAGCAGTTGCGTTTTGTCAGCTATGAGCGGTCCAGGACCGAAAAAGAGCAAAAACAGGAAAACCTTAAACCCAACAAGACCGCCGAAGAGGTGCTTACCAGGGGATACGCTTACGCAAACGAATCTAATCTCTTGTTCGTGGCGCTGGCCCGGGAAGCCGGGTTTGTCGCCAATCCGGTGATGGTAACGAGCCGTAATCGCAGCTTCTTTCTTGAAAACATATTTGATACCGGGCAACTTAACGCCATGGTGGTCGAGGTGCAGACTGGTTCCAAGACCTACTACCTTGATCCGGCTACCCTGCATTGTCCATTTGGCCTGCTTCCTTGGGAAGAGTCGGACACCATGGGCATACGGCTGGACCAAAATAATGGCGCGCTCGTCGCCGTACCAGCCGCCAAGAGCGCCGATGCAGTAATTGAGCGCCGATCCAGTTTCAAGATGGATAACGATGGCAACCTGCAAGGAAAGCTAGACGTCACTTTTCGCGGTCAGGAAGCCTTGAGCCGCAGGCTGGTGGCCGTTTCTCAAGATGAGGCCGGAAGACGCAAAGAGCTGGAAGATGAGGTGACGAAATGGCTGCCGCAGAATTCAGTGATCAAGCTTGCCACCGCGAGTGGCTGGGATGGTTCGGAGACACCTTTGCAAGCCTCTTTTGAAGTTCAAGTGCCCAACTTTGGTTCCACAGCCGGCGGGCGGATGCTCTTGCCGGCGATCTTATTTCACTCGGGCTGGGAGAAATCATTTCAATCTCCTCAGCGTGAACATCCGGTTTACCTCGACTATGGCCATCAGGAATCCGACGACGTGACCCTGGAACTTCCTGGGAATTTAACGGTAGAGCGGACCCCGTCGCCCCAGGGCCTTAAGGAAAAGTTTGCGTCTTATCAATTTTCCACGGAGCTGCAAGGGACGAGCCTGAAGATGAAGCGCCAAGTAGCCATGGATGGCTACTACTTCAGCGTGGCGCAGTATCCAAGGCTGCGCGATTTCTACGGCTTCATAAGATCCAATGATGAAGAACTAACCGTGCTCCGCGCTAGCTCTGCGACCGCGGCCAAGTAGTGGGTCAGTTTGGATGTCACAACGCCCCTCGGGGCAAATATGCAGGGCTGAAAAGCCAATCTCATTTTTGAGCCTCAAGGGTTTTCCCTGAGTCCCTGAAGGGGACGTTTTGAAAATAGCCCAGCATGGTTCGGCGCTGTACTTCGCGCCGAACCCAATGCTGGGTTATTTTCAAAAACAACAGGAGTCCCGCAAGGGACGGTTGAGGGATTCCTCTCAGATACTAGAAGTTGGCAGTTTTTTGAATTCATCTGCAAGAACTATTCGCTTGTGATGCTCCTCCTGTCGCAGAATGTAGGGTGACAAAAGATGGCGGTGTAACAAACAGGCAATATAGCTGGTCAACATGAGATTCAGCCGTCCCTAAAAGGGACTCTTGATTTCTTTGGGAACGTAACCCAGCATTGGGTTCGGCGCCAAGTAAGGCACCGAACCATGCTGGGCTACTCTCAATACTGTTCAGTTAAGCTTTCCATGAACCTTTTCGATTAACAGATTTGTCGGAGAGAGCAAAAGAAACCTGTGTCGCCCCTCTGGGGCTTGTCATTTATCTGTAATCTTTCCCAGCGCTTACGAAGCTGTGAAGCGATTAAAATTCACGAGTATCTGTTCTGGCGTGAGTAGTGTTTTCACTCGGCCAAGAGTCAAACACCTGGCCACGCCCGTAATGCGCG
>DASZEU010000194.1:0-2743 GCA_035940535.1 Candidatus Angelobacter sp.
GGGCGACCACAAGTTAGCCCAGGGTGGAGCGCAGCGGAACCCTGGGAATTGTTGAAGAATTGAACCCAAGCCCCAGCGGGGCGGCACAGGGGAATGCATCCAATTCGCTATCGTTGTCTACATCAATAGACTCGATTGTCAAAGGTTTGGTGGCCTTCATGTCAATCTCATTATAATGTGAGCTACGGCCCCAATCGAAGTATCTAATGAGTCTTTATGAAAAAGCTTGCACTTCTTTTCGTTGTTCTTGCCGGATCTTTTGCCCACGCCCAAAACATTGTTGGTGATTGGCAGGGCACGCTGAAAGTCGGTCCTGCCGAATTGCGTCTGGTGCTGCACATTACTAAAGGCGACAACGGCGCTTACAAGGCCACACTGGACAGCATCGATCAAGGCGCAAATGGCATACCAGTGTCATCGGTATCGCTGAAGGACTCGCAACTGGATCTGAATGTAGAAGCGGTGCGCGGCGCCTACCAAGGCAAAGTGAACAGTGAAGGCAGTGTCATTACCGGCACCTGGACGCAAACGCAACCCTTGCCCCTGGAGTTCAGGCGGACGGCGAATCCGGCCAAGATCGAGCACACGCCAGCCAAGCCCTCTGACATTGATGGTGCATGGCTGGGCACGCTAGAGATCAATGAAACAAAACTACGGCTCATATTCCACATCACCAACACTGCCGATGGCCTCACTGCCACTCTCGACAGTCCTGATCAAGGCGCTAATGGCATGGTGGTGACATCCGTGACCCGCAATGGCTCGGCAATCAAGATGGAACTGAAATCGATTGGAGGCGCATTCGAGGGTAAGCTCGACAAAGATCTTTCAACGATGGATGGCACATGGAGCCAGAACGGCGGCAACTGGCCCGTGGTGCTCAAGCACACAAAAAATGCAGCGGAACTGGAACGTCGGCGGCCCCAAGACCCGGTAAGACCTTATCCTTATCGTGAAGAGGAGCTTACCTACGAAAATAAAGTACAAGGGGTGACGCTTGCAGCCACTCTAACGATGCCTCCGGGCAAGGGACCTTTTCCCGCAGTAGTATTGATCACCGGTTCAGGCCCCCAGGATCGCGACGAAGCTTTGCTGGGCCATCGTCCATTCCTGGTATTGTCGGATTACCTGACCAGAAAAGGAATTGTCGTACTGCGCGCCGACGACCGTGGGGTTGGCAAGTCCACTGGAAGCTTCGGCAAGGCAACGACTGCCGATTTTGCCACCGACACCGAAGCCGGAGTCGCGTATCTGAAGACACGTTCTGAAGTAAATCAGCACAAGATTGGTCTTATAGGCCACAGTGAAGGCGGCGTGATTGCGCCCATGGTGGCTGCGCGCAATCCTGATGTAGCGTTCATCGTGATGATGGCTGGCTCGGGTGTGCCCGGCGACGCGATCATTGTCGAACAACTGCGGCTGATCGAGGAAGCAAGCGGCAAGAGCCACGAGCAGGCAGAAAAGGATGCCGCAGAGGAAAGAGAGGTCCTTGCGCTCGTCAAGCAGGAGAAGAACGAAGCCGCGCTGGAGAATGAGCTACGGGAAAAACTGGCAGGACGAATTCCCAAAGCACAACTGGGAGCGGCGATTCAACAGGTCACTTCGCCCTGGTTCCGTTATTTCATCGGCTATGATCCGTCGCTCACGCTCACGAAGGTCAGATGCCCGGTCCTCGCCCTCAATGGAGAAAAAGACCTGCAAGTACCACCCAGCCAGAACCTACCTGCGATTCGCAAGGCGCTGGAGGCAGGCGGCAACAAGGATTTTGAAGTCGTTGAACTGCCGGGGTTGAACCATCTTTTCCAAACCGCAAAAACCGGATCACCCAGCGAGTATGGAAGCATCGAAGAGACCATCTCTCCGGTAGCGCTGGAGAAGATGGCTGGTTGGATTTTGAGACATTAGAGCATGTTCCTGGCCCTGAGTCCCCGAAGGGGACGCATGAAAGTAGCCCACCATGGTTCGGACACGAAAAAACTGCGCAGTGCAAAGCTGTTGGGCCGAACCCAATGGTGGGAAAGGTTGTTAGTCATTTGAGGAGAGTCCCGACAGGGACGACTGAAATAGGGTCACACCGAGATTCATTCATAGTGGCCGCTCAATCTCTACAGAAGGAGAAAATGATTCAGCCGTCCCTTGTGGGACTTGTTGGGCTCTGGGACAGCTTACCCAGCACTGGTTCGGCCCAAACACATTTTCGGAGGGATCGGCATTGTTACAGGCCGAAGCCAGTGCTGGGCTACTTTCACAAACTTTCACACGTCCCTGCCGGGACTCCTCGCAACTCATGCATCTCGCCCAATGTACAAACTCCGCTCCCCCCCAGAACTTCCACCTGTTTTGCTATAAATAACCCTATTTTTGGAACAAGCTCTGGTTACACCGGATCAATCTCTCCGTTGCGGATCATCGATTCGGCGATGTTACGGGCGGTGCGCACAGTTTCGGCGGCATTGGGTCCGGCAACGTCTTTGGGTGGGTTGGCGAGGAGCTTTTCCAACTCTTCGTCAAAGAGCCGAGTGATCAGGTCAGGAGTGTGAACCACTGGCGTGCCAGAGCCATCCACGATGCTAACCTTCTGGCCGTGTTTCATGCGTTGGGCGATCATCAGGCGGTAGATGCGATCGGTGGCCAGGTCTTCCATGTAGCCATCGAGCAAGCTGGCGCCCCTTCCATTGAGTACGCCATTCCGGTAGCGAATCACGGTGCGAATGGCAGCGCGAGTACCGGTGACGGTCTTCTG
>DASZEU010000195.1:0-9164 GCA_035940535.1 Candidatus Angelobacter sp.
CTGGAGTGGCGAAGGGCAAAGCTGGCTGGATTGGTTAATTCTTTGATGGGTATTAAAACGACGACCGCTCAGAAATCGTGATGCCTGCGTGACGCGTGGCCCAAAGGGGGCTACGGTTAAGCAGCACATGATAATGTCCACACCAGAAGCCAGTGCTGGTAAACTGTTGATAATCCTCACGCGGAGGGATGTGTGAGCGGTTGAAACAGGCGGTCTTGAAAACCGCTGTACCTTAACGGGTACCGGGGGTTCGAATCCCTCTCCCTCCGCCACTTTCTGCCGACCTCGATTACGGAATTCTCAATGGCGTTTGCTTTTGCGCCGAAGTGTTTGCCAGAAACACCATCAGCCATATAATCATTACAGGATCACGCTGTGATGATCACTTGTTTCTCATCGCTTTGATTAGCCCGTTGTGGCTTTGGGCGGCATTGGTGATGTACGCTCGCCGGCACCCAGCCATTTTGCCTTCTTTGCTCCCGTGGCTGACGACGATCACCTGGTTGATTTTCTTTGGGGAATCCTTGTCTCGGTGGTGTCGAGCAGCACCAGAACTGCGCCCTCGATCTTGTTATCGCTAGTGCGATACGGAGTGATGCGCAGGTTGTACCAGGAACCGCTCGAATCCTGGAATTCTTCCTGTTTTGGGACCACATCGCGGATCACATCCAGCACCGATTCTTCCAGGTTGGCGATGTTGACCTTCAACCTTAGGTTGGTAATGGGGCGGCCCACATCAAGAGAAGAGAGACCCAGCATCTTTTCCGCCTGCATAGTGTAACGGCGGACGCTCAGGTCAGGTCCAAGCATCACAATGGGGATATTCACACTATTCAGCAGGTTGGTTAGATCATTGTTAAGCTGCGAAAGCTGGTGATTGCGATGCTGCATCTCCTCATTGACGGTATTCAATTCCTCGTTCGCTGACTCCAGTTCTTCTTTTGAAGTTTGGAGTTCCTCGTTGGTGCTTTGCAGCTCTTCGTTGGCGGATTGGATCTCTTCGTTGGCCGATTGCAGCTCCTCATTGGTGCCCTCCCGCTCTTCAATGATCGACTGTAAATATTCCTTGGTCGCCGCCAGCTCTTGCTTGAGCTGTTCAGTCTGCTTGTCTCGGAGTTGCTCCATTTCAGGAATGGCACGGGTCTCGCGCGCAGGCTCTGCCTGGGCCGCACTGGAAGTGTCATGAAATACGATCAGGAAATTCTGCTTCGTCGTGCCTGTAACTTGAAAAGGGATGATCTCGATGTTGACCAAACCCAGGGCCCCATTGTTCTCAACCTGTATCCGCTCGCGGGTGACACTCTGGTTGGCCTTCTGGGCCGCCTCCAGAGCTTTCTGCAGTTCAAACAGCAATCCTGGGCGAGCCATACGCAGCAGGTTCAGGCTGGCTTTTCCAGGAGAAAGCTCCAGGTAGCGTCCGGTGTGGCCTCGCGTCTGCAGGATGTCTAGATCTTCATTCACCACTACCGCCGCGGGAACGTAACGGGCCAGCAACAGGCGATCCGCCTCCTTTTGCAAATCGACCGTCGGTTTTCGCTCTCGCTCTTTTGTTTCACCGCCTGCAGCTTCAACCATGCCGCTATCAAAACGGTCCAGGGTAAACCCGAAACTGATAGGCGAGGCAACCGCTCGCTTCAGGTAGATCTTGTTTTTCTTGTCCATCAAGTCAAACAAATCTGAGCCTGCTCCCAGCAGCCCTTCCGTATTACCCAATATCAAAAAACCATTAGGACGCAAAGCATAGTGGAACACCGGAACTACTCTTCTTTGCAGCGCCGGTCCTAGATAGATGAGCAGGTTGCGGCAGCTCACAATGTCCATCTTGGAGAACGGCGGATCATTGAACACGTTCTGCCGGGCAAAGATGCACAGATCGCGGATGGACTTGCTGATCTGGTATTCGCCCTCCACTTTGTTGAAGAAGCGGCGAAGCCGCGGCGGAAAAACATCCACCGCGATATTTTCCTTGTAAATGCCGGTCCGGGCTTTCTGTATTGCGGTTTCGCTCAGATCCGTGCCGAAGATCTGAATCGAGACCTCAGCCTTTATGTCGGTGATATATTCCACAATGGAGATGGCATGTGAATAGGCTTCTTCGCCCGTTGAGCAACCCGGCACCCAGATGCGTATCGTGTCATTGGGTGGGCGCTCCTTCAGCAGCGGCTGGTAAATCGTTTGCTTCAGCGCATCGAACATATCGGGGTTGCGAAAGAAGCTGGTAACGTTGATCAGGATATCCTGGTAGAGCGCCTCCGCCTCCCCACGGTGCGCACGCACATAGTTGATATATTCACTTAAATTATCAATTTTCCTGAGCGCCATGCGGCGCAGGATGCGCCTCTGGATGGTAGCTGGCTTATAGTCAGAGAAATCAACCTTGCTCACCTGCTTGAGAATGCGGAAGAGATGGCCCAGATCGTAGGCACCCTCCACTTCGAGCGCTTCCGCCTTGTCGTGGTGGCCAACACTGATGTAAGGATGCTTCCGTATGTGTTTCAGCTCTTCCGCGATGCGGGCGGGCGGTAGTACGAAATCGACAACCCCCGATGCAACCGCACTGTTGGGCATGCCGTCATATTTGGCCGACTTTGAATCCTGGGCGAAAGTGATCCCCCCCTCGCCTTTGATGGCCGCCAAACCCAGTGTGCCATCAGACGCGGTGCCGGAAAGAATTACCCCAACGGCATTGTTGCGCTGGTCTTCCGCCAGCGACCGGAAGAAAATATCGATGGGCATGGGAGGTTGCTGCGGCCGCCGAGCCACCAGTTGCAATACCCCCGCTTTGATGGTCATCTCCCGCCCTGGGGGAATCACATACACATGATCAGGCTCGGTCCTCATGCCGTGCTCCACCTGCAAAACCGGCATCCTGGTTGCGCGGCCAAGCAATTCTTTCATCGCGCTCTCATGGGTAGGATCCAGATGGGGCACCAGGACAAACGCCATGCCCAGCTTGGGATGCAGGGCCTTCAGCAATTCAATGAATGCCTCCAGGCCGCCCGCGGAAGCGCCCACTCCGACGATGGGGAAACTCTCGCTTGAAACGATTTGGGTTTCAACCAGCTTTGTTGCCGGATTGCTCTTCGCCTGTTTTGATTTGCGGTTTGCTTTGGCTTCGCTCATAAGAATTGCGATAAGTGCACTCTCGCGCACCTCGGGGAATCTGCAATCTTATTTCAAAGTAACATTATATAAATGCAGGCCGGTCCATCAGCGTACTTAAATCCATCTTTATTGTGCCGGAGACGCATCGTAGATTTTGGGTAAATTTGCTAGTGCCCTGTATGCCCAAATGGAAAATTAGAAATATGTTAAGTAAGTGGGATTGCTCCAGGGTTGCGGTTTATCAATGTTAACAATCTAAGATATACAGAAATAAGATTAAGCCCAGCCGCGCACAACTGATCTAAGGGTAATCCTGAGGACAGTTCCGTGCTGGTAGTCGAGGAAGCTATTTTTATTACGAACATGGCTTGAACGGGCGTAAGATACGAGAAGAGTATCGCGTCATGAGGGTATGACGAATCCTGGTTCGATCATCTAGAAATCGATCAATTCCCCGAGGGCCAAAATGATTACTGCGAGCGCTGAACCTGTGAATACCTCCATCGAAATTTTGAACTCCTGGAAAGAAATTGCCGGCTATCTGAATCGAGGCGTTCGTACCGTTCAGCGTTGGGAAGCCGAGTTGGGAATGCCGGTCCGCCGTCCGCGAGGAAAAGGGCGTAGTGCGGTGATCGCCATTTGCTCCGAGATCGACCGCTGGATCAGGTCTTGTCCAACAGGGACCTACGAGGAAGGCAAGCCGCAAGCTGCTGCATTGCCTCAATTCCCGATGCTTCAAAGTCTCAGGGCATCGACTCTCGAACTACATCGGCTTCGCGATGAGATGAGCCGTTCGCGCGAACAGCTTTCTATCGTACTAGGCGCACTGGCCGTGAGCGTAGAGAAGGTGATGGGCTGCTCAATCGTCCATTAAGCCCTCGGCGGCGTAGAACCAAAGCACGCCAGCAATCAGCTAGATCGATATCCTCCACCCCGAAAGATTGTTAGATCATTTTAATTTTGATAAAGCTAGATGGGGGCTACCCTCTAGGGTTTGGTTCATCATGAACGCTGCCTTTCCGTCCCCAGATTCGCACATTGGTCCCAGCCCTGAAAGAGACAATGTTGCTGTTCTCGCCATCGACCGGGTCGAACCTTGGCGACACTCTTCGGTGGGCGAGTTGATGCCAGCCTAATACTTTGAGTTCCTGCTGCAATTCAAGGTCGAAGTCGCCGCCGCCAACAATCACCAGATATTTCGCTTGCAGTTTTCTCAGGACTTTCGGCAAATCGTCTTCTTCGATGTAATACAGGATTTCTGCCAGAACAATGACTTCGGCTTCCAGGGGAACGTCTACGGCTGAGGACTTCACCACAGTTACATGCTCATCATTACGAAAACGGCGTTGCAGGTTTTCACCATAGAGCGGATGGGATTCCAAGGCGCGAATATGAACATCAGGAAATGTCGCGCGTAGCCGAGCGGTCATTTCACCTTCACACGCGCCCACCTCCAATATCTCGGTAATGTTGCCCGGCCCAACATAGTCGGCAAGCACCTGGCAGGTGGTTGTAAAACGAGTTTGCTCGTAAGCAGAAGTCTTGAACCCCCAGGGATTGCTATGATCGAGTATGTCGCCGGTGTTGACCGCCATAGCGCTGAGCAACTCGTTATGGGCGACCTCAAGGAAAGACTCAACTTCAGCGAGCGCCCCATGCCACTGAGAACCATCCTCTATTTGCGGGTGAATGTGCTCGCAATAGCAGCGATTCATTAGGTCCACTTTGCGAAGAAATCGGTCCCGCGTCAGTACATGCGCTTCTGTGGCCGGAGCACCAATTGCCTGGACCCAAACCTTGCCGAACACTTTGCTTACAGTACTTGCCACATAGACTCGGAAGCAATCGTCATCAAGAGGACTGTGCGTGTAGACACGCTGGTATGGACCAAGCGATTTCAATTGGCTGGCCAGCGCCTCGGCGGGGAAAGGGTCCCGATCCAACGACCTCAGATACAATGTCCGCTTTGCCCCTAATGCAGCGCCAGCTTCGCGGAAGTCGCCGGCGAGTTTATCGTGGCAGACATCCTCATACCTGCTTGCAACCGCAACGATGTCCGCTCCCCGGCAAATTTCGCTGAAGAAAAGAGTTTCATCCATTGGGTAGGCGACAACCACCAGCCTGGGATCTTCCGGGTTCATGAAATCGCAATTCGGTTGCCGGCAGTTGCAGAAAGCTCTGCCCTGCTTTCCTCATGCAGACGCTCTTGGATGAAGGGCATGAGCTGGTTTTTGATCTCCGGCAGGGAAAACTTTTTGACCCACCTGGAAGAGTCGATTCTGATCTGGCGATGCAGGGCCTCGTCGAGCACATCCAAAATAGACCCTTCGGTGCCGTTTACGTTCCCAAATACACGGGGCGCGAGCTCTCCCTCATCAAATCCGAAAAAATCTCCATTGACCACGCAGGTTGTGCCGCAAGCCATGGCTTCAATCATCGCCAGGCAAAAACTCTCGCTCGGTGATGGCATTACGAACATCCGCGCCCGGTTGCAGAGATCCGCTATCTCGGTTGAGCTTCGCCAGGAGCGAGCGGCCCCAGGTTGCTGAGGATCGGCGGTGCAAAAAACGCTCACATTATCGATATATGCCACGACTTCCTCAAAGTACTCGATGTCGCTTGCGCCGCCTACAAGGTACAAGGGAAGTCCATGCCGCGCGTAGATTTTCTCTTTATATCCACGAACCAGTTCGAGCTGGTTCTTCTCAGGGGATATCCTGCCAACGCACAGGATGAAATCTTCCGATTGTTTTTTCCTCTTCTTGTAGAAGATGCCGGGATTGTAAGATCCACCCAGCCTGAGGACATCGGAGGAGGGGCGTTCGCTGAAATGAGTGATCATGCCCCGGAAAAGCTCGTCAGGAACTTCGTCGTCGGGATGCCGTTGGACAAAGCAAAATGAGGGAGTGCGCTCCGTCAGAGGAGCAGGCGACACGGGACCGGAAAAATCAATACCGGGATGAACAAAATATGCGAACTCAAACGGCTGGCTTAGCAGGCGTTCTGTTATTTTTAGAGAATCGATTTTCTTGCCGTAGTGCAGCAGTTGCAACCGGTCTACCAGGCAAAGAAGCAGATACACATCGTAGTCGCAAAAAAGATGGTCCTGGTAGTCTGAAACCAACCGCTCAAACCCGCCCATGATTACTGGATAGGGACTGTCACTGCTAACGAGTAGTATTCTTGGCTTCCTCTTCAAGCTGCTTCTACTCCGAACTAACGATGATGAGCTTCAAGACTGCAACTACTTTGCCGGTATTGTATCTGTGTTGTTCGATTTAACAAGCTGAATCTTCGCGCTCGATTCAAGGCTCAATCCATTTCCCAGGCTGGTCGATATGATTTGCGCGAACGATATGCGCGCCGGTTGATCCAATGCGGCGATTGGGACCGAAACTGATAGCTGGCGACAGTCCGGTTTGAAATTGATAAATTCCCTCCAGGGATTCAATCAACTTTTCACGGCTCAAATCGCGACCGGTGTTTTCGAGGCTATATGTCAGCAACCGCGCAGAGGCCAGCGCTGTCCACTGGGCTGCAAGGCGATGTCCCGTGGGAGTGCCAGCCATCAGCTTGCGGAAGTAGGAAACTCCATCCGAAGTGCCGTCGGACGGTAGCGCCGGGTATGCAACGAAGATGCGCGACCGGATTTCCTCGGGGAGCGTCGATAAATCGAGATTTACCAACGAGGCAGGAATCAGATATTGCGGCTTCAGTTGTGTGCGAGCCTCCAGGTCTACGAGTTTCGAAAAAATGCCGGGAGCCAGAACCAGCACCACCTCGGTTGCGGCTGGGCGCCACTGGCCTGCGACAATCGCGCTGGCATTGACACTTTCAACCGACTGCCAGCCTAACTGGCCGCATTCGGCTGTGGCCGCGGTGACTGCATAGGCAGATCGTTGATCACTCTCTCCGATGATCACGGTATGCTTCGGCGCATGGCCTAAATATTCATTTGCCAAGACGGCCAGCGCGCGGGCCTGCTCGGCCACTCCTGGTTGTAAATAGAACACATAACGATTGAGCGGGGCCGAAGTTTGCGGATATAAAGAGAGCGCGCCCACCACCGGCACCTCTTTTTCAGACATGAGCGCGGCCATTTCCCGGTCAGCGCCCGCGATGGAACTGGCCAGCAGCGCAAAGATCATTTCATGATCGATAAACTCTCGGACCGCCGCGATACGCGCGTTCGTATCTTCCGGCGGCTCGAGGAAGAGGAGCACCACTTTGCGTCCAAAAATGCCGCCGCGCCCATTGATGTCGCGCTGCCATGCTGCAAGCACCGATCGCGTGGCGGCGCGGCTCTCCACAAGCTGTGGCCCTGCTGCAAGCACCACGCCCAGCCGCAATTCGGAATCATTGATGCCCGGATCTGTCTCTGTACCAAGCACGTGCAGGTAGGCGATGAGGTCATCCAAATCAGTGATCTTCAATTGAAAGCGCGGCATGGTCGCTTGCAACGGATTGCCGGAGGAATCCACGCCCATCACAATGGCCCTTTTCAGGAGTGCTTCGGTATACAGGGCACGCTGGCGTCCGGCGGCGCTAGTGACCGCGTAAGGCTTGGTGAGAACATCCCAGGTAATGTTTGAGGGAGAGATTCCGCCTTCAGGACGTCCGCGTCCATCGCGTCCGTGGCAGCTCGTGCAGGGTAGTATTGCGGCAGGAACCGATGAATTGTCTGTTCCGATTCGAGCCGTGATTTCATCTCCGCGTGAGCTGGTTCCAGCCAGAAAAATTTGCTTGCCTCTATGTTGCTCGGGAGTCAATCCGGCTGCCAGCAGAATGCACACGAACAGAGTGGCAAGCAGGTACTTATGCCCCTGGATCATTCATTACGCTCTCTACAATGGAGATAATGTCGTCGGATTTTGCCATGCCGAAAGCTTTCTTCCACAAGCCAGTCTGCTCATTGCCGATGATGAAGAGATTTGTGTGGCTGTCCCGGTTCTCTGCGTATTGCCCGATCTTGTACAGCACAAGGTCGAGGCTCTCTTTCTTGCCGGTAACAAACTCCCATCCTGCCTTGGCTTTTATATGATCAGCAAATTCCTTGAGCTTGGCGGGCGTATCTACTTGGGGATCGACGGTGATGGAAATCAAGCGAACGGACTTGCCGAGCTTGTCGCCTAGTTTTTCCTGAATGCGGGCGAGGGTGGAGGCCATGACCGGGCAACTATCCTTGCACGTAGTAAAGAACGAATTGATCACCACCACCTTGCCCTTGAGCAGGTCGCTGTAGAAACGAACTTGCCTTCCGTCCTGGTCTACGAGAAGCGTATCGGTGAAATAACTTTGTGCGGCAGAAGCCGGCGTGCCGGCCACAATTTCTACAAGCTGAGCCGGCGTCGCCAGGCCGCTTACGCGCCGCCAATTCCCCGTCTTGCCGCTGCCGATCAGGGTGAGCGGAGTGTGGTCTTGTTTATCGGCGGCAAACATTTGCAGGGTCTTGAGCAGGTAATCCACGTCGGTCTTGGAGCCGGTAAGCAAGATCCAGCCGGGGCCGGCATGAAATTTTTCTTTCCAGGCGCGAAGACGTTCGGGCGTGTCATTTACAGGGTCAACGCTAATGGAGACCAGCAACACGTCGGCGCCCGAGCGAGGACCAAGCAGCTTCTGCAATCGTGTGAAGTTAGCTCCCATGACCGGGCAAATCGTGGTGCACGAGGTAAACACCGTATCAATTACCACGATCTTGTCCTGTACCAAAGTATTAAAGTGCACAGCATGGCCGTCCTGGTCGGTGAGCAAGACATCCGGCATGGCAATGTGGACGGTTGCGTCCTGGCTATTTGCATGGTTGCTTGCATCAGGGGATTGCCGGGCCTCTTGAGTTTGCAAGGCCGGGAAATTCAGCGATTCCACAGCCGGGGCTGGCTCTGCTACACGGGCTTTTGCCAAAAAGCTCAACGAGAGCAGCAAAGACCACATCCACTTGTTTCCACGAATCATTGCCCGGCTCCAGAGTCTTCCGCATGCAACGCTACACCTTGCGGGTTGTTGAAAGTGAGTCCATGAGAGAGGCATTCCACGTAAGCCAGGTAAGTGCCTGGCTCAGA
>DASZEU010000196.1:0-9338 GCA_035940535.1 Candidatus Angelobacter sp.
CATAAGGTTTTTTCCATAACCAGCCGTTTAGCGTGAAGTAGCGCAAAAATCGAGGTGTAAGCCAGGAGACAGGTAGCCAGTGCAGAAAAGGAGTGGTCAGATGCGGATCGATCGGAAAGAGGCGGGAGGGAGTCTGGCAATAAACTCTTTTTCCGACCCGCAGCATCTCTTGCGCGAAGCGGAATTGGTTTTCTTCACTGCCAACGTGCTCAATGGCGGAATTTGAAAAAGCCAGGTCGAAAGACTTGTCCTGGAAAGGCATCTGGCAGCCTGAACCTAGTATGTACTGAAACCCTTCTCTCTCTTGCGGGATCTTGACGTTGATGATGGTGATTCCTTCGCAACGCCCAATGATCGGCCAGGTATAGTGCTCCCCGCCAACATCCAAAATTCTTTGGCAAGATTGATACTCGGTAACAAAACCTCGAAATCGCCTTTTGCGGAAGAACCTCCGCACCGGCATCTGGAAATCAATGGGCTCCATGGGGGTAAAAACATTTTACATGAAGCGTTTCGGGCCAAACCCATTCACCGCAAAGGGCGCAAAGTACGCAAAGTAACTAAATCAAGATTTTGATTTTCCTTTGCGTCCTTCGCGTCCTTTGCGGTGAATGGTTTGGTCGCTCGGCGGTGTCGTGAAACTCTCGTATACTGGTGGCTGTAATCACGTTACCGGCATGAGAATCGCGATTGACGCGCATAGTATAGGATCGCAGGCCGGAGGCAACGAAACCTACTTTCGGCAACTCCTCCGTGGGCTCGTTCTCGACCAGAGCGACAATCAGTACACCATCTTCCAGGCCGGCGCAGGAGCTTTGCTGGAGATTGCTGGGGACCCCCGTTTTTCGCGCATTTCAATTCCGAAAAACCCGGTCATCAGGATGGCGATTGCTCTTCCGTGGCTTCTGCAAAAGACGAAGCCGGAAGTCTTTCACTGTCAGTATGTCCTGCCTCCGTTTATCAGAACAAAAACGGTCGTGACCATTCACGACCTGGCCCATGAGCACTTTCCTGAATTCTTCCATCCGCTGGAGGGCGCGCGCATGAGAAAGATGGTCAGGAGAACCGCCGCACGCGCTGACCACATCACCACGGTTTCAAAATTTTCAGCCACCGACATCGAACGTACCTACGGAGTTCCGTCAGGCAAAATCTCGATTGCCTATCAGGCGCCGTCCGAGCGCTTCCGGCCCCGAGACAAACGGGCCTGTCGCGAGCACCTCGCGCGGACTTATGGAATTGATTCGCCATTCATACTCTATGTAGGCAGAATTCAGCAGAGAAAGAATCTGCCACGGCTGGTAGAAGCTTATTCTCGTCTCAAGTTGCAAGGAACCAAGCTGGTCATCGTAGGAAAAAGAGACTGGCAAGCAGAAATGTTGTTTGCCAAGATCAGCGAACTGGGGCTTGAGCCGTTGGTCATTTTCCCTGGATATGTTTCTGACCAAGACCTTCCACTCTTCTACAACGCGGCTGAAGTTTTTGTCTTCCCCTCAATCTTTGAAGGCTTTGGCTTGCCGGTAGTCGAGAGCATGGCCAGCGGGGTGCCGACCATTACCTCTCATGGATCTTCCTTGGAGGAAGTGGCTGGAGATGGGGCTTTACTAGTGGATCCATTGGATGTGTCTTCAATATCGCAAGCTATCCAGCGAGTTCTCGAAGGCGGAGACTTCAAAGACCAGTTGATCCAACGCGGCCTACGCCGAAGCGCAAACCTGAAGCCTGAAAATTTCGCCCTAAAACTCCTCGATACATACCGCTCACTTGTTGGCTAAAAATCTTCTTGCCACGAATGCACGCGAATTAACACGAATTATTTCAAGAGTACCGCTTGCGCAGGTCGCGATTGCCCGTGGCGCCTTACTATTCGTGTTCGTTCGCGTTAATTCGTGGCCAATTGATCTCGCGTTCATCAGCGGCAAAGAATGTTTCTTCCTTTGCGTCCTTGGCCCCCTTTGCGGTGAATATTCCTCTTATGATTTAGTGCAAAAATAAAGTCCGCTCACGAACGGAGCGCTGAATTTAGAGGTATGCTCTACTCGAAGAACCGTGCCCCCGGCTGCGTTGACGATGCTCTCTACTTCACTTTCTGGTAGCGACAGCATCCGAATGGGATTCAGCTTCAGCCGTTCGTAGGTGAACGCGTGGCCCAGCCCGAAAGCGCGCAACAGGCGGTAGGCCCTGCGGCGCAATTGAAGGCGGTTGCGCCAGGGCAAATGCAGAGGCATTTGAAAAACCAGCAGTCCGCCTGGAGCCAGCACTCGAATCATGTCCGCAATCAATCCGGCCACATGTTTGCGATCAGGCTGATGCTGAAGAACCATCGAAGAATAAACGAGGTCAGCGCATCCATCGGCAAAACAGCTTAGATCGCCGGCGTGCTGAAAGGTGCAGTCCGGGGCAAGCTTTCGCGCCATGTCTAACATGCTGGCCGAAATATCTACGCCATGACATTGCGGGAAGTAGTTGTATAAGGCACGCGTCAATCGTCCCACGCCGCAGCCAAAATCGATAGCGTAGCCATGCTGCCTGGGCAAGCCAGTCTGCTTGGCTGATTCCATTAGAGTGGAAATTTCGGCTTCACCGGTCCGCAGGAACTCCTCGAGGTCCCAATTCCTGAAGCGCTTTGCAGGTTGCGAGAGAATCGCCCACAGAGGATCGACTTTCGCCATCTCCTCCCAGTCTCGCCTATGGAGTGAAGTTTGCATGGATCATGCCGAAAACTGGGATTTGCCTCACCTGCCGGCAATCACGGTGCGCTGGGCCGCGCTGCTGTTCAGCGCAGCTAAATCGGCCTCCACCATCATTTCTACCAACTGGCGGAAATTCACCTTGGGTGTCCAGCCTAACACCCGGCGCGCCTTGCTGGAGTCACCGCACAGGTAATCGACCTCGGCCGGACGAACCAGCTTTGGATCGATTTCAACATATTTCTTCCAATCCAGCCCTAGATAGGAGAAAGCCACGTCCAGCAGTTCATTGATACTATGGGTCTCGCCGGTGGAAATCACATAGTCATCCGGCTCAGCCTGCTGCAACATCAGCCACATGGCCCAGATGTAGTCGCCTGCATAACCCCAGTCTCTCTGCGCATCCAGATTGCCCATCTTCAGCTTGTCAGTCAGGCCCAGCTTGATTCGCACGGCATGTTGGGTGACTTTGCGTGTTACAAATTCAGCGCCGCGACGGGGCGACTCGTGATTGAAGCAGATCGATGAGCAGGCAAATAATCCATAACTCTCGCGATAGTTTACGGTGATGTGATGGGCAAATACCTTGGCCACTCCATAGGGGCTGCGAGGATGAAACGGCGTCTTCTCCGTCTGCGGCTTTTCTTTAACCTTGCCAAACATCTCTGAGCTGGAGGCCTGAAGAAACTTGGCCGTTGGGCAATGCTTGCGGATGGCTTCCAGCATACGCAATACACCCAGCCCGGTCACATCGGCAGTAAGTACCGGTTGGTTCCACGACACCGGAACAAAACTCTGCGCAGCCAGATTGTAGACTTCATGTGGCTGGATCTCGTCCATGGCGGCATCGAGCGAGCCTTGGTCGGTCAGATCGCCTTCAACAAATTTGATCCGGTCAACGATGGATTCAATGCGATCATATTTTTCCAGGCTGCTCCTTCGCACCAATCCATAAACCTCATAGCCCTTTTCCAAAAGAAAATCAGCCATGTAAGAGCCGTCTTGCCCGGTAATTCCCGTGATAAGTACGCGCATAATCGACGATTTCCCTGCCCACGCCAGGTGAAACAAAATGGTGAGAATCCTATGTACCTTCAATGATATACCGAGAATGACTGTTTCCGCCTGTCGGAGTATCAGAACGTTAATTAACAGCCGCCTCCCTCACGGAATGATTCATGTTCAAGATCAGCCAACGCTCTCCAATCTTGTGATAGAGCGCTGTGCCCCGCGCCTTGATAGTCTGGTTCCGAAGCGTGATGTGTAGCTCGTATTCTTCCCAGATCACGTCGCCGATTGCGTGCAATTTTCGTGGCCTAAGAGCGAGCACTACTGCCGGAGTCTGCCCGAAGTATTTTTCTTTTAGATACCTCACAACTGAATTACGGCCATGAAAATCTCCGCCAAACGTCAGAAAGACTACTTCTGGATCGAGACATTCTCCGAAGACTTTATCGTCAGAGCGATTGAACGCCTGCTCACACGCTGCCTGCTGGCGATGTAATTCGGCAAATTGTGCTTCTTCGGTCCGTGCGCTTCCCGCAACCGTTGCGACACGATTTTTCAAATCGATGGTAAGACCAAGCTGAGAGATCAGATCGACTCCCAAGACGCCATCCACACGTTTTCCGCAGGATCGTTCCAGCGAAGTCAGATCGACTGCCAGCAATTTAAGGTTTGTTAGCTGATGGTCTCCAATCCTGAAGTCGCTCATCCGGATCTCCTGTCCCTTGGTCGAAAACGCGCCGTTCCACGAACTCATGGTTATTTCAGTCGAATCGACACTTGAAAAGGAGTTGCGGTTCAGCAATGTGCTGGTGGCGCCCGTATCGAGCAGGAATTGAAATTGCTGTTTACCTACGGTGGCCTGCACCATTGGCAGTTGCTTGCAGTTTTTCAGTGGAACCTCCTCTGCCAAGGCCGCAACGGCGGATGCGGCCACCACGACAAGAGCGAATAGGCCGATCATAACGCCCCCCACGTTCGCAGAGCACCCAGCCGCAACCAAAACCTTTTGCCGCTGATTTGCACTGCCAAACGCCGATAAAGCTGAGAAAAACAAAATCAAATCTCACAGCAGGGGGCACTCGATCCCTGCTGTCTATTCCAGAACGATTGATCTATAATAAGGGCAAAAAAAAATCACCCTAGTATTTTGAGTGCTACCTCCGCCACATCCTGAAGCGCTTGTCTGTCTCGCGTAGCTTTAGAGAGGACCAATATCCCGGTCATGACGCTCGCAAAAAATCGCGCCAGGGCCAGGGGATTCTGGTGCGCTCCGATCTCTCCACGTTCCTGTGCCCGGCGCAGCATGGCCACCATCTCCCGTCCCGCAGTCTTCCAGGTATCGGCCACCAGTTTCCGGGCCTCCTCGTCGTAGGATGACAGGCCGACCGCCGCGTTGATCAACATGCAACCACGCATCTCTGCACTTTGCGTGACCCATTCAATGGCCTGCTCCAGGTACTCGCGCAGCACGGCCCGCACAGGGCGTTCACTGCGAAAGAGCGGCGCCATCCATGCCAGCCGCTGCTCGCAGTAACGCCGAAGCGCCGCCATGTAGATGTCATGCTTGTCGCCAAAGGTATCGTAGACACTCTGCCGGGCAAGACCAAGGTGCTCCACCAGATCGCTCATCGAGGTGGCCTCATAGCCTTTGGACCAAAAAAGATCCATCGCCTCACTAAGAGCGACCTCGGTATCGAACTCTTTGGGCCTCGCCATGGCTGTCTTTATATACATTCTGGAACGATTTGTCAAGAATCAAACAACATAGCGGAACAATTCGAGATGAGGAAAGGCCTTCAATCCAGTCAATAGCTGCGTAACACCCAAATCCGCACATCGAAAAGATGCTCGATCAACTAATAAATGGCGGGCAAAGGCAATGCAGTGAAGGGTGGGTATCTCTGGCTAGAAGCCAGAAGCTAGCAGCAGAGTACCGACGTAATCGGGCCCCAAAGCACTCGCGGCTTACCAGTGCGGATACTTGGCTCGTATCTTCTCGTAGAGCGGAGAGGTTGTTTTGTATTTCTTGTGATAACCCAGGACCTGCCGCTCACGGCCGTTGGGATAGGATTCGCCGGACTCGCCGCGATGGCCAAGCGGAAGCGCCTGCTCCACCTCATCAAGATTCTGGATCCGTCTGCGGGCCAGGGCGATTTGCTGTCCTTTGGGCGCAACCTTGGCCAGGATATGTTCACGGCTGCGCTTGAGCGTTGACGTGTCGGCGGTAAAGGTCTTTTGTTGCCCCTGAAAATTCACATATTGGATTGTGATCGGCTTCGAGGACGTCGCGGAGCTTTGTTGTGGGCTTTGCGGGCTGCTTGCTGCTGGACGAGGAGCTTCGCTGCCGCCCTGCGCAAACATAAAATACGTGCACAATGGATTAAGGCAACGCACCTGGGAGCCACTAATCTGTGCTCCGGGGGTACCGCAGTTGGGACATTTGTTTTTGCCTAAAAGAGAATCCAGAAATCCCATGCCATTGCTCCTACATTTTAAGATGCAAAAAGAAAGTTAGCTGTTACACCTTCGAACCCGCGCGGGTGCTGCTAAATTCACCTTCAAATTACCCATTTACCAAATTCTCGAGCACTCAGGGGGACGGTTGGTGAAAACGAGATAGCGCTTTAGCGCCCATCTCTTCCATAACCCCCACATACAGACAGCCACCCTCTCTCACGGGCCTTTACTGGCTGCTGCTTCTGGGATAAGAGAGAAAGCTGCTGCGGCCTTAGCGTGCGGCAGCCTGGCAACCGTCCCCCTGAATGCTCTTGCCCCCTTTTGTCTTTGCCAGATAAAAAACGGGCTTTCAATCTGGCCTCTCAAGATCAGCCGGCGGCGATGCAGCAACGACGGCAGGCCCATCTCTCGCAGTTGCCCGAAACTGATCTTTCGAAAATGACTTTTCTTATGTCCGCCGAAGACCAGATTCAAAATTTCTTCCGCCAGCCAGCGATCAAGAATCCGCAACTGGTTCTCATCATCCACGTGCTTGAGATAATAATCGAGAATGGCCACATTTCTAAGGCCCTGATCAATCGTTTCCGAGGCAATGGTGACCAGAAGTTGAGCGCGGTCAGCAGGGTCTGTGACCTTCTTCCAGCGACGGCGGGACCTTCGGAAGGCAAAGCTGAAAAGGTTCCGCACCTTGCGCAGCTTGTCGCGCGACAGTGCTATCGATCCGCCAGCGCGAAACAGTAAACCCAGATGGCGAAACTCGGCCGCCGGCGTAAAGGCAGAATCCGCTGGGGAGCCACAAGCAAGCAAAAGGTCGGCTCCACGAGTGGCCTTCAGGCCCAATCGAAGGCCAGAGAGCGACTCTTCCATAGTTTGCGCTGCTTGCCTGGCGGCTTCTCGCTCTGGTGCGAGCAGCAGGATGTCATCGGCATAACGAAAATAACTTACCCCAGCAATGCTCTCGGTCTCGCGGTCCAGGTCAGTGAGGTAGATGTTGGCGAACAGGCAGGCAATCGCGGTTCCGAACGGTATGCCCAGCGTGGATGGCTGCGTCAGACCATTTTCCTCATACAAGAAGTGTATGCGTTGCTCTAATAGCCCGAACAGGTAGTCACCGGGATACACCAACTCGGCCAGCTTGCTCAGCAGGAGATCATGGTTGACAGTCGCGAAGTAATCGGCAATATCTCGCTTGATGACGTAGAGCGGTCGCCTCGCGCGCAATACAGCAGCAATGCGGGTCTGGCAAAGATCCAGGCCAAAGTTGCCCTCGCGGTAGGCATAAGAATTCGGGGAAAACCATCGGTCGAGCTTATGGTTTAAAACCCGATAGAGCAGCAGATCGACAATGCGCTCTTCCCAGGGCGCAAGGTAGATGGTGCGATGCTTGCCATTGAAGTTGTAGTGCAGAGCCACCGCCGGTCGGAACGTAAACGCCCTGCGCTGCAGCGCCTGATGGATTGTGTCGAGGCTCCGCAGCCCACGCCCGGCAAAATCGTAGAGTGTCCTGCCATCAACCGAAGTGGAGAGGGCCTTACGCCAGTGAAACAAAGGCTTCGTATAAACGCGAAGCGCCGCTTTGTAAAGCTCGGCCTCGCTGTAAACATCGCTCCACTGGATCGGACGCGTTAATTCAAAAGGTGTTGATCTGGGCATGTACAGAGTGTCAAGCGTAATTTGTACTACCGTATCATGCGCCATGCAAGTTTGACGCCAAGTGAATTCGATTTGCCATTCCGGATAGTTAGTGCCATCCGATGGGTCAATTGTTCCTTTTCGATCGGTACTGTGGAGATCGCGGGCTAAAACGCATCACGGGATGGCGAAGGTCCCTGCCGGAAACGCTCTTGCCCATGCACCAAGGTTCATTCGTGCTCAGATCCGTTTGCCTTCTGCTGTGATTTCAGAAAAATCTCGATGCGATTTGTTGTCCACACTGCGATGCCAGTTCCAAGCGAACTCCCCGGGCCGCATAGGTCTCGATTAGTTGCCGAACACGACGCCCTAACACAGCACGAATCAGGATATTCGCATCAAGAACAATCATCTCAACGGGCTACACCTTTCCCCGCCGTCGCATCTGTTTAAACTCGGTCACTAGCTCTTCTTCATTAACGTCCGAGAGCGCCTCGGCTAGCCGGTCTGCGGCTGCCTTGAGTTCAGAAAGCTCGGCTGATTTGCGTCTCCTTGGTGTTGGGACATAGATACCTAAAGTTTCCCCACGGCGAGTGATGGCCACAGGAGTATCCGATTCTAAGAATCTGGCAATTCGTTCGCGGAACTCGCGAACCCCGACCTTGAGTGCAGCCATGCAGTTTTCTCCTTAAATTAAGTGTACAACTATGTGTACACAAATTGCAACCAAGAATCGAAGTGCTGGGTCGCCCGGCAACGTGACAATGACAACGATTACTCGGGCGCTGTCGCATCGACGCACTCAGCAGCCGCCCAATGCGATGCTCAACCAATTGACGACCCTCTAACTCGATCACTTTTTCCTATTTGTTATTGGTCTCTTAGTCATCTTCGGCCGCTCACCACCCCAAAAATCGGCGAGTATATCGACGGGGAGAGGGGCATTAAAATCCCGAGGAACTTTTAAGCGTTTGCGATCAATGCCCAGAAAACTTCTGCGCTTGTGCCTGTGCTTCTCCGCCGCCACCAGTCGAGCCACAGGAACCCCTGATTTAGCAATAATGATCTCCTCGCCTTCTGCCACGTATTGCAAGAGCCTCGACAAGTGTGTTTTAGCTTCACGAATATTTACTTGCTTCATCTAAAAGCTCCTCAATCTCCATAACAATTTAGCCTAGCATTTTCTTATGGATTGCAAGACCAAAAATCCAGCGACCTTAGAAGCGAACCCTGGGTGCGCGACATGAAAGTGACGGTTTTGATATCCCCTGTGTTCCGTGCAACTCCTTGCGTACAGCTACTCTAAGCCCCTAACCCGGTATTCATAGCGCTGCAAGCCGCAGCCAAAAGCTCAACGCTGACGAACGCTGATTGGAACTGATGGCCACGGATGGGTACCAGTCCGGCGCCAGCCGGACGCATGAAAATAGCCCGCCGTTTCAACGGCGGGAAAGAAACGCAAATAAAGCCAAGTCCCCCTTCCGGGGGGACGACTGAAAATCCTCGCGGCCTGAGATAATTTCAGCCCACAGTGTACAGAAGCCGCAAAGG
>DASZEU010000197.1:0-15439 GCA_035940535.1 Candidatus Angelobacter sp.
TCTGAACAGCTCCGGAATAAGATACTTCAGTTTGCGGCCACTCATTTTGGCGAGCAGTTTGAAGAGGCATGGGAAGATTTCAATTTCGGAGAAATGGACGGCCCTTCCGACCCCAAAAACCCTGAAAATACTATTTTCATACCTTTCTTTGTGTTTCTGTGGGATCCGGATGCACCTGACGGACGAACAAGTGACAATGTTCGGGGCGGCATCATCGCCAGAAGGTTTCTGCTCGATCAGTCTTCGCTGCTCACTGAGATGGAACGGCAGCTTTTGCAATCCCACATGACCGAACCGATTTCGTTCTACGAAGTAATTTCCGTCCAGCCGAACCAGGGGTTCTTCACGCACGACATTCTGACCAACACCCAGTTAGAAGTTCGGGAACGGCTGGCAACCGGGGATTTGGTTGTGGGAGAGATTCTCTATGCTCAGATGTGTCCGGTCGGCAGCATCACCACCATGAACTTCCACGCGCCGTTTCGAATCCCTCCCGCTATAAAGCCCCTCATCCTCGCACTTCGCAAAGCGCTGCAGGAACAGAATGGCCAGCGAGAATCTCTCTCCCAACAAGACCTCCAGGAATTTGCGGAGGACATTCGGGAATGTTATCTGGGCATTCGCGACCATCTGCTGGCCCCGCCCGTGCTTATTAACACCGATGGCGACCTGCTGGAAATTCACACGATGACTTTTGATGTTGAATCGGCCCAGGCGGCATTTGACGCTCTTGCTCCGCTGGCCGCAGGCGTGCCCAGAGAGGCATTGCTGCACAACGGCGAATATGATGCTGCAGGCGCATTATCAAAAGTGGAGTTTCAATGGCTCAAGAAAGGGAATCGCAAGTTTAGTAGCTGGGAAATCACGGTGCTAGGCGACATGAAACTCGATGGCCGCTCCCTGGTTGCTGAGGCAAATTCCGAAAAGCGCGCCCGAAAACTGCGCAAGGAGATCGAGAAGCGACTGGGCCGCACGGGTGCGATTCACAGAAGTACTGATGTAAAGTCGTTTGAGGAAGATGTTATTGCTGAGGAGTTGGAGGGTTGATTGCGGGAAAACATTGTTTTTTACTGTACTTTGCCGCCGGGGGCGGATTCTAGTTTGGCTTTGACCATTTTGTAGAATGTCCATACGTTGTCACGCTCGCCTTCGGTCAGGCGGCGATGAATTTTCATGGAGGGGAACAACTTGTTGCCGCCGACATTGAGCGTAAGGGTTGCAAACTCTTTGCCTGGATAGGTCTCAATTGCCCAGTCGCCTCCAAAACGGCGGCGTACAACCTCACCCAAGTAACAGCCCCACAGCTTGCACATTTCGTCCATTTCATCGGCTGGCGGTTTGCCGCTGGCGAGATCCTGGGCAAATTGCGCCAGGATCGTTTCGACTTCCATCACTGAATTCTCGGTGAAATCCAGGGCGGCCTTAAATTCCCGGGCCATCTCCACAGCGGCTTGCGAATAGGCTTGCACCATGGCCTCGACTGTATCATGGGTTTGCATGGTGAATAGTTTAGAGGAGTTTCCAGTTAATTCTAAATAGCTGGATAACACACAAGGCTTAATTTTGTACTTTTCCTGAAGCTACAGCTTTTTCGGTGACCCAATCCGTCCATAGCGCGGTCATTCCACTTGACAGCAAAGGTCGTTCGTTCATTGCTGCGTCAGCAAAATTCTTCACGCATGGATAATGCAGGTTCGAATGGGCGGGAAGCTCTTCCCTTCCCCCTGGAAAGACAAGTGAGGGCCCATTCAGAGGCGAGAGGTCAATTTCGCCATCGGTGCCAACAATCCGGAACTCGTCGCGCACTGCCCTGGAATGCCAGCGCACATCAACAACCGCATGAATCTTACTTGTGTAATTGATCAAGACGGTCGCGCTGTCTTCGACCGCCATTTCATGAACGGCATTCGACAAGAGCGCGCGGGCATCCACCGGCTCACCGAAGAAGTAATTCAGCAAATCAATGCGATGGGAGGCGATGTCATACAATGGCCCACCTCCGGCCTTCGCCGGGTCTAGCAACCATTCCCGTTCGCCGCCTGCGGCAGTGAACCAGGCATGACAATTGGCAAAGGCAAACACCGGCTGGCCGATCGCACCCTGCCGCAGCAGCTCCACCGTCCGCTGGACCTTTGGATAGTTGCGGCGATAGTAAGCCACTCCCAACTGCCTCTTATTGGCCTCTGCGGCGGCCACCATGCGCTGCGCCTCGGCAAAGTTCAGAGCCATCGGTTTCTCGCAGAGAACGTGCTTGCCAGCATGAAGCGCAGCAATGGTTTGTGTGGCGTGCAAGAAGACAGGTGATGCTACGTAGACTACATCGAAAGAGCCTCGTGACAGCGCCTCATCCAGATTGGCGAATGCAGGCGCTCCGTAGCGGATAGCCTTTTGTGGATCGCGAGTGACGATACCGCACAGAGAGCTTCCAGGCTCTTCAAGAATTGCAGGAATCACGCGCTTACTTGTAATGTCGCCAATGCCGATCACGAGCCATCGCAGCATTGATTCATGGTAGAGGAGTGTTGCATTCCTATCAAATCCTCGTCACTGCGTTTTTTGCTGCGCGATCCATTTGTTTGTACGGGCTTCGAGGAGGTCGAGAGGCAATGTTCCACCGTTGAGCATCTCGTCGTGGAAGCGCCGGATATCGAACTTGGAGCCCAATTCTTTCTTGGCGCGTTCGCGGAGCTCGCGGATCTTGAGCTGGCCTAGCTTGTAACTGAGGGCTTGCGCGGGCCAGGCGATGTAGCGGTCGGTCTCCGACTGTATGGTAGGCTCATCGACCGCGCCAGACTTGCGGAAAAAGTCCACGACTTGATCACGAGTCCATTCTTTCGAATGGATTCCGGTGTCAACGACCAGACGTACCGCGCGAAAGAGCTCGGAGGAAAGGCGTCCGTAGTCGGAAACGGGATCCTGGTAGAAGCCAACCTCTTTTCCGAGTTGCTCTGCGTAGAGTGCCCAACCTTCGATGTAGGCATTGAAGCCAAGACCATGCAGACGGAACTTGGGCAAGCCGGTGAGCTGCTGCTGGACGGACAACTGCATGTGATGTCCGGGGACGCCTTCGTGGTAGGCGATCGCCTCGTCGTTGATCAGCGAGCGTTCACTGAAATGGGAAGTTGCAACGACGACGCGACCGGGGCGTTTGCCGTCCGGAGTGCCAGTAACGTAGTGGGTTGCAGCGGCGGCTTGGAATGCGGGTATGGCCTCAACGGTGACCGGCGATTTGGGCAGAAGCGTAAAGAGCTCTGGAAGTTTAGGTTCCATTTGGGCAATATAGCGGCGGAAATCATCCAGAATCTGGTCCTCGGAAGTCGGAATGTATTTGGGATTGGTCTTGAGCGAAGCTCGGAAGGAGGCGAGGTCGGGGAAACCCTGCTTCTTGGCGATACCGATCATCTCAGCCTGAATGCGCTCGATCTCGCGAAGGCCGAGTTGGTGAATCTCGTCCGGCGTCATGTGTGTCGTGGTCCGGCCATAAATGTCGTTCTGATAGCGCTTTTGGCCGTCTGGCAGAGATGTGATAGCAAGCCCGGTACGGCCCTGGGGCGCATACTCCTTGCTCAGGAAAACCGCGAAGGTCTTGTAGGCAGGGACGACGTCGGTATTGATGGCGTCTGTGATCTGCTGGGTCAAGCGCTTCTGGTCTTCAGAGGAGATGCTGACCGGATACTTCTTGGTCGGGAGCAAGAAGGGGTTGGCATCGATGATGCCCTGACACTGCACGGGGAGCTTCTCCAAGAGGAACCGGACAGGCATGAGCCTATCCTTCATGCCGGCGCGAAGGACTGCGGTGGTCTGGCTTAGAACGCGGGGAATCTGGTGGAGACGGGCGATGTAATCCTCGTAATGCTTGACGGAGTCAAAGGGGGCCGACAGCGGCAGATCTGCGAGGTTAGTATGAATGCCATTCTGCTGGTTGATTGGCATCTCGTATTCTTTGAGGTCGAAGTCGGCGGTGCGCTGCCGCAGGACGCGAACCAGCAGGTCATGGGAAAGCTGGTCCTGGTCAGTGAAGTCCGCCGTCGGGATCGCCTCAAGTCGCTTGAGGAAGGCCTCGTCGGTCTTATGACGCCGTGCGATAGCGTCGAGTGAATACTCGCCAAGCTTGTCATTGTAGCGGTAGTCTCCGAAGGAGGTGGCCCGCTCGGGAAAGTTACGGAGATCGGACTCATACTGCTCGTCGAACAGGGCGTTTTGCTCGGCGAGACGGCCGGCAACAGGTTTGAGGTTTTGGGCGAAGACAATTCCAACCACGATGATTACGAAAAGCAAGCTCTGGCGAAGGCGCATAAGGATATATAGAGAGTACCAGAGGGGAAAAAGCGTGGCCATTTTGTTCATTTGCTCCGCTCCGAAACCGGGAGTGGCGCGCAAGCCCTTTCTGCTACACCTCAGGGCAGGCTCTGCGGCAGCAAGGAATAGAGCGTTCTTGGCCTTTTACAAAGGGCAACTACAGCGAAGCCAAGGGCAGACTACGGTAGCGTTTGCCGGTGAGCTTCGCCAGTGCATTGACAACTGCCGGCGCGATCACCGGCACCGGGGGTTCACCGCATCCCGACGGCTTTTCGGTGCTGGGCACGATATGGACATCTACCGCAACCGGCGCGTCCTTTATATAAGGAGGGGTATAACCATCGAAGTTTCGCTGCTCCACGCGGCCGTTCTTCAGTGTGATCGCTCCCTTGGCCATCAGTTGCGTGACTCCGAACCCGAGGCCCCCTTGCATCTGGCTCTCGATGGTGAGCGGATTCACTGCGACTCCGGGATCGACCGCAATGGTGGCACGATGAATCCTGGGGCGCTGGTCCTCGATCGAAACCTCCACCGCGCAAGCCACACCGGTTCCAAAGCTCTCATGACACGCGATTCCGACGGCGTGATTGCGTGGAACACTCTTGCGCCACGCAGCACTCTTCTGTTCCAGCAGGGCCAGGCACGCGCGAAGCTTTTTGGCATCGGGAGAGAGCAGTTTCAGGCGATAGGCAATGGGATCCATTTTGGCGCGCGTTGCCAGTTCATCAACCAGCGTTTCCATGACAAAGCCGCTATGCGTGTGGCCAACCGAGCGCCACCACAGCACCGGGACGTTGACCTGGGGATGATGCGCAGCAACATGGAAGTTCGGTATCGAATACGGGGTATCCGCCGCGCCTTCAACCGCGGTTTGATCTACACCATTCTTAATCAGCATCGCGGCAAATGGAGTCCCGGCGACGAGCGACTGACCCACAACCACGTGCCGCCAAGCTGTGGGCATGCCATCGTGACCAACGCCAATCTCGACTCGATGGACAAACATGGGGCGATAGTAACCGCCTTGGACATCATCTTCCCGCGGCCAAACAAGCTTGACCGGCGTACCGCGAAGACGTTTTGCAATCGCCGCCGCCTCCCGCTGCACGTGGGAATCGGTAACGGCGCGCCTGCCAAAGCCTCCGCCCGCCATCTCGGTATGAAATGTCACCTGCTCGGGCTTCAGGCCGAGGACTTCCGCGATGGCCATCTGGTCCACGGTCTGGAACTGAGAGCCGGCCCAAACTTCCGCTCGATCACCATCGAACCGTATCGTGGTGTTCAAGGGTTCCATCGGGGCGTGAGCCAGATAAGGAAATTCATATTCCGCAACTATGCGATCTGAGGCGGCGATGGCGTCCATGGCCTTCTGGTCGCCGCGATTCACGGCAACGTTGCCGGGAGCGTGGGCCAGTTCCTTATACTTCGCGAACAGTTGCTCGCTGTCGGCTGGTTCTGCGGCAGAGAGGTCCCAATCGATCTTCAGGCGGTCGTGCGCCTGCTTCGCCGTCCAAAACTTATCTGCGACAATTGCCACGCCCGTGCCTTTGGCAAGGGGAATCTCGAATACTTCGCGCACACCTTCGATGCTACGCGCAGCTTGGTCGTCAACGGTTCTTACGCGGCCTCCAAAAATCGGCGGACGCGCGACGACGGCAGTCTTCATACCGGGAAGATCCAGGTCCAGCCCAAACTTGATGGAACCGTCACACTTGGGCCGGCTATCGAGCCGCCGGACGGGCTTTCCCACTAAGCGGAATTGAGATGGATCTTTAAGCCGGACTGTGGCGGGTACCGGTCGCGTGGCCGCCTCTTGTGCAAGTTCGGCGTACTTGGCCGATTGTCTGCTCGGGCCATGAACCATGCTGGCTTCCGTACGGCACTGGTCAGGCGCGATCTTCCATTGATCAGCCGCAGCCTCCACCAGCATTGCGCGGGTCTTCGCACCCAATTCCCGGTACTGCTGGAACGAATGCGCAATCGAGCCGGAGCCGCCGACCATCTGAATGCCGAACAGAGGATCCTTGTAAACATCTGCGGCCGGAGCGAGTTCGGCAATGACCTGCGACCAGTCGGCATCCATTTCGTCGGCGAGAATCATGGGCAGCGAGGTGTAGACACCCTGGCCGAACTCCAGCCGGTTCACCGTGATCAAGATCTTGCCATCTGGCTTGATCTGGACGAAGGCGTCCGGCGGATAAGCCTTGGCTCTGGGTTGGGCTCCTTCTTGCGCGGCCAACGGAAGATCAAGATACAGAGAAACCAGCAGCCCACCGGCGGCGGTCGCGGAGACGCGCAGAAAGCTTCGCCGAGTCAGGTTCAGAGGATTTGCAGTTGTGTGTGCCCCGCGCATGGTTCTGCCTCCTTTATTTATGCCTTCAGATGTTGAGAGGCACTTTTTATGGCCTCGCGAATGCGCACATAGGTGGCGCAGCGGCAAAGATTTCCGCCCATTGATTCCTCAATGTCCGTGTCGGTCGGCTTGGGAACGCTCTTCAGTAAGGCAACCGCGCTCATGATCTGCCCGCTCTGGCAGTACCCGCATTGCACGACGTCTATTGAGACCCATTCGTCCTGCACGGCGCGGCCCACCGGATCGCCGGCCATGGCTTCGATGGTGACGACCGGGCGGCTGCCGACGAGAGAAATGGGCACCACACACGAGCGCGTAGCCACTCCGCCAAGATGCACAGTGCAGGCGCCGCAGGCGCCGATACCGCACCCGTACTTGGTGCCGGTCATCTTCAACTCTTCGCGCAGCACCCAAAGCAGCGGAGTGCCAGGATCTACGGAGACCTGCTTCGGTACGCCGTTCACGGTGATGTTGTAGGTTCCCACGATATACCTCCAATCAGCGAGTTTGCGGGCAGGGCGTTCCAGCTTCAACCCACTTCCGAGTGGCCGTGACGAATTCCTCGTGTGTGAGCGGCGGCAGGGTCCTCATACTGCCGTCGATCCGGCGGCCGGGCTGGAATGCCCAGAGTACGAGGGGCTCCTCGGTGTGATGCTTCAATAGAGCAGCGCCGTCCAAATGGTTGTTCTTCGATCGATCCGTGATCGCCTTACAGATTTCCGCGCTCGATAGGATCTTGTCGTTTTTGTCCTGCCACTTCATCGACAACGGCGCCAGATGCCAGTCATGCCCACCGGGAACTCCGGTGCTGTCCGCGTTGGCGTCCTGGTGGCAAGTAATACATTGCAGCGCTGGAACGCCTTTGCCCTCTGGCCCGCGCACGACGTTGGCGAAGTGCCGATGCCGGTCATCGCCCTGCTGCGGATAGTTGGTCGCCGTGTGGCAGTTGATGCAGCGAGGATGGGTGAGCACGGAATAAACCTGCTGCCATGCCGCCAGCCCGTCCGTTCGCGAGGTGACTATCTTCGGAGACACGCTCTGTCGGCTTTCGCGCGCAGGATTGGATGTCCATGCGACGACCGACACAAAGGAGGCAAAGAGCAGAGTTATTTTGCAGTAACGCATAGCGCGGAACTTCCTTGCGAGCTTCTGAAAAAGCGACGCCGTTAACCATTATATTCTTCTGATGTCTCTCCTTTGAAGAGCTAACACAAGAATTGGCGGCTGTCTGACTTCATTGCTTGCCAATCATTGCGTCCACGTCACGCTGATCACCTTTCACGAAGCAAAGATTTCCGTTGAGTACAGTCGTTAGAAAATGAATTAGAATCATTCGAGTGAAATTGCGAGCAATTATGCATGGCGCATTCCAGCAATTGCTTTGGGCACATTTGATTCCAAAAATCAGGGTTGGTAAATCCGCTTATAGAAGCTTGGGAGGGACAGATGTCAGATCGTCAAAAGTTTACGGAGAACTTCGACACTCTTGTTGCCTTGATTACAAATCTATCTCTGGACTCAAACCATGACAGCAGAACCGCTCCACAAGTTGCCAAGGTGCTTCATCTTGATCCGGCAGAAGTTGCGGCTGTATTCGATGCCTTTCCATGCTTCTTCAGGCGCTCGATTAAGACAGAGCCGGGAAGCGGGGAATACTATTTCTCAATTCATGCCCGTTATGCACGCCGGCTGCCAAAGTCCCCGAACGGCCACCGCCCACCCACACCCACTCTCGAGCACGATGAGCTTTCCTCCATGTTTGAGCTGATCATCGATATGGTCAAGAACGAGAGTCAGAGAGCCGATCTTCACCAAAAGACTCAGACGCTTTACGTCACCACAGTCGTAACCATGATCGCCGCAGCAATCGCGGTCTGGCGTCGATAGTTGGTATCAGAGTGAACTGTATATTATTAGGCATTTTGCGTATTTAATGCAAGTGTGCGGTTAGTCCCAAAACGGAACCAGCTCCAATTGCGGAAAATAACACCCAACAATGAACCGCAATGAGTGATTGTTGTTGACAGGGCGCCCATCACGTTGCTGCGATTCTACGCAGCCGGATGCAGGGCAGCCACTCTACACCGTTGCTGACAAAGGAGCACGAATGCCCATCGATGAAGCCGCCAAGCCCGTTATTGGCAGTCAAACCTTGGAATCTTCCTCCGCTTCTGGTTTCAATATTGGACGATGAAAGTAGTTATTCTAAATGGAGCCATGTTATGCAGGAGTAAGATGCCCTTGGCCCGTAAGTGACGCCAAGTCAATCTCAGCCGCGCATTGCAGTTTTACATAGTCGAGAGTCAGGGTTCCTTTTAGGGTGATGCGTCCGGTACCTTGCGCAAAATCCGCATCCAGGTTACAGGCGTCCTTAAGCAAGCGCACTCCCAATTCAGTCCCACCCTTAGTATCAGTGAATCTTATGAGAACATAGCCGCGATCAATGCATTCCTTCAACGCTTTTGCACTCCGCTCAGGTTGCAGTCTAACTTCGATTGGATGATCTCCTTGTGAAAGTTTTTTAACCAGTTCATTCATAGAATTCTCCTGTTGTAAGCGTGAAAGACCAATTTAAATATTTCCAATATACGATTGAGTTAAGGCCGAAATCATATTAAATAAACCAGATATAATTTGAAGCAAATTAAATCATAGCTTCCACTCTTCATTCCTGATCTTTAATTGATAACAAATCATATCTCTATATAGGTCGATAAATATTCTTCAACCAGATTCCCAACTGCAGTAATGTGTGGTCTTACTGCCATTTCCTGATGATTGCAAGCAATGTCATGTACATGAATAGTGCCGGAGACATAAGGCTGCCATCGGTCACTCTTCACATTAATATCACTAAGGCGACTGAAAGCGCGAAAGAGCAAAATGTCTCCATAAAAACGGTTTGGCCGATAAGCTGATCCCAGAGATGAGCAGCGTTCTGCAAGACGTAAGATACGCTCGACCTCATCGGGATAATCACCAAGAACCTCTTGCAGATTCGTTCTCATGTCAATTGGTTGCTTCTTAATATCCTGACTAGATTGCTCATGAAAAAGATCGGGGGATAGCTGAGATTGTGAAGGATATGCATCCAGAATCGCCACCAATGCTACCCTTTGTCCACGCGCTTGAAGCAGGCAAGCAATAGCATGGGCAAGAAGTCCACCAAATGATTTGCCAATCAGATAATATGCTCCATTCGGCTGGATTTTTTGTATCAGCGTCAGATACTCTTCGGCCATTGAATCGACATTTATGGGTAAAGGAAGATCTTGGGCGACCCGGGCATCTTGAAGAGTGTATAGAGGCCGCTCATGATGTAGTGCGTCAAGCAAGCCACCAAACCATCCTAAACCACCGGCTGGTGGCAGACAAAATAATGGAGGCAATCTACCGCCTGGGCGCAAAGCAACCACGCGATTAAAGACCCCAGATTGGGGATTATCCTGGCGTATAAGCGCGCACAGTTGGGCGACAGTTGGGCCTTCGAAGAAGGCGCGAATAGGTATTTTTATCCCCAGGAGCGTATGCACACGGCTCATTAATTGTACGGCCAGCAGAGAATGCCCACCCAAAGCAAAAAAGTCCTCGTCTCTGCCAACCTTCTCCAGACGCAGCAGTTCAGCAAATATGTGACAAAGGACATCTTCTTCCTGGGAGCGCGGCTTACCATAGCTCCGTCGATCGGACTCAGGTGCCGGCAGTGCGCGTCTATCTAACTTGCCGTTGGGTGTCAACGGCAGTGCATTCAGCCGGATATATAATGCCGGCACCATGTACTCCGGCAACTTAGTGGCGAGAATTTTACGGAGCATTTTTGCTCTGGCATTATCTTGCTCCGATTGATTCTGCTTTGGATCGGAAACCTTCTCTGCACACGTGTAATATCCCACCAGCCGCTTCTCTCCTCCTTCTTCGCCCCGCACTACTACCACCGCCTCCTTCACCCCCTCCTGCTCCCTCAGCACCGCTTCGATCTCCCCCAACTCGATCCGATATCCTCGAATCTTCACTTGAAAATCATTCCGCCCCACAAATTCAATGTTCCCATCCTGCAACCACCTCCCTAGATCCCCCGTTTTATACATGCGCGCTCCCGCTTCTTCCGTGAACGGGTTCACTGCAAAACGTTGTGCCGTCAACTCTGGCTGGTTCAGATACCCCCGCGCAACGCCTGATCCTCCGACGTACAGTTCCCCAATTACTCCCACCGGCGCCGGTTCTCCATGCTTATCCAATATGTAGATCCGCGTGTTCGCAATCGGCCGTCCAATCGGCACTGATGGCCTGGGCAGAGCGTGGACACAGCGATGCATGGTGGCCCACACCGTACCCTCGGTTGGACCGTACTCGTTGAATAACTCAACTTGAGGTTCTTGCTGGGCTGACTTTGCCACTAAGTCCGGCGGACAAACCTCACCGGCAACGATGACTCGGGAAAGCTCCTTTTGTTCGCAGCGAACGGGATATTCCAAAAAGTGCCTATATAAGGATGGGACACATAGCAGGCTTTCCACTCCGAGGCGCTGAACCTCCTGGTTGAGACGCGATGGATCGCGAACTACATCGCGGGTGGCGATGATTAGCGTACCCCCATGAAGAAGACTTCCAAAGACACCTGCCACCGAACTATCAAATGAGATTGAAGAGAGCAGCAAGAAACGACCCAACTGACCGTAAGCTAACTTCCTGGCGAAGGTTGCACTCACAAGATTCTGCTGACTTATCATGACGCCCTTGGGCTGACCGGTGGAACCCGATGTGTAGATGACATAGGCCAGATGCTCGCCCCTTAGCCCGGTCCCGGCTCTCTCCAGATTTGTCTCGGCCTGCCCGCTCCACTCTCCTTCCCCCGCACCCAGATCCACCACCCGTCTCCCTGCTCTCTCTCCGTTAACCCCCAACAGCCCCCGCAGATGCCCTTGCGTCAGCACTAGCGCCGGATCGCTGTCCTCCAACATGTACCTCAACCGTTCCTCCGGATAGTCCGGATCCAGCGGCACATACACTCCACCGGCTTTCAGCACCCCCAGCAGCCCAACGATCATCTCCAGGCCCTGCTCCACACAAATCGCCACCCGCTCCTCGGGCTTGACTCCTAACCGCCACAGATGATGAGCGAGTTGGTTGGCGCGCCGGTTCAGCTCCGTGTAAGTGAGTTCGCGATTTTCAAACAGCACAGCCACTGCTTCCGGCGTCCTCTTCACCTGTTCCTCGAACAACTCATGTACACATTTCGGCTTCGGATAATCCCTCCCCGTTGCGTTCCACTCGTGGACCACAAGATGCCGTTCCGCTTCCGGCAGCACGTCCAGACTGCGTACCGCAGTGTCCGGCCTCCTCTCCAGCGCTTCTACAAGCCCTTCCAGTGCCTTGCGCATGAACTCGCACACCCGCATCGGCTCGATCGATGCCACTGTTTGCGCCTTCAGGATGAATCCTCCTCCTAAATCGTCCACTGAGAGCGCGAAGGGATAGTTAGTGCGTTCTTCAACATACAGCATCTTGATACCCTCCCACGCTTCAACCGCATCGGACGAGGGAACCTCAACCGCACGCGCAATGTGCCGGTAATTAAATAGTGCCGAAAACAGTGGCGTGGGCGCAGCCACCGCGCTGCATCGCTGCGCCAGCGCCAGGGATGCGTGTTCATGACGCATCAGGTCGGCCAACAACGCATGCGTCTGCCGCACACTTGCTTCTACTCCCTCTTGGCTGATCCGAATCCGTATCGGAAGCGTGTTGATAAACAGCCCCATCGCACGGTCGGCCCCCGCCCTCCCCTGCATGCGCCCAAACAGCACCGTGCCGAAAACCACATCCTCTCGCCCCGATACACGGGACAGCACCTGCGCCCACGCCAGATGGCATAGACTCGCCGCGGTTACCCCCAGCTTCCGCGCACGCTCTCGCAGTCGCCGGGCAAGCACCGCGTCCAGTTCCAGTCGACTTCCATTTATTCCGGTTCCGTCCCCCCGCACGTCCAACAGTCCGAACGGCGCCGTCGGCTCCTCCACATCCCTCAGCATCCGCCGAAAGAAATCTTCGTGCTCCTGCGCACCCACCCCCAGTCTTGCTTCCGCTACCAGGTTGCGAAACGGTCGCGGAACGGGCAACCGGTCGGCCTGCTCCAGCAAATGCGCCTGAATCTCATCCTTCATCACCTCCCGCATGATGTGATCGCCCGTAAGGTGATGCGCCAACTCCAGCATCACCCAGCGTCCTTGCGCCACATCCCGAGCAACATATATCCGCAACAATGGCGCCTGGCGCACATCGATCCGGTACTGCCGCGGATCAAAACGCGTATGCAACTGCCGGGCCGCATCTTCCGCCTCGGGATCCAACTCCACTTCTTCTACCTGCAACACCGCCTTTCTCCACACCACTTGCACCGGCTCCTTCAGTCCTTCCCACACCACTCCCGTGCGCAGAATGTCGTGACGATCAATGACCGCCTGAATGGTTTTCAAATATCTTTCCAGCCGGGCCCGGGTGTCGAAGGTCCACACACGGCCCAACAAATAAGGATCGCCTTCTCCTCCCATCAAATAGTGAAAAAGGATCCCCTCCTGTAGCGGCGCCAGCGGATAAATATCCTGCACGTTGCCCGCTCCCCCCGGCACTCCTCTCACGATCCCCTCAATCTCTTCCTGGGTCAGTTTCACCAGTGGCAGCATCTCCGGCGTGATCGCTTCACACTCCGGTGGTATCCGGTTGGCCGGAATTTCGACGCGCTTTTCCTGAAAATCCACGGACGCAGCTAGTCCCGCCAGCGTTGGCGTCGTAAATACCCCCCGTACCTCCATGTGCAATGCCCGCCGCTGCAAGCGATTGACTAGCTTTATCGCCAGGAGGGAGTGCCCTCCGAGTGCGAAGAAGTTGTCATGACGCCCGACCCGGTCTACATGAAGCAAATCCGCCCAAATCTCCGCCAGGATTGTTTCGATCTCACCCTGCGGCTCTTCGAACCGAGGTGTTGCATAGGCGTCTCCTTCCGGTACCGGCAAGGCCTTGCGGTCCAGTTTTCCGCTTGACGTGAGCGGCATCTTTTCGAGCCGTACATACGCTGCCGGCACCATGTACTCCGGCAATCTGGCTGCCAGATGCGAATGCAACTCCTCCGCTCCAATATCCTGTTCATTACCAGCAGCGATGGTGTAATAGGCGATTAAACGCTTTTCTCCCGGGACATCTTCGCGCGTTACCACCACTGCTTCCCGGATGGCTCCATGATTGGCCAGCCGCGCCTCGATCTCCCCCAGCTCGATTCGATATCCCCGAATCTTCACTTGAAAATCATTCCGCCCCACAAATTCAATGTTCCCATCCTGCAACCGTCTCCCCATATCCCCAGTCTTATACATCCGCGCTCCCGCCTTCTCCGCAAACGGGTCCACCACAAACCGCTCCGCTGTCAACTCCGGACGATTCAGATACCCGCGCGCCACTCCCGCCCCGCCGATATATAACTCCCCGATAACTCCCTTCGGGGCAAGTTCACCGTGTGCATCCAGAATATAAACTTGCGTGTTTGCAATCGGTTGTCCAATAGGGGCATTTGCCAAATTGGTACGAGAGCACGGCCAATTTAACGAACCAATGGAGGTCTCAGTTGGCCCGTAAAAATTGTTTAGTTTGACCTTTTGCTGCATTTGCAGGTGAAAGCGGTCCAGGAATGCGTGCAGCAATGGCACCGGCAATGCCTCGCCTCCGCAAAAAGCGTGCCTCAGGGAAGTAATGCTCGCCGATTGCTCTGCGTCCAAAAAGAAGGGAAGCAGCGAAGGAATGAAATGAACGATCGTTACGCCTTGACCAACGATCAAGTTAACCAAGTGGGTGGGGTCACGGTGCCCATCGGGACGGACGATAACCAATCTCCCGCCGACAATGAGCGGCAAGAATATCTCCCACACCGACGCGTCAAAATTGAATGCGTTCTTTTGCAATACCGAATCTTTCTCATTAACCTCAAACTCCTCCGCCATCCAGAGAAGTAAGTTGGAAACACCCGCATGCTCCACCATCACTCCTTTGGGCAACCCTGTGGATCCCGAGGTGTATATGACATACGACAAGTTTTGATCGGTGAGACCGACCGGCAGACGCTTCGGGTTTGTCTCCGGCTCATTCGCCCACGCAGCATCGTCTGTCAAATCCAGCACTGGAATAGGGCCTTTCATCGTGCGGAACAGCCCCCGCAGATGTACCTGGGTCAGCAACACTACCGGCCTGCTATCCTCCAGCATGAACCGCAGCCGCTCCTCCGGATATGTAGGCTCCAGAGGTACATAGGCTCCTCCCGCCTTCATCACTCCCAGCAACGCCACCAACATTTCCAGGCTGCGTTCCACGCAGATCGCTACCCGCTCATCGGGCTTGACTCCCAACCGCCGCAGATGATTAGCGAGTTGGTTGGCGCGCCGGTTCAGCTCCGTGTAGGTGAGTTCGCGATTTTCAAACAGCACAGCCACAGCCTGCGGAGTCCTTTCCACCTGCTCCTCGAACAACTCATGCACGCACTTCTCTCTTGGATACTCCTCCTCCGTCGCATTCCACTCCTTGATTACCTGCCGCCTCTCTTCCTTCCCCAAAATCTCAACTGCACCTAGCTCCTGCTCCCCATCTTTGATCATCCCCTCCAGCACCCGCACATAGTGCCGAGCCATCTGTTCCATCCGCCATCCATCCAACACATCCTTGTTGTAGCGCAAACCCACACCCAATCTCCCTTCCCGCTCCCACGCATGTACTTCCAGGTCAAAGCGCACCCGCAACTCATCCCGC
>DASZEU010000198.1:0-13799 GCA_035940535.1 Candidatus Angelobacter sp.
TACCATTTCTGGCGGAAGGTCTTGACTTTCCATTCTTCGGAAGGCATCACTCCGCTGACTTCGCTGGGCAGGTCAATTCCAGTCTTCTTTCCCATACCCAGGGCAGATGCCCATTTTGCAATCTTGCCGATGCCCAGGCGCTCGGCCAAGGTGAAGAAAAACACATCGCAAGACTTGTAGATTCCGTTGTGGAGATCGGTAGCACCATGGGTTCCATGACAGTGGTAGAGATTGCCGTAGAAAGTACCGGCTCCGCCACAGTTCACCCTAAGGTTCTGGGCAATTCCCTCCTGGAGACCGGCGACCGACATAATGATCTTGAACACGGAGCCGGGCGCGAGTTGCGCCTGGATCGCCTTGTTCAGCAGCGGATGGGCAGGATCGGTTATCAGCCGGTTCCACTCCTCGCGGGAGATGCGGATGGCAAAATCGTTCGGATTAAACGTCGGACGGCTCACCATCGCCAGGATCTCTCCGGTCCGCGGATCCATCGCCACGATCGCTCCGTTCTTGCCTTCCAGGGCCTGCTCCGCCGCGATCTGGATGTCCAGGTCCACCGTCAGCTTCAGCGGCTTGCCGACTACCGCCGGGTCCTCGCTCAGCTTGCCTTTTTCCCGGCCCTTGCTATCCACCAGCACCCGCCGGGAGCCGTTCTTGCCCATCAGAATTTCGTTGTAGTACTGCTCCACCCCGGACTGGCCAACGATATCGCCCCGCTCATACAGGTCGTACTTGGGCGAATTCAGCATGTCTTCACTCACCTCGCCCACATAGCCGATCAGGTGCGCCATGAACCCGTTCTTCGGATACAGCCGCCGATGCACCATGATGGTCTCCAGTTCGGGAAACTCATCTTTGTGCGACTCAATAAAGGCGCGCTCGTCGGGCGTGATGTCGTCTTTGATGATGATAGGCTCATAAGCCAGCCGATGAGCAAGCTGGTAGCGGCGCACCTTCTCCCGGATTTCGTCGGCGGGAATGTGCAGCCCTTCGGAGATTTTTTCGGCGTCGGCCATCAAGTCGCGGGGCTGATCGCGCAGCAGCAGGGCGGAAAACGAAGGATAGTTATCGACGATGATGCGGCCTTCGCGGTCCAGGATCTTGCCTCGGGGCGCGAGAATAGGCACGCGCCGCACGCGGTTCTGCTCGGCACGCGTTTCGTATTCGTCCGACTTGCGGATTTGCAAACTCCACAATCCGTAAGCAAGAACAAGAAAGACGACTAATGTCGCATACTGAACAACCGTTAGTTTTGATGGCGAAATTTTCTCTTTACGACCGAACATAACTCTTCAAGTCTGCCACCAGGGTGGCGGCAGAGCGCAGAAAGCCTCTAAATAGAGTACCGCATTTCGTCGCATGTTGTTTTAAGACAATACACTCAAGGTAGTTACTTTAGGGTTAAGTGGGGCAGTCAGCATTCAGCACCTAACTTCCAGCGGTCATCCGTTCGCATAGTTGCCAGAGGGGCTCCTCGTCGTCATCGCCTTCGAATTCGCAGGGTTGTTCGGTGCGGTCGGCCCAGTAGCGTCCGTTTACGCCTGCGACCTCATCGCTGATGGCCAGCCAGATGGCTGTATCTGCGCCCTTGGTCGTGGAGCGGCCTGGATACTTAGGGGCCAGGGCATGAAGAAGAGGCGTGTCCACCGCGCCCGGAGTCATGGCATTGGCGGTCACGCTGCTGCCCTCCAGGCGCTTGGCCAAGGCCCAAGTCAACATTCGGTTGGCCTGCTTGCTTTGGGCATAAGCTGCGGCCGGGGTGTAGGGCCGCCGCTTGAACTCCACATCATCAAGATCGAGGCCAACGGCCATTGCAGAGGCCACGTTTACCACCCGCCCAGCCGGCGCTCGTCGTAGCGAATCGAGCAGCAGTTTGGTGAGCAAGTGGTAGCCGAGAACATTGGTGGCAAAGGTCAGTTCGATGCCGTCAGGACTTTCCTGGCGGGAAGGCACGACGGTTCCCGCGTTGTTTACTAAGACGTCCAGACGAGAGTGCCTCTGGGCAAACTGCTCGACTGCATCACGGATGGAGCGTTGGCTTGCCATGTCGATGATTAGCAGCTCCGGGGCAGAATCCTTGAATTCGCTGTCTATGGCACTCCGGGCGGCCTCTCCTTTGGCCTGATTACGGCACGCCAGAACGACTTGGGCGCCGGCTTGAGCAAGCCCTCTTGCGATTTCGAAGCCGATCCCGGTGTTAGCGCCGGTAACCAGACAAAGCGGACGTTGACTGTTGTTTATATGCACGCAGAAATCATAAGCGATTTGAAATTGACAGGCATGGGACCTTGTGAAAATTCTGAAGTCATTTCCCAATTCGCGCCGTATAATTTCACGCTGTACAGATGGATTTCGCGGCCATCCTTGAAATCGACGCCAGCATCTTTAGTTTCGCTGAGTAACTGTTTGGGTGAAGCCCTAGCCTTCCTGCCGGTGAACGGGGTTTAAAACCGCGTATGATGTTGGGCAAAAGCGCTTGAGGTTTAGTGGCGCTGCGGTCGGTCTCCAATGGCTACCCTATTCCTATCGCTTTAAGGTTTCGCAATATGCGTCAAGCCCTTCTGATCTGCGTCCTTTTTCTTTCGACGTTGGCAGCCGCACAGGACTGCATGACCTACGTGGTCGTGAACGCCTTCAATCCAAAACTAAGCATCGACATTCTTACGCTGAAAGCCCAGGATCTGGAGGCCCGAATGGACAAGACTCCTCTGGAGATTGTCAGTTCTGAACAAAAGTACACCAGCCGTCTTCTGGTCCTGGTAGAGGCCGACGGAATGGGCAACTCCCACATCGCCGAGGCCGTGGATACGGTCACCCGCATGGCCAGACAAGCGCCTGACGGCCAGCCGGTGGCTTATGGTGTTTTTGCCGACCGGGTAGTGTTCACTAAGGGATTTCTTCCCAATCCAGACGAGCGGGCGACGGCAATCAGCGCCGTCCGCGAGGAAGCAAATTCTCTGGGCAAGCGAGTGGCCATGTTCGATGCCCTGCACCAGGCCCTGCAACTCTTCGGTCCGCATCAGCCGGGCGACGCCCTGCTGCTCGTCGGTTTTCCCTACGACGACAAGAGCCACCACTCCGCCGGGGACGTGGAAAGGGAATTTCTGAGGACCGGTACCCGGTTCATGGCCATGCTGCGCGAGCCTTTAAGCCATGTGAGCCGCGACTTCCAATTCAACTCCCATGCCCCGGAAAAGAGGATGTTTGACGAGTTGCCCTTTGAGACCGGCGGGGCCCAGACCAGCTTCGACGCTCACTTTTTTGGCTGGGGGTGGCGAGGATATATGCTGGGAATCAAAATACCGGACGGACAACGCAAGGCCAAACCAGCAAAATGGAAGCTCCAATTTAAAGGCGAAGCCGCCTCTATTTTCAGGAAATCTCATCTTTACTTCCCGGAAACCCTCCCGCCCTGCGTCACATCCTCAACTGAAGCTCGAAGCGCTCTAAATCGGTGAGCGGCGGCTCGAAGTGCGTGATTAGGCTCCGGCGGATTCAGGATGGCATTTACAAACGCCTTAAGAGCGTCGCCCCGGATAGACAGTATCTCAAAGTCTTTGATGGTTTCCGTTGCAGCCCGCTTTTGGTTGGAAGTTAGACAAGCTTCAAGAGGCTTCTGTTTTCGAACTCGCTGATTTCTAGGCTTCATCGTCGTTGTCACTGGTACACTTTCTAGTTTCCCTCTCTGCCATCGAGGCCTAAAGCCTTACCCTTCTCTAGAAACTCTCTCACTATTTTATGTGCGATGCGAGGTTGCGGCACAAGGAAATGATGCCTGTTCTCTCCGTACCCAGCACTTAATTAAGACTGAGTACGCGGAAATCTCTATCAGTGTTTAGAAAAATCATGCACCAACAATTTACATCCACATCCGGCACGATCTTCCATGACTCGCATCTGACGCTGAGACAATGGTTCACCGCTGTTGCTCTTTGCGCACGGGTGGAACTGGAATGAGTTTTGGTTTCTGGGCTTGCGGCCTTTTTGCTTCTGCGGCTACTCTCGTTCGTCCCCTGGCGGGGACTACATCTTCTGCATTCAAAGATCGCCGTCTTCCTTGAGTTGATATACCAGAAGACGTATTCCTAACCGGTCAAAACTCAGCGGGCAGAAATTACGTTCTTATAAACCTTGCCACCTTTCATCACAAACACTACGCGGCGGACGGCGGTGATGTCTTTTCGCGGGTCGCCATCCAGCGCAATGATATCTGCGTTCATGCCGGGAGCAATGGAGCCAATTTCATTTTGAAGATTGAGTGATTCAGCGGCGCGTGAATTGGCGGCCACCATGGCATCCATCGGATCCTGGCCGGCTTGTACGCGATAGATGAATTCTTCGGCGTTGCGTCCATGTGCGCCAGCAACGGCATCGGTACCGAAGACGATTTTCAGGCCCTTGGTGGCCAGCGCGTGCTTGAACATCTCTTGGATGAGGGGCAAGACCTCCTGCATCTTGGCAAATCCTTCTTCGGTATACGTGCCAAAGCCCAGGAATTTCGCCTTGTTGTCGAGGTAGTTGTGGATCACCAGCCCCACTTGGGGATCAAAGAAGGTATTGTGCTCGGCCATCGTGCGGAGATCATCGTCGGTGGCGTAGGTGCCATGTTCAACCTGGCTGCATCCAGCCACGCTGGCAGCGCGGATGGCGGTGCGGTAGGCGTGGACGACGCTTCGAAGTCCTTGGGCTTTCGCTTCGTCACAGGCCGCCTTGAGTTGCTCATCTGTTAAGGTCTGTCCACCTCCCTGGCGAATGCTGCGGGAGGCAAAGATCTTTACCACGTCTGCGCCGTCAATCTTGAGCTGGCGAATGTGTTCACGAATCTGGTCAGGGGTGAGCTTGGGGTCTTCGATAGGACGCAACGCCGTGAGAATGCGCGGGCCAGGAAGCCAGCCTTGCGCAATGGCCTCGCGCAACTCCTTGTCCTCGGGCGAGCCGACGCTCTGGATGGTGGTAAAGCCCGCCGTCAATGTGGTCCAGGCGTTTCCGGCAGCCGCCAATGCTGCCTGTGCGGGGGTCTCGTCTTTATCCTCAGCGCGTCCGTTCGGTCCAAAATGCCAGGTGATGTGGTCGTGCACGTCGATCCACCCTGGCAGCACTGTCAGCCGCCGCAGGTCATAGGTTGCGGCGCCAGCATGTTGGTCATGGTCTAGCCGCAGGATCTTGCCGTTCTCCACCACGATACGAACATCCTGCAAAGCGTGGCCTTTGCCATCCAGAACCGTTCCAGCTTGAATAACGATGGCTCCGGATTGTTGCTGGCTTTTGTCGTCTTTGGCTTGGCGCGATGAAGGCAGCAATTGCGGGGCACACGCGCTGAGAGCAATGATCACCAAACTAAGTCTTAAGGTTGCGCTTTTCATGGCATGTGCATTGTAAGCCTCGCCTCGCGAGATCAAGAAATGTTAGGCGAAGCATGGTTCGAGCAGGGGGCGATAAAACGGCAAAGATATTTTCGTCTATGGCAACAAAAGCCAGGAGAGTACACTAGAAGAAAAGATTCGCCGCAACTATGGTTTTTCGCCCTTTTAGCGGCTAATCTCAATGCGATCGTCTTCCCAAAACCTAAAATGGAGGGCAAGGAGTGAAGACTGCAAAGACGCTGATTCTGATTTCGACAATGATCATGGGGTTCGCTGTGTTCGCGTCCGCCCAAGGCAACCGAGGCACGGGAGCGGAAGTCCAGGGCGGCATGGCGACTCGCAGTCCTATCGGCAATGCTCAAGTAGGGACCCCTACCTGGGATGAGCAGAAGAAACCCGTAGATCCCAACGCCGAGCTTAAAGTCAGCGAGAAGCTGGCGGGCAGATTGAAGCCGCTACTCCCCGAAGGAACCGCCCCCAATGTGGCGTCCCGTGGTTTCAGCGAGCTTAAGGAATTCGTGGCCACGGTCAGGGCGGCCAACAATCTAGGCATCCCTTTTAGTGAGCTCAAGAACAAGATGGCCGATGGTTCTTCCAAAGAACTACAGAAAGCCATTCATCAGCTTAAGCCAGACGTGGACGCCAAGTCGGAAGTGAAAAAAGCCCATGAGCAAGCCAAGCAGGACATAAAAGAATCGAAGGCTTCCTAAGCCAGATCTATCGGCCAGCCATCCTGGTTCCATCCAATTTGGTTCATCCGATAAGAGAGTCGCAGCGAGCCGGTGGATATGACTTTAGTCCGGCGATGTTTTCTGAAAGAACGCAATATAGTGGAGGTCAAGCAAAAATGAATACCAAGAAGATCTTAGTCCTGGTTGTGGGAATTTTGTTTGCCGCAGCCATCATGCAAGCACAACGCGGTAGTCGAGGCGGGGGAGGCGGAGGCCAGGGTACCATGACGACACCCGGAGTCGGATCTGTTGGCATCCCCTCGTCGGCTCCCGAAGGAACAACCAGAACCAATGATACTGAGTTGCGAATCAACGACAAGCTCACCGCCAAGTTGAAGACTCTGCTGCCAGAAGGCTCCGATCCACACTATCTCTCCAAGGGATTTGCGGAGCTGAAAGATTTTGTGACTACAGTCCATGCCTCAAATAATCTGAAAGTCCCTTTTGGCGATCTCAAGCACAAAATGGCGGACGGCTCGTCTAAGGAGCTGCAGAAGGCAATTCATGAACTCAAGCCCGATGCCGATCCAAAAGCAGAAACCAAGAAGGCCAGCGAACAAGCCAAGCAAGATATAAAAGAGTCCAAGTAATCTGCCAATTAGAGGGCGGCCCTCGTGGCCGCCTTGGCCCAAACCAAAACTTTTTGGAATGCCTGGGGAACAAGATAGATTATCCATGCATATTTTGTGCCGATGGGCGTTCTACTCCAAGTCACTCAATAACAGAATGGAGGAGTGCGAAATGAACCTCAGCAAGATCTTAGTTACTGTCTTAGCTATCTCTCTTGCCGGCATATCCGCCGTTGGTCAACGAAATACCTCCCGCCGCGATACTGTGAGCGGGCGCAACAATCCTGGAATTGGCGCTGCCGGAGGCGGGTCACCTAACTGGAATGAGAAGACAGCCACAAACCCCAACGCCGAGCTTGCCTTCAATGAGAAGCTGGCAGACAAGCTCAAGCCGCTGCTTCCTGAGGGTACAGATCCCTATGCGGCATCCAAAGGATTTGGCAGCCTAAAAGAATTTGTTGCTACAGTTCGGGCAGCGAATAACTTGAATGTCTCGTTTACCGACTTGAAGCGCAAAATGGCGGATGGCTCGCTGAAAGAGCTAGGAAAGGCGATTCATCAACTCAAACCGGATGTCGATCCGAAAACGGAAATCAAGAAAGCCACCGAACAAGCTAAGCAGGACATAAAAGAGTCGAAGCAATCATGACCGGCCCCATCCTCCCGGATCATCATCTGCTCTGGGCGTCGAAAAGGCAGCCCGGGCCTTAGAAGATGGACGCGTCCAGATCCGCAAGCGCAATTGCAAGAAAGTCAGGACTGATGGCGCTGGACAGCCCATGCCTCTCTGGAAACTTCATTCTCAACAAACGATTTCATGACTATCACGTTCCCACAGCGCCGGATCTGTGAAACATTGATGCGATTGATTTCAATCAGATCAGATTCAGGAGCAATTTCTCAAGACCACCATTCCCGTTTTGATACCACTGCCGTTAATTAAAAGTCTTTTACCAAAATTAAAGCAGGGAAAGGGAAACGGATTACGTTCTAGAAGAATATTGTCCTTGACAAAAGCAACGGGTGGGTTTGTGATGAAGGGCCTAAATCATTCCCCACCATCTGATAGGAAAAGAGCAGGCTTCCGGTAGAGCTTGTTGAGCGACCAACACAGGTCAAGTGCAGGGTGTCCGGCGGAGCGCGAATGCGGGAGGGCAGGAATGGGTTATTCGTTCGACGTAATCGTGATCGGTAGCGGCTTCGGCGGAGCTATTACGGCTTGCAGACTTGCCCAGAAGAACCAGAAAGTGCTGGTCCTGGAGCGCGGCCGCCGATGGAAACCTAGTGAGTTTCCACGTGATTTTGATAGTCCCTGGATTTACGACGTCAACCAGCCGCAACGGTTGAATGGATGGCTGGACTTCCGTTTTCTGCAAAAAATGATGGTGGCGCAAGGCGCCGGCGTGGGCGGCGGCTCTCTGGTCTATGCCAATATTTCAAAAGAACCTCCTCCATCCGTCTTTGATTCCGGCTGGCCGCCAGAGATTAATCTTAAAACGCTCCAGCCTTACTACGACACCGTAGGGAAGATGCTGCGGGTCAATCCGCTTCCCGATAACCAGCTTTCACCTCATTTCAAGTTTTTCCGGAAAGCTGCGGACGCCGCGGGTTATGGAAACCGTCTTTTCAGGCCTCCGCTGGCCATCAGTTTTGATCCAAATTACAGCTATAGCCGGCCGGATCCCACGAACGACAAATATTCGGTACCGCACATCAACGACCAGGGTGTGACGCAGGGCACGTGCGTCCAGTGCGGTAACTGTGATCTCGGTTGCCAGGTGCTGGCCAAGAATACTCTTGATCTCAACTATATTCCTCTGGCTGAACAACATGGAGCAGAAGTCCGGCACCTACACCTCGTTACCCGGATCGAACCTTATGAGCAGGGCTACCGCATTTCTTTCGACCAACTGAAAGACGGTGAGCGCATCCCCGGCAGCGAGACTGCTCGCATCGTAGTTGTGGCTGGCGGCACCTTGAATACCAATGAGCTTATGCTCCGCTGCCGCGATCAATACAAAACGCTGCCCAACATCAGCCGTACGCTAGGCGATGGATTCAGCGCCAATGGAGATTTCATCTCCGCTTCTTTCAACCAGCCCGATCCTCCCGTGGATCCTACCGTCGGACCCACGATTACCGCGGCCCTGGATTTTTTCGATGGAAGCCAGAATGGCCAGCGTTTCTTTATTGAAGATGGCGGCTCTCCAAATTGGGTAAGGAATCTGCTGAAGAGATGGCTACTGGATGCAGAAAAAACCCACCTGCCCAGGGAGATCATCGATATATTGAAAAAGCTTTCCGGCCCCAACGATGAATTTGCTAACGCTGCCCTTTGGTTTGCCGTGGGCATGGATGCTGCCAACGGGCGTTTCTATTTGGGACGCAGATGGTGGTGGCCCTGGCGCCGCGTGCTCAAGCTCGACTGGAATCCTGAGGATGCCAAGCCCCTCGCTAATACCGAGTACGAAATTCAGAAGAAAATGGTTCTGGCCACCGGTGGTGAACCGATTCCGCCTTTTGCCTGGGTTGATTTCATGACCCTGGTCACAGCTCATCCATTGGGTGGCTGCCATATAGGCCCGGACGCCTCGAAGGGCGTGGTGAACCATAAAGGCGAGGTCTTCGGTTACAAGAACTTATACATAGCCGATGGCTCGATTGTGCCAACCTCGGTTGGATTTAATCCGTCGCGCACCATCGGAGCGCTGGCGGAGCGAATTGCAGATCTGATGTCTGTGTAACGGGTGAAGCTACTCAGAAAGGTGATATTGGCATGGCCGATTCAGACCGTCACGCAAGCCTCTCGTTCTCCGAGATCATGAAGGGTTATATCGGGATGGGGGAAACGGAGATTCTCACGGGCTACAGCAAAGCTGTGCTCGCAGGTACTTACATTGAAACAATTCTTAAGGTAACTGCAGAGAATCTGACGAAATTTCTAAATGAACCCGAGCACGCTGCTGTGCCTGCCGGTATTCTTAGATGGCCGGCGATGGGAGGCGATTTGCCCATCCAGGGCGGGGAATTCCAGTTATTTGTGGCAACCGGCAACAATCTGGCCAAGCGCTTGAACTACCAGCTCTTTGTGACTGGGCCGCAGGGGCCGCTTACCATCAGTGGCTTTAAGACCCTTACTGATAACCCCACCGCCGGAATATGGTTTGACACTTCGACCCTTTGGACGAGAATATTCCCAGGGCATATTTCAATAAAAGAATCAGCCACAGCGACGCCGGTCGGCGCCGGGATCATCAATCTCTATAAATTTGACTTTCTGAAAGTGGTTTTCAGCTTCAGAGTCAAAGGTCCTGGATCGTTTGGTGGGCGCTTGCGTTTTCTTGAATTCTTTTTTGGTACGATTATTAAGTTTTGGTTTGCCAAGTTTTTTGGCCGTAGACAATAGCGAATCGAGAGGAGCCGCGTGGCCGCCGACATTACAACAGAGATCACAGTTCAAGAGTTCGATCTTCAACTTTGGGTGGCAACGGACCTGTTGCGCCTTCGTTCACTGCATTACGGTTACTGGGAAAATGGCGAGCCGGTAAAGCTCGATTTCAGGGTAATCCGGCAGGCCCAGGCTCGATATACCAAGCTGCTGGTCAATTCCGTGCCCCTGGGAGTGCATACCATCCTGGATGTGGGCTGTGGCGTGGGCTGCAACGCCCGTGCTCTGAACCAGAAAGGCTACAGAGTTACCTCAATTTCTCCCGATAGAAATCACGAAAAGTTTTTTCGCGATGCTCCCGAAGACCTTCGATTCTGCCGGTCGAAGTACGAAGATTTCTCGTCCGCGGAGGGCTACGATCTGGTGCTGATGAGCGAGTCCCAGAATTACTTCGACGCCGACACCGGTTTGGCCCAGACCCGCCGGTTGCTTACGCCAGGCGGCTATCTCTTGATTTGCGGCATGTTTCGCAAAAAGAATACGCCCAAGTTCGACCAGGTCCGCAACGTGGAAGACGAGTACCTGCGCAAGGCGCAAAAGCACGGCTTTGAACTTTTGGAGCGCGTGGACATCACTCCCAATGTTACGCCCACGCTGGATATTGTCCGCATGGCCAAAGAGGAATATCTCACACCGCTGGTCTCGGCTACAGGCAATGGGGCGCGCTGGAAGATGATGGTCGCAGGATTGCTGTTTCGCAAAGAACTCGGCCAGTTTCGGAGAATCCAGCGGTATTACGAGGAATTTTCCGATTCACAGTTCTTTTCCCAGCACGTGAGTTACCTGAAGTTGCTGTTCCGATGCAAAGAGTACGGACAAAGGGCAAATTAGTGGTCCGCTTTTTAACGCTCTGCCATGGCTGAACAAGATCCATTGCCGGCTCTTCTCGATCCAGTTGAAGCTCTGCGCGTGGAAAAGGAAAAGCTGAAACTTCTCACCGATGGAAAGCCTTCGGCTGAGATTCTGGTAGTGAGCGATCTTCATCTCGGGCGGGGGCGAGAACCGGACACCAGGCGCTTTTTCGGCACCGAAAACTTTGTCTCCGATCAGGCATTTGCGCGCTGGCTGAGCGCCATGCAACCCAGCGAGAACAAACTTCTCATCTTGAATGGCGATACATTTGATTTCATCCGTATTTCCAATGTTCCAACGCTGGATAAGGATTTCGACAATTGGAGTTTATGGCTAACTCGGGCAGGTATGCCCAAATCTGCTGACGAGCTGAAGAAGTCCACAGTTATTTCAAAGAAAGAGAAGACATTCGGCCTTCAGACCGATGACTACAAGTGCGTCTGGAAACTCCTGCAAATTTACCTGGGTCACCGGGAATTTTTCCGGGCCCTGTCGATTTGGGTCAGAGATGGTGGCTTGCTTCTGATGCTCAAGGGCAACCACGATTTGGAGTTGTATTGGCCACTGGTGCGAAATGCATTCGGGGCCTTTCTTAAATCTGAGGGCGCCTCTGCGAGCGATATTCAGCGACGGTTCTTTTATTGCGATGACTCTCTCCGCATCGGCAACCTTTACATTGAACACGGGCATATCTATGACTCTGAGCAGGAGATGGTGGAAGGCCAAACATTGCCAGATGATCCCTCGCAGTTGAACCTGCCGCTGGCCACCTTTGTAGCCAGATATTTAATCAATCCGTTGGAAAACCTTCGGCCTTTTCTGGGATCCATTCGCCCAACCCAGCGCATCCCGTGGATCATCTTGCGTAATCACCCCCTCGCGGGGATCATGATTTTGCGTCGGGGCCTGACTTTTTTACGCCGAGCGCTTGTCCTTCCAAACAAGCGCAACACTTTCTGGTACGTGATCTTTTTCGGTGCTGTCATATTGCCGTTTCTAGTTCTCGCTATTGCTTTGCTGATGCTGGACCCTAAAATCCGGGCTTGGATCATCGGCACTCATCCTCGATCATCGCTGATCTTGGGAGCGCTTGGATTGTTTTTTCCTTATATCGCGGCTGCAGGACACGAGTTCTACTTGTGGCTGAAACGCCGGCGACCGCGTCCGGTTGGAGAAGATGAGTTAGGGCAAGGGGTCTACCAAAAAATCCAGAACGAAATCAGGAATCGGCCCTTTCCAGAAGGGCAGCAAATCTATGCTCTGATGGGACACACTCATGATCAGGATGTACAGAGTCTCCAGGTACCGGGTGGTCCCCACGTCCTTTATCTCAATACTGGTTCTTGGATTCCCGTCTGGCCCGAGGATCGTCCCGATCTCGACGGACTGGTGCTTTATCCATTCGTTCGTTTTGAATTGCGGGGCGGCGAATATCGGCACTGTTATTTCGAATGGAGAGATGATCGCAACCAGCCGGCCGAGGTTTACATCATGGCCCCATCTTCCAAGAAGTAACTCAATTGCCAGATTAAGAAAACGCGAAATTCATAAAATCTTCGTCTTCACTTATGTGCATCGCGCTCTGGAGCAGGCAGAATTCCAGCGATGCTCCGCAGCAAGAGCAGTTTGGAAATTGGCTTCCTTTGATGACCACTACTTCACCGGCATGTTTACCGTTGATCGCCCGATGGGCTGCCTTGTAAATTCCCGACAAGAGGACAGTTTCTCCGGAATTGTGCGTGCCATGGTACTCATCAGAGATATGAGGATCCCCTATTCTAAGCGCAGAATGAATGGCGCGAGTTCCACTTTGATTCATTTTGCAACCTCCTCGTGGGACTCTTATCGGTAGGGCACGTCCCTTGCCAAAACAAGTCTAGGAAAATTAATTACTTGCAGGCATCATGCGCTGGCCTTAGTACCTTATGACGGTAATTTTTACCCAACTAGAGCGATTTCAAAGTTGCTGCATCTCGCATCCTTGGTTGGGGCCTCTGGTGATTTGGGCTTTACAGGCCGCTGAAAAAGGCCCTTTTCGCGAGCTTTGTGTCAGCCTCAACCATCCCTGGCGGGATGGTTGCGTGAACCAGAAACTCCAAACTTACGATGGATTACCGATATAGAACTCAAGGAAACGATGATGAGGGAATACCGAGGGTCCAGTCCCCGGCAGGGGACGAATGAGAGTAGCCCCGTCACGTCGAGACAGAGTGCGCGCGACTCTTGCGCGCACTCTCTCTCGTAAGTGCGGGGTATAGAACGAACAGACCCTTATTCCTTACGCCGTAGGCTTGCGCGTAGCGGAGCGGAGCGCACTAATAAAAGCAGGGAGTTTCTGGAGAGGGCACGAGTTTACTCGTGCCGCAAAGCGTCTAGAATCAACCGGGCTTCAACCCCTGCAAACTCTCTTCCCCTGACGAATTGATTTTTTCCGCAGCCTGTTTAGCCCAATGTCACTTACTTTTCGTGGGGCTGAGCATCAATTTCCCCTTTTAAAACGCGCTGTCATTCTGAGCGAAGCGAAGAGCCTGCACTGAGGCGCCGCCGAAGTGACCCCGAAAATGCGTCAACATTCCACGTAAGATTAAGAGGCAACTCGGCAACGCTCGATTCTTCCGCCAGAAGCCAGTCGCGCAAAGCCCGCAGCTAATAGCTACGCACAAGGAGATCCAGATGTGCCCCACAAAAACACGCAACCTTCTTATCGCGGTTGTTCTCGTGCATTTTGCTATTGTTATGCTGCATGGATCGGCCCACACTCACCTGCACATCGACCTTGCACCTGCGCAGATGGCTTATGTCGTCGCAGTAATCGTCCTTACACCGCTAATCGCAG
>DASZEU010000199.1:0-19184 GCA_035940535.1 Candidatus Angelobacter sp.
CTTCTTCAATGACGGTTTTTCCGTCCACGACCACTGGCTGCGCAACCGTGGCGGAGAAGCTTTGTCCAGCCTGGCTTTGCTTCGAACTCAAGGTCTCTCCCAGCCGCACCACAATCACCGTGCCGGAGGGTATGGCGGTAACTTCAGAAGCAGCGGGCTTCTTCCCTTTGCCCTCGGACGCGCCTGCGCCAGAGCTGCTGGGATTTGCATTGTCGGTTGTAGTTGCGGGTGTGCTGGATTTTTCGCCGCAAGCCATCAAAAAGGCCAGCACAAAGGACATCAAAACGAAAACCAAACGTGGAGATTTCACGACTACCTCCTGAAGCATTGATTGTCTAACAGATTATTAAAATTGCCAAGATTGCCATGATTGCCAAAAATGCCATAATTGCCAAAATGCCATAATTGCCAAAAGTGAAAACAAAGCGCAAGAATCAAGTTCGCCGGAAACTTACAGGCGCATTTTAATAGTGATATTTTGGCGATTATGGCACTTTTTGCAATCGCTATCCCTTTTCCTCGCCCGATCCAGCCGCGGCAGCAACGCTGGTGCTGGCTTCGGACTTACCCTGGTCTGTTCCTGGCTCTTTCGCCGGTGTTGGTTCCTGAAACAAGAACTTCCTGGTATTGAGCAGGGGGCGTTCCAGGCTGCCGTTGTAGCTTGTCCATTCCATGCCCGGCTCACGCTCGAAGTGGGCGCGCATGGCCTCCATCTTGGAATCCAGATCATCGAGGTAATGGAGCATCAGGGCTTCTGGAAACATCGGCATCTTCGGACTGCCAAATTCATATTTTCCATGGTGGCTGATGATCAAGTGTTCGAGCAGGGTCTTGTATTCAGCGGGGAATCCCGGCACCTTTGCGATTTTCTCCTGAAGCATTTCCAACTCGATAATCATGTGTCCAAGCAATTGTCCGCGAGTGGTATAGGCAAACGAGCGGGCAAAGCTCAATTCGTGGACTTTGCCGATATCGTGGAGAAATGCGCCAGTCATCAGTAGGTCGCGGTCGATCATCTCAGGATAGTTCCGGCAGGTAAGATCGCAGAGGCGAAACAAAGAGACAACGTGGTCCAGCAGGCCTCCAATATAGGCATGATGGAGGGTCTTGGCCGCCGGCGCATTTTTGTAAGCGCGCTCAATTTGCGGATCAGCGATGAAGGCTTGCACCAACGCCTTGAGGTGTGGATTATGAAAGTTCTCTACATATTCGGCCATCGTCCGCCAGAGTTCATCGATGTTCTTGGTGGTCCGGGGCAGGTAATCGTCAAAGTCGATCTCCGAGTCTGCCATGCAGCGCACCTTATGGATGGTGAGCTGGAAGCGGCCGTTGAACTTATTCAGCAGCCCGCGGATCTTCACAAAATCATCCTGGTCGAATGAACCGATGTGTTCATTCACGTTGTCCCACATCTTGGCTTCGAGCTGGCCGGTGCGGTCGGCAACCGTGAGCGCCAGGTAAAGCTCACCGCTCTTCTTGGGCTTGACCTGCTTGGTAGCAACTACAAAAGAGGAAGTGATGACCTGATTTTCGAATTGTCCTGCGTCGGAAATGTAGAAGTCTTTCATGGCCGGAGACCACAGTTATCTTACTGGACTTTTTGAGAAAGGCAATTAGGGAAAATCAGTATGGGTAGGGCTCATCTTTCCAGTGCTGGTAAACTTTGGCCGTTCTGAAAAGCTCAAAAAGATCGGAATCAAGCTCACCGTCGTTGACTGAAAACTCCAGAATTTCCAGGGCGCGCTCCACCGAGACGGCTTTTTTATAAGGACGGTCGGAGGCGGCCAGAGCGTCAAAGATATCAGAAATGGTCATCATGCGCGTTTGCAGGGGAATCTCCGGCGCGGAGAGCTTGTAGGGATAACCGGCGCCATTCAGCTTTTCATGGTGTCCTCGGGCTATCTCTGGAATATTGCGGATCTCGCTCGTCCAAGGAATCTGCTCGAGAAAATTGAAAGTATGCGTCACGTGCGATTCAATCTGGTGACGCTCATCGTCATCCAGGGAACCTTTGCGGATGGAGAGCAGCCGCACTTCGTCTTGGTGCAACAGAGGTCTTCTTTGCCCATCAAAATCCAAATAATTTACGGCGGCAATGCCCAGAAGGCGCTCGAAATTTCCCTCTGGTAGAACCGTAGGCTCATTGGACCGTATGATGGCTTGCAGATATCCATCCAGTTCGCCGATCGCATCCGCCAGCTTGGCATTGAACTGGGGCAGCGATTGCAAGAACTCTTCGCGGCCTTTTGCCAGCAGATAGTCAACTTTGGACTGGAGCGTTTCATTCTCCAGCGTGCGCTTCACGAAATCGAAACGCTGTTTGATCAGCTCCAATTGCGAGGGATAGAGCTTCTTAGCCTTGACCAGCACTTCTTCCCGTACTCCAACCTTCCCAAAATCGTGAAGCAGGCTGGCATAGCGGATTTCCCGCATCTGGTCGCGGGAAAAATGGACGCGTGCGTACGTGCCGGCATCACTTCGATCGACAACCTCGGCCATGGCTACGGTTAAGTTGGCCACACGAAACGAGTGTCCTGAAGTGGTCGGGTCGCGCGCTTCAATGGCGGTAACAGAAGCCTTAACAAAACCTTCAAAGAGCCTTTGGATGGATTCGTATAACTGGCTGTTCTCCAGGGCTACCGCCGCCTGGCTGGCCAGGGAAAGCACAATCTCCTGCTGCCTTGCCGTATAGGGGACAACCTGCTGCACCACGGCTGAGAGCGAGGCCAGCTTGGCCTTAAAGTCGCGCTTGGCATTGATGAGCTGGAGCACACCCACAATCTTGTCTTTCTGGTTGCGCATAGGCACCGCGAGGATCGACTTGGTGCGGTATCCGGAAGTAATGTCGATATTGCGGTCCATGCCGTAAGGCACGCCGGGAGGGAGGTGATATGCGTCTTCGATATTCACGACCTCTCCCGTCAGGGCCACGTAGCCGGCAATGGAGCGCTTGTTGATCTCCATGGTCTTTTCGCGGAAAGAAACATCCACCGTGTCGTTTTGGGCCAGGCTGAAGCGTAGGCGTTCCTCGAAGAGATCTGCCTGTGTCTTGGGTGGATCATCGTGGAACTTTAACCTCTGATGATCGCGTGTCAGCGGAGTTCGTTCGACCAAGTAGATCGATCCAGCGTCACTCCGGGTAAACTCCCGCGACTTGGTCAAGATGGTTTCCATTAACTTGCGCGTATCATGCTCGGCGGAAAGAGCCACACCAATCTGGTTCAGTTCATGGATCTCCTGGGTGACGCCGGCCAGCCGCTCGTTGACCTCATAGCGCGTTTGGACCAGGTGAATATGGTCCAAGGCATTGTCCAGAGTGCGCTCCAGAAGCTCAGTGGGAATGTCAGGTGGAAGATAGGCGTAGATGGCTCCATCGGTCCGCGCATCTTTGAATCTGCTTTTGCTAAGGGCAAGAACCCGAACATTAGGCACCCTAAGTTCGCGGTAGTGCTTTTCTACTATGTCTTCAGCCGAAACCATCACAATGCGTTCAATGGCTGGATTTTCCTGAAGCGTATTGTCAAATGACATCCGCCGGAAGCGATGTACTCCCACTAAGAGCTGGCGTGCAAGTGCATCCTCTTCAAAATAAGCGATGATGGGCAAGGCGCGAGGGGCCTGCACATCGTGCCGCTTTGGGGACAGAGAAGTGCTCATGAACGATGATGAAATTCAAAGGGGAGGAAGAACGGAGAAATCTTATCAGATTTGGTAATTGGGTAAGTTGGTAATTTTTAGAACTTGATTTGCCAGACCCTAAAAGTTTCCTCTCTTGTGCCGATATTTTCAGCACAACAAAACTCATTTGGTATTACATTTTGAGAAGGATTTCGGATATTAGGGAACGAAATCCGCAAGTTGGGCATTCATCTTGCGGGCCACTTCGAGGCGCGCATTGGCGCGGGCCAGTGCGGCCTCTGCGTCGGGATTCCCGCTGGCGCCGGCTTTGCGAAGTTCTTCCTCCGCCTGTTGCCGCTTGGATTGTGCCCGTTTGACGTCGATCTCTTCGGCCCGTTCCGCAGTTTCCGCTAGGATAGTGACTTTGTTGGGCAATACTTCAGCAAAACCCCAAGCGACAGCGAGTCGTTTCAACTGTGCCCCAATGCGGTAGGCAATTTCGCCGATGGCAAGTTCGGTGATGAGCGGGGCATGGCCGGGAAGAATGCCCAGGTAGCCTGACTTGCCGGGTATCTGGACCTCTTCCGCAGTTTCGTTTACCACCAGACGCTCTGGAGTAACAATTTCGAGTTGGATTGTCTCTGCCATGGGTCCTTAAGTTAAGCCGCTTCGGACTTGGACTTTTCTGCTGCTTCGAGCACTTCTTCAATCGCGCCCTTCATGTAGAAGGCCTGCTCAGGAACTTCGTCGTGCTTGCCCTCGATGATCTCCTTGAAGCTGCGCACCGTGTCTTCGACCTTGACGAAGCGGCCCTTCATACCTGTGAACTGCTCGGCCACAAAGAACGGCTGCGACAGGAACTTCTGCACCTTACGGGCACGAGAGACGGTGAGCCGGTCTTCTTCGCTTAGTTCTTCAATGCCCAGAATGGCAATGATGTCCTGCAGGTCGGTATAGCGTTGCAAAATACGCTTAACACCTTGGGCCACATCATAGTGCTCCTGGCCGACGATTCGAGGATCGAGAATGCGCGAGGTTGAACTTAGGGGATCCACTGCCGGATAAATTCCAATCGCCGTCAACGGCCGCGAGAGCACCGTGGTTGCATCCAAGTGGGCAAAAGTTGTTGCCGGGGCCGGATCGGTAAGATCGTCGGCAGGCACATAGATGGCCTGCACTGAGGTAATCGAACCGCGTTTCGTAGAGGTGATCCTCTCCTGCAGCTCGCCCATCTCGGTGGCCAGGTTCGGCTGGTATCCCACGGCTGAAGGCATACGTCCCAGCAAAGCCGATACTTCCGATCCAGCCTGGGTGAAGCGGAAGATATTGTCGATAAACAAGAGCGTGTCGGAACCCTCTTCGTCACGGAAATATTCTGCGACGGTGAGTCCGGTCAGCGCTACGCGCAGGCGAGCGCCTGGGGGTTCGGTCATCTGTCCGTAAATAAGGGCAGCCTTGGACTCGGCTGGAACACCCGGCTTGATTACGCCGGACTCAGTCATTTCCAGCCATAGATCGTTGCCTTCACGGGTACGCTCGCCTACGCCGGCAAATACGGAGTAGCCGCCGTGGTGCTTGGCGACGTTGTTGATCAACTCCATGATGACCACGGTCTTACCCACGCCGGCGCCGCCAAACAGTCCGATCTTTCCGCCCTTCAGGAACGGCTGAATCAAGTCAATGACTTTGACTCCGGTCTCGAACATCTCCGCGCGAGTCGATTGCTCATCAAACGCAGGCGCCTGCCGATGGATTGGCATTCTCTTTACGCCTTCAATCGGGCCAAGCTGGTCCACTGATTCGCCAATCACATTCATTACCCGACCCAGCGTTCCTTTACCTACTGGAACCGAGATGGGACCGCCAAGATCAATGGCCTTCATGCCGCGCACCATGCCATCGGTGGCTTGCATAGCCACACAGCGGGCACGGCCCTCGCCCAGGTGCTGCTGCACCTCCAGAACCACGCTGATCGGTTCAGGAACATTGAATCCATCACTGGTCACACGCAACGCCTGATAGATGGGCGGCAGATGGGCCTCTGCAAATTGAACGTCAACCGCAGGCCCCGCGATCTGAACAACTTTCCCAATATTTTCGGGCATAAATTTAAGTCCTATGAAATTGCCAAATTACAAGTCATGAATTTCAAATCCATCACTGTGCTGCTGCTGCGCCGCTCACAATCTCAATAATTTCCTTGGTAATTTTGGCCTGGCGGGCGCGGTTCATGGCCAGGGTAAGTGAATCGATCATGTCGGAGGCGTTGCTGGTGGCTGAATCCATGGCGGTCATGCGGGCGGCATGTTCAGCCGCTTCTGATTCCAGCATGGCGCGGTAAAGCTGGATGGCCACGTACTTGGGCAACAATCCGCTGAATAGCTCCTGTGGAGGCTGCTCATACAAATAATCAACCTGGGCGGTCCCAAACGTTGCAGCCTTCTGATCGATTTCCTTAGTGTCGGAGGGCCGCAAGCCCACACCCGTGTGCTTGGCGGCTTCAATGTGCTGCTTGCGCGCTTCTTCTTTCATTTCCTCAGCCACATCGTGTACAACTTCGCCAATCTGCGCCACTGGCAGGATTTGATCTACCACCAGACGCTGGGAGATCACTGACTTGAACTCGTTATACACAATGTAAACCGCATCGGTGGTGGCCTCGGTAAAGCTCTCGATCACTAAATGGGAAATCTCCCGGGCGCTCGAGAACTGCGTCCGGTTCATGAGTCCGACGAATTCACCTTTGATCTGAATAGGGCCTTTGCGGTTACCGTCTTCAGATGCAACCGGGAAGCGGCGCCGGAAATAATCGCGCGCTTTTCTGCCCACAGCTACGACATCAATGTTCTTGCCCGATTTGGAGACAATGAAGTTTGCCGCAGCTTTCAAGATGTTGGAATTGAATGCCCCTGCAAGCCCTTTCTCGCCGGAGACCACGATCAGGGTAATGTTGTTTTCCGGACGCCGCACCAGCAATGGATGCCGCACCTCACCGGTTTCGGCATCGTATATTTCAGCCCGCGAGACCAGGGACTTGAGCACACTGGTGAGCATTTGCGCATAAGGACGTGCCGCAAACGCGCGCTCCTGGGCCCGGCGCAACTTGGCGGCTGAGACCATCTGCATGGCCTTGGTGATCTGCCGCGTATTGCGCACGCTGCGAATACGCCGCCGAATATCGAGAATATTTGCCATTTATGCCTTCGCGCCCGCTCCTGCAAGCTGGTGCTCGGAGACAAAACGCTGCGTGAACTCTTTCAGGGTACTTTCGATGTCAGCCTTGATGGTTTCGTCCAGGGTCTTTTTCTCCATAATCGTGTCCAGCAGCTTGGGGTTCACTGAGCTGACAAACTTATGAAGTCCAGCTTCAAATTCGCGGATCTGCTCGACTGGCAGATCGTCGAGGTATCCATTGGTGCCTGCATAGATGATCAGGATTTGCCGGCTGAACGGCAAAGGCTCGTATTGCCCTTGTTTCAAAACCTCTACCAACCGCTTGCCTCGGTTGAGCTGGGCCTGCGTGGCTTTATCCAGGTCTGAGCCAAACTGCGCGAAGGCTGCCAGTTCGCGGTATTGCGCGAGCTCTAGTTTTAGCGTTCCTGCGACCTGGCGCATGGCCTTGATTTGTGCTGAACCGCCGACGCGGCTCACCGAGATACCCACGTTCACTGCCGGGCGCACGCCTGAGTTGAACAAGTCGGTTTCCAGGAAGATCTGCCCATCGGTAATGGAGATCACGTTGGTCGGGATGTAGGCTGAGACGTCACCAGCCTGGGTTTCGATCACCGGCAGCGCTGTAAGAGAGCCACCGCCCAGCTTGCTCGACATTTTTGCAGCGCGTTCCAGCAGGCGGGAGTGGAGGTAGAAAACGTCTCCCGGGTAAGCTTCGCGGCCCGGTGGACGACGCAGCAACAAAGAGATTTCCCGGTAAGCAGCGGCATGCTTGGAGAGATCGTCGTAGATCACCAGCGCATGGCCGCTATTATCGCGGAAAAATTCGCCGATGGCGCAAGCCGCATAAGGCGCAAGATACAACATAGGCGCAGGCTCAGAAGCGGAGGCCGCGACCACAATGGTGTAGTCGAGCGCGCCGTAGTCCTCCAATATTTTAACGACCTGGGCGATGGAAGAACGCTTTTGTCCAATAGCGCAATAAATACAGATAAGATTGTTGCCCTTGTTGTTGATGATGGTGTCCAGGGCCACTGCAGTCTTGCCGGTTTGACGGTCGCCGATAATGAGTTCGCGCTGGCCTCGGCCGATGGGGATCATGGAATCAATGGCTTTAATGCCAGTGGCCATCGGCTCACGCACCGGCTGGCGGTCAATCACGCCGGGAGCCAGACGCTCGATCTGGATATATTTGTTGGTGGCAATGGGGCCTTTGTCGTCAATCGGCAGTCCCAGAGCGTTGACCACTCGGCCTATCATGGCTTCGCCCACGGGAACGGCCATGATTCGTCCGGTGCGCTTGACCTCTCCGCCTTCCTTGATCTCGGTGTAGTCGCCAAGCACCACAGCGCCCACCTGGTCTTCTTCCAGGTTCATGGCAATCCCGGCAAGACCATGCCCGAAATCAAGCAACTCACCGGCCATGACTTTATCGAGTCCGTGGATGCGGGCGATGCCATCCCCCAGGGAAATGATGGTGCCTACCTCGTCCACCGAAACCTTGGACTCGTAGTTCTCTATCTGTGCGCGTATTAGTTTTGTAATTTCGTCAGCTTTAATTTGAGCCATATAAAATTTCTTTCAACCACTTTAAGAAGCTGTGATCTGTTGCCTGATTCTCTGCAACTGTCCGCGAACTGAGCCGTCATAGATTGTGCTGCCGACCCGGACCAGCACGCCCCCTAACAACCCCGGATCGCGCGAATATGCTGCGCGGATCACCTTGCCGGTGAGGGTAGCAATCTGCTTTTCCAGGAATTGTTTTTCCTGGGAGTTCAATTCTCGAATTGAACTGATGCGGGCCTCTGCGATCCCAAGCCGCTCATCGAGTTCTTGCTTGAACTGCTCGGCAATTTCATTGATCTGGCCGATACGGCGCTGCTCAACCAGCACCGAAATGAAATTTTGGAGAATCTTAGAGCCACCAATCGCACTGACGACGGCATTCACCAGGCCCAGTTTCTGTTTGTGGACGACGCTGGGGTTCGCCAACACATTGCGCAGCTCAGGGCTGGAATTCATCAACTCAGCAATGCTGTTCAGATCCTGCACCGCCTTGGAGGGATCGATGCCGCGGTCCAGCACAACTTCGGCAAAGGCCCTGGCGTATCTTCCGGTGACGGATGCCATTAGCGCCCGTCCTTTCCAAGCTGTGCGGCAAAATCCCGCACCAATGGTTCATCAGCGATATGCCGGCTTTGAATCTTCTTTTCCGCCAAGTCGACAGCCAAGTCCGCAGCAAAAGCTTTCAACTCGCGCCGGGCCGCATTGGTTGCCATCGCAATCTCCTGCTCCGCGGACTGCACGATACGGCGACGCTCTTCTTCTGCGGCTGCCAGCACGCGCTGCTCTTCGGCCTGGGCGCTGGCATCGGCCTCGCTGCGCATCTGAGCGATCTCAGTGTCAAGGCGGGAAAGACGCTCTTCCACTTCCGCCAGGCGGCGGCGCGCCTCTTCCGTAGTTTTACGCGACTCTTCCAGCCGCTTACTAATGGCTTCCGACCGGCCCTGGAAGAACTTAGGGAGAAGTTTTTTCAGTGGCATCCAAAGAATGACAAACAAGATCAGGAAATTGAGGACGACGCTAAGCCAGTAGGCCTTATCTATATCGAGGCCCGTGATCTTGGCGATAAGGTTTACTGAGGCTGAGTGGCGAAACCCTTCCTCCAGGTCTCCCTCTTTTTCCTTCCCTTGCGTATCGGAAGCGCGGTGGGTTTCTTCTTGCGCGGCGATCTTTTCCGGAGCTTTTTCTGGGGCAGCCGGTCGTGCAAAAGCCAGTCCAGAAACGGTTAAAGCGAAGCTCAAGACAAGGATCGATACCTGTCTGACAAAACGGGAAGGCATGGCTTTACCGCCCTCCCATTGCTGCAACCGGTTTGAGAATGGATTCAATAATCTGGTTGGCCAGGGTATCGGCCTGTTGTTGCAGCCCGAGCTGGGCCGCCATTTTGTCCTGTTCCAAGGCCATGCGTGCCGATTGGATCATCTCCTCCGCCTGTTGACGTGCTTGCGTGAGAGCGGCATTCCGGCTTTCCATGATCTGTTGCCGGCGGGCTTCCTGGATCTTATAAATCTGGGTGCGGGCCTCTCGAACGCGCAGTTCGTACTCAGCAGTCCGTGCCTCTGCCGATTTAATCTCCGCCTGGGCCTGCTGAATTGCTCCTTCCGTGAGCTGATAACGCTCAGCCAATACCTGCTCCAGCCGCTTATGTACGATCATCCGGTAGGCGCCCCACACGATCAGCAAAAAAATGATAGTGGGAATGGAAGCAAGCAGTAATTCGCCTAGTTGTGTGAGCGTCTCATTCATTTTGGTTAATGTTGAGTAGAAGCGAATCTGGCGTGACCAGCAAACTCATTAACATAACATCCGTTTCCCAACAGTGTCAACGAATCCAGCCTTAGAAATCCCTCATCCAGCGCGGTTTTAACGCGCCTTTCCGTGCAGTTGGGCAGGGCTGCTGCAGCTAGTTACTAAGTAGTAAAAGAGTTGCAAGAAAGCTTGACAAACACATTGGGAAGCCTAGAATAAATACATCACCTCCGATCCGATTCAGGATCGAATGGGCTTGTGGCCAAGGAAACCGTCACCGCTTCTTGGTCTCAGGCCCATTTAAATTCTCGGCCTTTAGTACTTAGCCATTCGTGCTTAGTTGGCTTACTGCTTAGCTCCTAGCTTCTGGAAGCTACCCAGAATCCTTTCAAATTCGCAGACACTTTGAATCTAGTGCTCAGCCGCGTGAAGCTCTAGGTGGCACTACGAATGGCTGCAGGATTCGGATCAGGGACTCGGGTGCTTCCAGATCCATGCGCACTGCACTGTCCCGGTAGACGCGCTTGAGGATGTGAGCGCGGGCCTCAATCTGGGCCAGGAGTTTGCCTTCGCTCTGGGGCATATTGACGCGCACAGGCCGGAGTGAATCTACATCTATTTTGTTATCAATGGCAGTAAGCAACTCGCCGAGTCCCAGCCCGGTGACAGCAGAGACATAAGCAGTATTGGAGGTATTGACGAGCGTGCGGCATTGCTGTTCCGGCAGCAGGTCGCTCTTGTTCATTACACGAATTTGCGGAGTGTCTTTGACTTCAAGCTCCTCGAGCACCTGCTCCACCTGCTTCTGCTGCTCCCGCGAGGTGGGGCTGGTGACATCGGAAACGTGTAAGAGCAAGGCGGCTCGCTGGACCTCTTCCAGCGTCGCCCGAAAAGCGCTGACCAGCGTGGTCGGCAGGCTGCGGATGAATCCAACAGTATCGGAAATCAACACTTTGCGTTTGCTGGGAAGAGTGACGGAACGTACCGTGGGATCAAGCGTGGCAAACATCTTGGAAGACTCCGGCACACCGGCATGGGTAAGCGCATTGAACAAGGTGGACTTGCCGGCGTTCGTATATCCAACCAGCGCTACGGTGGGCAGAGGAACAGATTCGCGGCGCTGGCGCTGCTGAGCGCGAATGCGCCGTACCTCTTTTAACTGTTCCTTGATGTGACGAATGCGGCGGTAAATCTTGCGGCGATCGGTTTCAAGCTGGGTTTCACCAGGGCCGCGAGTACCTATGCCGCCACCCAGTTGGGACATCTCGACGCCACGCCCAGCGAGGCGGGGCAGCAGGTATTCAAGTTGCGCCAGCTCTACCTGAAGCTGGCCTTCACGCGTGCGTGCATGGCGGGCAAAGATATCGAGAATCAACTGGGTGCGGTCAATCACGCGAGCATTGACCTCGTGTTCGATATTGCGCTGCTGCGAAGCCGAAAGCTCGTGATCAACCAGCACCAAATCAGCATGGGCTGAGGCCACGGCGCCGCTGATCTCCAGCAGCTTGCCCTTGCCGATCAGTGTGGCGGGATCAGGACGGTCACGGCGCTGGACGAACTCCCCGGCAATCTCGGCGCCCGCCGAGCGCGCGAGCTCCCGAAGCTCTGCCAATGATTCTTCCAGTGCGGGAAGAGAGGGCGAGGCAGTCCGGCCTTGATTGATGGCGGAGGCATCGCGCGCAATTTGCGCACTGGGCGGTAAATCGAGTTCTCGATTGGTGCGGGAGAGATGGCGAAATTCGACTCCCACCAGAAATGCGCGCTCTGCGTGTCCGTGGCTGGTGCTTATGGTCCCGGACTTATCCTGCAAGCGTCGGGAATTTGGCTGGGGAATAAACTAACCCTCCGATTTGGCCGGACTCGGTTCGCTTTCCGGGGGAGCAGGAGCATGGGAACGGTAGTCGCCATGATGGCTGCTCTTGGACATGACCACCGTGGAGATGGCATGTTTGAAGATAAGCTGTTCCTGATTGTTGGTTTCGAGCACCACGGAATATTTGTCGAAAGAGCGAATGCGGCCCGTTAGCTTGACTCCGCTCAGCAAGTAAATGGTGATCTGCGTTTTGTCCTTGCGCGCAGTATTGAGAAACGAGTCCTGAATGTTTTGTGCCGGCTTGTTTTCCATCTGCCGATCTTTCTCCTGTAAGGCTTCCATGCCTTGAACCTGGGAACAGCGCTCTCGAAAAAATACGCTTTTCATTGTAGCCGTTCAACTGCTCGCAATCAAAAAACCTCACCGGTAACGGTGCTTGTAAGTGTTAGAATTCCCTTAGTTTCGTAACGTGAAAAGCGCCAGTCGAAGAGTCGCGATGGAAGTTCCAATGCTGGATTTGTCACGCCAGTATGCCTCCCTTCGCCGCGAAGTTTTGTCTGCGGTGACTCGTGTATGCGATTCCCAGCACTACATTCTGGGCGACGAAGTAGCGGCTTTTGAGCGGGAATTTGCCCGTTTGTGTGACACGCAAAGAGCCGTTGGATGCGCCTCGGGCACAGATGCCCTCTGGCTTGCGCTGGCTGCCGCGGGTGTCGCTGCCGGAGATGAGGTAATCACGACAGCTTTTAGCTTCTTTGCTACCGCCAGTAGCATTATTCGTGCAGGGGCGCGTCCGGTGTTCGTGGACATCGATCCGGAGAGTCTCAATCTTGACCCCGTGCAGGTCGAGCAGAGACTCAAGAGTTCCTCTTCGCGCAGGCGGGCCATTCTGCCAGTCCATCTTTACGGCCAATGCGTGGACATGACGGCCTTCAGCCGTCTTGGAGCCGAATACAAACTGATTATCATCGAAGACGCAGCCCAGGCTGTGGGTGCAACCTGGGCCGGAAAACAAGCAGGATCGATGGGATCGGCTGCGACCTTCAGCTTTTATCCCACCAAGAACCTAAGCGCGTTTGGTGATGCCGGGGCGCTCACGACCAATGATCCAGATCTGGCGGAACGGGTTGTCATGTTGCGCGACCATGGCAGTCGGCAACGGTACTACCACGAGGAAATTGGGGCCAACAGCCGGCTGGATGCCATTCAAGCCGCGGTTTTGCGGGTCAAGATGCCGCATCTCCAGCAATGGAATTCCGAACGGCGTCAGCGGGCAAGCACCTACGATGAATTGTTTGCGGACTCCGGCCTGATTAAAACCGGAGCGGCCTCTTCCAACTCAGTGACTCTGCTAAAGACGAGGCCGGAAGCCCACCATATCTATCACCAGTATGTGATTCGGGTGAAAAAGCGGGACCAATTAAAGGCATTCATGAGCGATCGCGGAATTGGCACACAGATTTATTACCCGGTTCCCCTCCATCTGCAGAAATGTTTTATATATTTAGGTTATGCGGCAGGCGATCTGCCCGAGACCGAAGCCGCAGCCGCAGAGGTACTGGCCCTGCCGATGTTCGCTGAGCTCAGAGAAGAGGAGCAGCAATACGTGGTGGAGACGATTGCTGAATTCTACAACTGCTGAGGTAACAATTCCCGAACAGCGTCACCGACCTTGCGCCAATCAGCAAGCTGTTGCGGCCATGGGCGATTTCCGATCCCCAGCTTACTGCAATGCACAACGGGGAAGACACGCGTACCCGTCGGTGTATCCCACGAACCCCCATCCGCGCGCTTTATTTGCGAAGGCGTGTGGGTCAACTGAAATATTTTCCTCACTGCTCTCCACCCCTTTGCACCCATTCCCACTACGACTGGTGCATTAAGATAAATTGTGAGCGGCAACAGATGATTCTGCGCACAAGCATCCACCCATCGGGGTTTGACCGGTGCATTCATTCGACCAGCTTTGAGGCAGAGAATTGAATTCGTTAGAAAAACCCGTGCTTCTTGGTCACGCCCTGGGCCTTTTTCAACCTTCACGCCCGCTTCGGTTAGCAGCTTCCACAGGTTCTCATTAGTCGCATTGTCCGGTTCATCGGTTCCTTGGTTGCGCTGGAAATACCCGACATCGGAGAAATCTTGCCCAACGATGAGAAGAATTGGTTGTGGATGTCCTAGCCACTGTGACCAGTAACTTACAACAGGAGGGTCAAATTCAAATTCATCTCCATTGTGAATCTCGCCAGGGTCGGTCTCCATGCAGATACGGCATCTCTTGCGGGATTCTACAAGGTCGTTATAGGTTTTCATTTACAACCATCACTTGAGAAGCAAGTTATCGATTCTACGCTTGTCCAGGTTTGCATCATCGGGCGGAACCTTCGCCTTGCAGGTGAAACGCAAGAGTACTGCACCATAGTCAGCAGCGACCCGTTCCAGCCTGCATTGTTCTTCTGTGCCTTGCATGGCGTTAGTAGCCATCATGCAATAGGCACAACGAAATACCGAATATGCCTTGATGAATTCGGCAATGCGCGGCACGGCGTTATCACCGCTCGCTTGGTGGTACATCTCAAGGAAGATTTTGGCTTGATCCTGCTCCATCTTCCACTCGACGATTGCACCAGCCAGATCCCAGGCTATGTCGGTGACTCCCGGGAAAAAATGGTCGTCGCCGTGACTGCCGGAATCGGTCTTCAACATCTGGCCTGCTGAGGTAAGCAGCCATTCGTGGGGAGCCATGCGGGCATCGGCAAGCACGGGCTGCTCCATCTGTAGCTTCACAGGAATTTCGAACCTGAGTTCAGCGAGATTGTGCTCCGCCATCTTCTGCAATCCATCCTCAGAAGATGGTTCGGCGCTGAAGTTCTGCAGGCGGAATGCACAATAGGCAGCCATTCGGGCCAGTACGCCCTCTGACAGGTCGTTAGCGTCCATTGGGCGTCCATCGATCAGCGGATACGAAGCGTAGCCGTGAGATTCCATTCGGGGTAATGGAGCGAAAATGTTGCTTGCAACGCGCGCTTCCCGCTCAAAGACGCTCTCGCCGTAGGGACCGAGGCCCAGGAATTTGAAAAGACGCCGGTCTGGCGTATCACTGGCTGAAAGATACTTTGACCGCTCAAAGCTCAGCCACGAAGCTGGCCAGTGATTCTGTTGTGAAGGATGAAGATAGCGCCTCCACTCTCCGCTCCCAATCCAGATTTGAGCTTCCTCCGGTTTTCGGGCCGGAGAGTCTGCGGCAATCGAGCGAAATCGACGCCAGCGCTGAGGTCCGTCGCGCGCGCACAAAGCGTCCACTTGGGGCTCGTGGCTGCAGATGAATGTGATTCTCTCGCTCGAGACATCGGCTTGCGTCAGCGCCTCGCCCACAGAGATAAAGGACGATCCGCTCAGGCCTGGCCCTTCGTCCACGATCCAGAAAGCAGCGCCCGCAGCCGCCGCTCGTCCCACGAGTTCAATTTGTTCCAGAGAGAATTGCGTTCGGCGATCATAAGGATGGCCCATCGGACGTACAGTGAGTCGTTCGGCCCAGACTCCACTCCCACGGGCGGCGGCGCAGCAGACCGCACTCAGAGTCGTACCGATGGTGCGAATGCCGATGACCACGATCCTGGGCGGGAGAGGAATGAGCTTTTGCAGAACGTCAGCATAAGCGAGTGGATGCAGGCCGTAATAGGCGAACCCTTCAGGAGTTGATACCGTCAGGGTTTCGGGCAGAATCGCTTTTTCAACGGAAATCTTCAGATCGTTGTACTTCTTGGTCGCAAGAAGCTCGGGCAGCAGGCCAGGATACAGAATCGATTTAGCCAGGAAATCGGTAAAGGCCTGAAAATTTTGACGCACTGCGTTCGAGCTTTCGTCTGTATCACATACAGCACACTCCAACTCACCCGCATGTAAGAGCGCAGCAAGAGATGATTCATCCGATTCGGCTTTTGCATTGATACAAGATGAGAGACAACGAAAAAAAGAACTCCGCAGCTCATTTGAGCCGACAATTCGGCGACCTTCACGGAAAACCAGCAGGTTTAGCCCAGTCATACGCTGGTGGGCAGTCTAAGCTGCTTCTTTTCCCTGCTCGACTGGTGGTCCTGTTTCCTGTTTTTTCCTGCGTCCCGACCGGGGCGAACGTGCGACATCTCCTTCTTTATCGATGAAATAAAGATATTGGTTGTCGCGTTCAACGGCATTGGGTACCACGATCGTGGTTTCACCTTCCCCGGATTTGGTTTTTTGGCAAACGTTCCCATTGGCGTCAATGAAATACAAGTATTTCTTGTAGTCCCGTTCCAGGTTAAGTTTCTTGACCTTCTCTGCCATAAGTGATTGGAGGTTATATTCTTACGCCCGGATGCCCGCTATTTATCGAGAATGACGGTGTTTGCCCCGGCGGGATTCGGCCTTATGGTGCACTTTTACGGCTTGCTGGCCGGGCGCGAGGACTAGGCGAACGATGGGTGGATTGAATTTGTATTTCTGCTCATGCAGATTTCCGTCCTGGTCTTTGAGCCGCAAGGTGAAGGTGCGCAGACTCCCCTCCTTGCCACCAAAGTCTTCCGTGCCAAGAGCAGCCGGCAGGAGGCCGACAAGATTGTGCTCGCGATAAGCAGTCTCATAACGATGGCGCCGCACGTTCCACGTAAATACGCGAATATTGTCATAGTCGTAGGGCAGGCCATCTTTGCTCTCCGACATCAGCACCAGATACTCGGGAACTTTCTTATCACCGTCAACGGGTGCGTCGAGGATAAAGAACGCCACAATGCGTTGACCTTCAGCATACTGCGCAATATCGATCGGGACATCCACATAGAGCAAACGTCCCAACACCCATCCGATGCGCTTTTGTGAGTCACGAATAAGCCACCAGTCTTCCCAGACAGGAGGCTGGTTAGGTTTCTCATTACCTTGGTCCTCGGCTCCTGAATCGGGTTCTGGCTCCTTCTGATTCTTGTCCATGGATTTTGAGGGAGTTGCAGCGGGTGCCGCCGCGTTGCGATCGACGGTCTCGCGCTGGAGCACCTCAACCTTGTCATTTTCATTGAGTTGATAGAGATGTTCGGTCTTCCTGCCGGGAACGGCATGCAGATTCAACTGGGCCCTGGCGACCGCTGTTGCCTGGGCTGGAACGTTCTTGAATTGCTCTGCCAGGCGCTGCAACTGATCAAAGGTCTGCTGGCTGGTAAGATAACGCTCCTGGATCCAGCCCTCCTCTCCACGAGATGATCGCACCCGGACAAAGCGCCGGTTGACCAGATGCTCCAGGATCTGAACACGCTCGCCGTTATGAAGCACGCCGGTTTTGTTGTATATGGTGGCAATCCGGTCGCGCAGAATAGCTTCCGGGGAGGCAATATATGCGTACTCGGCTTTGCTCCCGGAAGCACCTCCCCCGCATCCAGCCGTGGTAAGAATAACGATTGTAATTACCACCAACGAGGAAAGCAGGATAGCGTGGCTACGCAAAACCGTAATCTTGATACGAGGAAAAGTGTTCATCGTCCTTTGAACAAATAATAGCAGCATCAGCCGGAAGTCTCGGATTGCCAGAATTGCCATGACTGCGAAATTGCCATAATTGTCACGCAGATTCGTGGATATAAGGCTTTGCCACTGCCTCATCGTATACTGCAAGTTAGGAGGTTTTTTGAGGGTTCTAGCAAAGACAGCAGTATTTGCAATTATTGTTTGTTCGCTGGCCAGCGGACAGAAGGCTGGCAAGGACTTGCTGGCCAATCACATCCGCGGGGAGTTGGAGTTTTTGGCCAGCGATGCTCTCCAGGGACGGGGCAGCGGCACCCACGATGAGCTGGTCACTGCACTCTACCTCAGCTCTGAATTGCGCCAACTCGGTATTGAACCGGGTGGGGACAACGGCAGCTACGTGCAAGATGCGTCCGGAGAATACAAATTTCCAGAGGGCTCTAAGCATTGGGACACACGGAATGTGATCGGAGTTTTGCCGGGTCGCAGCGCCACAATGAAGAACGAGGTGATCATGCTGAGCGCCCACATGGACCATTTGGGAATCGGCAAGCCGGTGAACAGCGATGGTATCTATAACGGCGCTGACGACGATGCTTCGGGATGTGTTGCTGTGCTGGAATTGGCCCGTTTCCTGGCCCACGAAGAACCACCGAAGCGGACCATCATCTTTGTTTTCTTTGGCAGCGAAGAGACCGGCGGCCAGGGAAATGAGTACTTTCTTGCACATCCTCCCGTGCCGCTCGACAAAATTGTCGCTAATCTGGAATTTGAGATGATTGGCCGCGCGGACCCAGCGGTGAAGCCGGATGAACTATGGCTCACAGGTTTTGAGCGAAGCAATCTCGGCCCAGAACTCGCTCGTCACGGCGCAAAGTTAGTGGCCGATCCTCATCCAGCCCAGAGATTCTTTCAACGCTCCGACAACTACGCCTTGGCCCGCCGAGGCGTCATCGCCCACACAGTTTCCAGCTTTGGCCTGCATAAAGATTATCACCGGCCTAGTGACGATCTGGCCCACATCGACTTTCAGCATCTGCTGCAGGCAACGGAATCCATGATGTTGCCGGTGCAATGGCTGGCGAATTCTGACTTTAAGCCTAGCTGGCTCGAAGGAAAGAAACCGTAAAGACATACTCTTGAAAATTGCTTGACAGAGGGAAGAGGGAAGATGGAAGCTTAGCCTCCAGGGGAATCCACAAATGCAATCCTTGAAGTACAGTCGCATTGAAGATCATCCAGCTTTGCCGATCCAACAACAAGTGATGTCCGTTGAGAGCTTTGTGGGAACATGGACTAATACCAATTCGGGAAACAGGGGCATCGCCAAGTTCATTGTTTCAGAGGAACAAGGCAGGCTCTATCTGCGCATCTTTGGATATCAACCTTCTTCTTTCATCGATTGGGGCAAGGTCCCCATCGAAACTGCCTATGCCAGAGATGTTAATTCTGCTGAGCCAATGGCCTTTGAAGCCAACTGTAATCTGGGCTTCATGGATGTTCAGATACAGGCAAATTTCAGCCTGGGGCTTCTGGTTCTGGCGTGTTTCAACACCTTTATAGACCAAAGCGGAAGAGCAAACTACTTCTCCCGAGAGTTCTTCTGCCGGGAAAAAGCGGGTACTCAGGAACACGACGATCATGCCTAGCCCATCAACCCAAAGCGATATCGCCATCAGCAGGCTTGAAGATCAACCGGGAATTCGCTCCCTGGAAGATTTCGCCATCAGCCAATTCTATGGTGACTGGACGAGCACCAACAGCGCTACCAAGGGCATTGCGC
>DASZEU010000200.1:0-15785 GCA_035940535.1 Candidatus Angelobacter sp.
GGCAGCGCGTGGGCGTTGGCTGGCACGGCGGCCACGACAACACATGCCGGGAGTGCCGGCGCGGAGATTTTCGTAATTGCAGAAATCTGAAAATTTCGGGTATCAGCTACGACGGCGGATATCAGGAATACATGGTCGCCCCCGTTGAAGCGCTGGCGGCAATACCAGACACCTTAAGTGACGTTGAAGCAGCGCCTCTGCTCTGCGCTGGAATTACCACTTACAACTCGTTGCGGCACAGTGGCGCGCTGCCTGGCGACCTAGTCGCCGTGCAGGGCATCGGCGGTCTGGGTCACCTCGGAATTCAATTCGCGCAGAAGTTTGGCTATCAGGTCGCGGCCATTGGACGCGGATCCGAAAATGCCGCTCTTGCGAAAAAACTGGGAGCGAACGTTTACATCGACAGCACATCGACCAACGCGGCGGATGCGCTGCAAAAACTAGGCGGGGCGCGAGCCATTCTCGCGACAGCGCCAAGTTCGAAAGCCATGTCGGCGCTGGTCGATGGTCTCGGTCCAAACGGAAAGCTGATCGTGGTGGGTGCGGCATTCGATCCCATTGAAGTCACGCCGGTTCAGCTCATCACTGGAAGCCGGACCATTCAGGGCTGGTCTACGGGAACAGCGGCAGACTCAGAGGACACATTGCACTTCGCCGGACTCACGGGTGTCCGTCCCATGATTGAAACCTATCCGCTCGCAAAGGTTAATGAGGCTTACGCGCGCATGATGAGCGGCAAGGCAGAGTTCCGCGTGGTTCTGACGATGTGATCTAAGGAGGTACCGTGAACAAGCAACCATCTCACAGTCCGGAGTGCGCCCACCTGATGATCATGGCGGAGCGCGAGTTAGCCGCGTTCCTTGGCGCAGTCACCGAGTTATACGGGGCGGAGCAGGCCAGGCTCTCGGCTGAGATTTGGCTCGACGAACTGGAGTCGATGAAGAGCCTGCCTGGACCTGCAAGTCGCGATTGGCGAGCCCTCACTGTCGCGGCCCTGGCTCGTCTGGCAAACCGCCTGACTGATACCAGAGTTTCGCCAATACCATCAAGACCGCTGGAATCGCTCATGCTCAGCGCTGGAAGCCCGTTAAGAAGCGCTGGGTAAAAAACAGGAAAAAGCCCTTGTTCCTCATGCCAATCTTTCGGCTTGCACCGATATTCCCAGCTTTTTTTTGACTCACTGGTCGAAGAAGTTTCCAAAATCGCGAGGCCGGTCATTCAGTGGAGCGCAAGCCACAGCAAGAAATGTTCGCAAGCCAAGGAGCTGCAATGATCAGTCAATGCGCCAATCCGGAGTGCAATCGGGAGCTTCGCTATTTGCGTGACGGGAAGATTTATCCGTTTGACCTATCGGCGAAGGCTGGCGGCAAACGGAGAGAACACTTCTGGCTCTGCGGCGAATGTTCCAAGTGCATGGTCCTGATTTGTGTGAACCAGTCAGAAGTCAAGACCGTGCGCAGCCCCCAGGTTCGCGCAATGAGGCAGGTTGCGGGTTAGCTCGGTTTAGCAACTGTGCTTTAGATTTGAAAATGCTATAGCCGGTAGCCGGGTGCCGGGTGCCGGGTGCCCCACCCTTCGCGCTTTTTGCGAAGGGTGGGTCTTGCGGGTAGGGTGAAGCCCAATGCCACTTACTTTAAGGGGTGGGAAATAGGCTTTGTAGCGCGAATGATCTAATTGAAAGACTACAGCGATTTCATCACGCTTAGCCATTTCTGTAAGGCCTGCTCACGCGCTTTCTTATTTGCCTCGTGTTCAGGTTCGGTCCCGCCCGGGTCTTGGCCGGAGCGCATAAAGCCGTGCCCTGCTCCCTCGTAAGTAACAGGATCATACTTTTTACCAGCTTGTTTCATGGCATCTGCGGTTGCCGGTACCGTGGATGTAATGCGGTTATCTTTCTCGCCATAGAATCCATAGACCGGAGCCGTGATGGTTGAAACATCCTTCGGGGCAGGTCCGTAGAAGACAAAGGCTGCGCTCAAATCGTGGCGATTGGTAGCGAAGCGGAACGACTGGCCTCCGCCCCAGCAGAAGCCACCCACTGCCACCTTTCCGTTGGCCGATGGAAGCTTCTTAACATAATCAGCGGTCGCATTGAGATCAGCAGTGACGGTATCGGGGTCTAGCTTAAAAACAGCTTGCACGGTAGCGTCACGGTCGGGAAAATCGCTGCTCTTGCCGCCATTAGGCCCGAAGCCCGAAAGCAGATCGGGGGCGATGGCGATGTATCCGGCTGCGGCCAGTTGGTCGGCCATACTGCGCATCCAGTCGCTGAGGCCGAATATTTCGTGGATCAGCACCACGGCAGTCGCTTTTCCTTTGGTCTCAGGGTAAACGATAAATGCATGGACCACGCGGTTATCGTGTTTAATCTGCACCCACTCCTGATGCCGGGGGGATTTGTCGAGGGATTGCTTGGCCCAGTCCTGTGCAAAGGCGGGCAGCAGTGAAAAGAACAGAGCAGTTGCGAGGACGATTATGCGTTTCATGGCAAGGGAGTTTACTACTTGAGGCGATGGTCGGACAATCGGCTGCCAAAAGCGCTTTTGGAAGACCTTACATTTTCCATCTCATTGTAGAATAGGCCATTCTCTATCAAAATTCGCTGGAGGAGAGTAATGAAAAGATTTGGGATCCCTTCTATCCACATCAATATTCCAGCCTTCGTCCTGCTTGGACTCACGTTCACTTGGCCAAGGTGTTTCGCACAGGAGACCATTGCTACAGGGACACAAAAAACAAACTCATGCGGTATAACCGCGACGGCTGGGATTGATTGCCAGTGTGAGAAGAAGTGCCCTAACGATCCCGACTGTAAATGCTGTCCCAATCAGAGGACGAACGCAGATAAAACAAATAGAAATGACACCGGCAAGAAAAGCCGCCCCAAAAAAGCGCGCCACTCTGACAATCAAAGCAGGGACAAAGACAAGAAAGACGCTAAGGACCGCAAACCTGAGTAATCCGTCATGGAGTTGCTGTTGGCCAACTGGCTGACTACCTATGCCAATTTTATCGCATGATGAACGAGAAAGAGTTCGCGAAACCGAGGTCTTAAAGCATGAACTTCGCCGGGAGCTCAGTTCAGCGATCAAGGAACCTTCTGATTCGCGGTCTCTGAAGCACCGTGCAGGCCTGGTAGTCCTCGGATTTCTGCTCACAACCCTGGCAGGCTCATGGCTTACCTATTTTTGGAGCAATCGACAGTGGGACCAACAACAATCCTATCTTGCTGAACAACGGGCTTTGGATAAGAAATATGAACTTGTTGAGAAGGCCTTCAAAGCCGTTGCGGAGACCAACACAGCGGCCGAAGACATCCTGGCGGCCTTTACGTGGGGCCACCCACAGACCAAGGAACTTGATGAAATCAAGGGATTTTGGCAAACCAAAAGCCGAGAATGGAGAATCTCGTCGCAGGTTCTTCGCCAGAATCTCGCTATCAATTTCAAAGATCAAGAGGTTCTTTCTTCATTCGAAAAAGTTATTCAAACGCGACGGCAGTTGGGCGTTATCGTCACTCGCCTATTGAAAGAACCACCAGCCGACCAACGTGAGGTCCAAGAAAAATGTGACAAGGCGCTGGAATTGATCAATAAAATGGATTCTCTTCTTCGTACATGTGGCGCGCAGATGGCCAAGGAAATCAGGAGTTAGGCAGACAGAATGACGCACCATCCGCGCCCCTAAATATTCGCCCTGCCAACAGTTACTACAGTTATCTATCATACGATTTCATAAACACGCTCTAATGTAGCTGATACCCAGGTACAAAATATGCGCCACTTTCAAAGCAGACGCTCTTTCCCTGCTCTCATTATTATTCTGTCCTTCTGTCTGGCAGGCGGAATTACTGCGGTAGCGGATCAGGGCAAAGCTGGCTCCGCAGACGATCTCAAAGACCAGAAGATTCCAGTTACAACCTCATCGCCATCCGCCGCCCGTTACTTCGAAACCGGCATGGTGCATTATGAAAACCATCGCTGGAATTTTGCGCTGCGGGATTGGAACGAAGCCATCAAGCTGGATCCGAATTTTGCGCTGGCCTATACCTGGATCTGTTTTACGACCGTTGATCCTGCTGAAGAGAGCGCCGATCGTGCCAAAGCTGTGGCCCAGTTGAATCGCATCACGCCGGCCGAGCAGTTGATGGTTCGATGGATGGCGGGCGTACACAGCGACAATTACCTTGAAGGCATTTCGGCCATGAATGATCTGCTGGCCATGTATCCCCATGACAAAAGACTCAACTTCCTCGTCGCATATTGGCTCTACAAGCAGGACCAGTACGATCTTGCAAAGAGGCTAACCTTAAAGGCTCTGGCCGAAGATTCGAAGTATGCCACGGCTTACAACCAGCTTGCTTATCTTTATTCGCGGATCCAGGATTATCCCAAGTCCCTGGAGGCAGCCGCAAAATATGTGGATCTGCTTCCCAATGAGCCCAATCCTCACGACTCTTACGGAGAGATGCTGCGTCTCGCGGGGCATTTTCAAGAGGCCCTCGAACAATACCGCCTGGCCCTCAAGATCGATCCTACGTTCTACATATCGCAAAAAGAGCTAGGCGAAACCTATTCTCTTATGGGTCAGGAGGAACAAGCACGAGTCGAGTACGGGAAAGCAATCCATGACGCACCCAGCGACGGCCTGCGGGCGGAATACTTGCAAAAGTCGGCCCTGACCTACGTTCGCGAGAAGAAATATGACGAGGCGGATAAGGCATATTTAGAGGCCGCCGCCAAAACCCACTCCATGGGACAGTGGGTTTGGGAAGCGCGCGCCCACCGCGTGATGGCCATGTATGAGGCCGACTCCGCTGCCGCCCTTAAAAATCTTGAACAGGCGGAAGCGATTCTGGCCGAAAACAAAGCGGCAGTCGCCCAAGTGGACTTGGATGAGGAGCGAGCCAAGATCTTGCGTGTCCGGGTGGAGCGCTCCCTGGCAGCCGGCAATGAGGCCCTCGCCCGCACTGCCTTGGCGCAGTTAGAAAAGATGAGCAATGCCGGAAGCAGCGTAAACCTACAGAGGACCTATCATGGCGCACAGGGAACACTGCTTTTCGCCCAGCAGAAATATGCACAGTCAATTTCTGAATTAGAAGAAGACTTCGCGAATCCCATTTCTATGAAACTGCTGGTGACGGCTTACCGCAAAGGGGGATTTGCCGCAGATGCTAAAGCTTTGAGCAAGAAGCTGGTGAATTGGAAGATACCCGCAATAGAAGAAGCGCTGGCTGTGCCCGAGTTCCGATCTCAAGAAGCGGCTCTGGCGCTGAAGAAATGACTATGCAATCCAGTCGTCGCCCACGGCTTTTGGGATGACGATGTTCCAGATGCCGTTTTCGGTAGAACGCAGGCCAATCTGTCCTTCTCTTGAACTGCCTTCTTCCCCAACCCAGGTCACAATGAAGCGCGATTTCATTCCATCGCACTCCAGGCCTACGACAAAGCCCGGATCAACCGGGGCCTTCACGCCATGCAGCCGCGCCCCTGAAGCAGTGATATCCACCGTCTTGACGTTCTGAGAGAACAACTTTCCGTTTCGGTCGAGGCCCCAAATCCGTACCGTAAGGGGAACGACAGTCCGCTTTTCTCGTCGCTTTGCCATCCCTCTTACAGTTTAGGACAGCATTAGCATTCACTCATTGTTGTTTTTGTTTTTTGCAGGTACGAAAGTCACCTCGACTTCTCCCACCCTTCGCAAAGAACGCGAAGGGTGGGGCACCCGGCGTTTTGAAATGTTGAGGTTGGCGATGAAGTCATTGGTTATAAGTTTGAGTTTCGCTTGAAGTTGCAGGACTTCCCACAATTAGGCGCAGTTAGAAGCGGAGCACTCAATCACAATTGAGCAGCACTTCGAGCGAGGCAAGCTGACAGAGATGCTCCTGAGAGGCTCAGCCGCCGCGTCGTACATTAACTCAATATTTCCTGCCGGATTCTGCGGAAGCGCAGAAAGCTCGGAGGAATTAAGGCTCATCATGTAATCTTCATTTTTCCAAGCACGAACAATATCTGTCGTTGACATAGCGGTCTCCTTTTGAAACTAGTGACATGGAACAACAGGAGTGAAGGCACAATTACCTGTGCATTCACCACAAATCGAGCAGTGGGTATTTCTGCAACGCCAACACGCTACGCCCGCTTGAAGATGGTGTCAACGGGTTTTGGGCGATTCTAGTGTCCTACTACTTCATCCCATTCCTGCTGGCCTCGCCGGCGAATCTCGGGCAAATCTGCTTCCAAGAAGAATCTCTGCTGGACCAACTTTTTTGCTGCTTCTTCATATTTCGTTAGATATTGGTCGCGCGATGCATAGCGTTCGGCAATCGAAATTCTCGGGTCGCCCGTTTTTTTTCGCTCTTCCGCAGTCTTAGCCAAAGGAATAAACGACCCTAGAAAACTCAGGCGTTCATCGGGAGCGCCGATACTGGGGTCGCGCAGGTTCCATCCAGTATAGGTTGCAAGTGGCACTTGTAATTCCGGCAGGCGCACGCCGCCAAGATCATTGCCGTCAGCGTCGGTTTGGGGAACCAGCACAGTGAAGGCTTTACCTACCTTGGGAGGCTCATAGCTAACAATTCCCTGCTTCCACTGTGGGCCAAAATCCAAGTGGTAGGCGAGGTTGAGTTCATGGGGCTTGTTCACGCCTGAAATGGCCGGAAACTTCCATTTGTTGAAGGGCACAAGAGTGCCATCTGCAACTTTGGGGTAAGTGCTGCCTGGAGGCTGCACATTGTTCTTGACCCATTCATCCATGTCGGTGATCAGCGCCCGCCAATACCAGCGGATAGGGTTAGGATTGTGGCGTTGCTGGGCGGTGGCGTCGGGATTGCCCTGACTGGCTTTTTGCGGTGGAAAAATTGCCGAGAAGTGCTGAAGTCCGGCAAGAAAGTAGATGCGAACGTTCTCTGGAAGGCGCGCATCGGCTCGCCCATCAGGAGCGGTGTGGATCAGCGCGGCGCAGCGTCCCCAATATTCATAAGAAGTATTGGTGTAGAAAATTTTGGGCGCGGTATGCGATCGGATTACTGCGTCGAGCAAGCCTGCTGTTTCGCCGGTCTCAGGATCTTTTTCGGGAAGATCGGTAAAAGGAAAGAGATCGGTCGGGAAAAAGATGCTGGACACGGGCTGAGCATCACGCGAGGGTTGAGCAAAGCGATGGTTAAAACTTCCTCGGCCAGCGCCAGCTACGTGCGCAATCACTCCATCCACCACTTGGCGGTCTTGCTCATCGATATTGAAGTCCTGATAAAGAAAATGGCGCAGGTAGCGTCCGCTCTGGGAGGTACCAACAGCATAGACACGATGCGCGGAGGCCACCGCCTGCGGGTCATACTTCAAGTATGAAAGAAAATCGCGTACTGCCGCCAAACCGACACCCGCCACTACCGGATCTTTCGAGGTGTAAACGATCTCGTAGATCTTTCCGGGAAAGAATCCGCTATTTAGATGGATGTAGTGCGGATCATCAACCAGCTTCCCATCCACTTGATGGCCGAAGCTCCATTGGTTACGGGGAATTGTTTGGCGTGCGCCGGTGGGTGTGTCGCGTACCGTAAGCACATTGAGGGAACTCGATGGATCGTCCACGGCGTAGCTTTGGCCTCCAGCCGGCCCCAGCAGGATGTGCCCCAGCGGCATGTCGTCGCGTTTTACCGCGAGTGTGAAGTCCGAGCGCACCAAGCCGTGAATGACGTTGCCAGCTTCGTGAGCAACCGGCGCTGTGAGGCGAACATTCTGGTTCTGCTCCGCGAGATCGAATTGCCATCCCAGCCAGGCGACAGTAAATCCCTGACGCATCAAGAATCCATCTCCGAATTCTGAAGAAGAACCTCCTCCATTGACCAGACGCACCAATCCCCTACCGCCGCGATTGGAAACCTCGAACAGCACGGCATCGTTGCCTTTGCTCGTGTCCTTGGGCCGAAAGAGATAAAAGTCGGACGAGAACTCAACTTCACCCTGGCTATTGCGACCAGCTTTATCAATATCCACGATCTGCCGATTATGCACACCGGTAGGATTTACAGCGAAATACACGCGGCCCGTGATTCTTTCATAAGCCCCTACTGCTCCAAATGGTTTCCCATCCTGGATATCGGTGCGAGACGTGATCTCAACCCGGACAACGCGGGCCTCCGAAATTGAAGAGAGCAGCACAGCGAAAGCAAGCCAAAAAAGGCGTGCGCGGACAGACAGGAAAAGGGCCATTCCATACTCCAAGGATTGATGTCGAAACAAATCGCCTACACTTTACCACGCAGAGCAGCAGGCGAAGGCTGCACAATCGAAAAGCAAAACAATTGAGTAAGCAAACAGGAAAGCAAACATGAGGAAGCAAACAGTTGAGATATCAAGTGTCATCTCGAACGGAGCGCCTCGATTGTGATGGCACAACGAGTACGATGGGCGCGTAGTGAGAGACCCCGTAAATCTTTCGAACGTAGATGCAGATACGAGGTGTTCTACCCATCATGTTTATACACTGCGGTCAGATCTCCGTGATAGGCGCTAAACAGGCGGCTGGCAAAGGCGCTTTTCGCAAGCTTTGTCAGGCTTCGCAGGCTCGGCGATCTACAGGATCGTGATCACTACGGTTCCGTCGAGACAAATCCTGCCCCGGCCTGGACTTCTGGCTCAAGTTGCTCGTGCAGCCCGGTCTTGTCGTAGTCGCTCATCGAAGGGAAGATTAGTTGTCGCTCCTCAATCTGCTGCCGTGACGCGCCTTCAGGCAAGGTCATAAATGCCAGAAACTTTTGCTGCATGTTTACTTTAGGGTTGAATTGATCGAGCCATAGAAATTGACCTTGCTCGTTGATCTCCAAGAACCACCATTTGCCGTCACTGTCGATGGCAAAGTCAGCTGAGCCAAAAGTAATTCCCGCCTCTCGGGCGAATGCCAGCATGGCCCGTTCCACCTCAGGAGGCGTGTCGATGATCTCCACTTCCACTAGTCCCTGGCCGGCGTCCTGCCGCCAATCGAGTGCGCCCTTGGGATTGTGCAGGGCGTAGGAATAGACGGTTGTCCCCAGCAGCACCATTCTCACATCGAACTTTTTGACTACCATTTGCTGGTAAATGGCTGGCGCATAAGTCAGCACTTCGTCGTCGCTGGGCAGGCTGGCCGCATTAATTTCAAAGGTTTCCGTTACCGCGACGCCTCCGCTATCTTTTTTCCACACGTGGGGAAAGAAGGCCTTACAGATGGTCCGGTGGAGGCTTTTCTCCAAGAATCGCCTTACCTCTGCAGGAGAGTTTGACATGAGCGTCTCCGGTACATGCATTCCGCATTTCTTCGCCAGTAAGATCTGCACCGACTTATTGTTGATGTACCGCGAAGCCGAGTACTTGTTGACTACTCTCACCGAAAGGGCCTCGATCAGGTAAATCAGGGAATATTGAAACCAGCGGTATTCGCCCTCGGCAAACTTCTTATCAGACTCAGATACTTTGGGATTGATTTCAGAGGGTTGGGGCCTGCGGACCCATACCACGTCACCGGTCTCTACGGAATGCGGTCCTAAAGTTAAGGAGGCGTTTCCGTTGAAAGATACCGATGCTTGCTGTTTCTCGGTTGACGCCAGTCCACCCCAGCAGACCACTTTGTATCCTGCTTGTTCCGCAGCCCACTTGATAGGGGCCGTATGATTGTCATTCGCATGGGCCAAAACTACGATCTTCATTTGATCTCTCTCCACAGTTGGAATTGCCTTGATCGACTGGGCGGCGTTTTGAACGCCGCCCAATTAGGAATTAGCAGGTCTCTCCAGAGTCCCCATCGCCCCCAAGTAGCAGGGTATTGGGTATGGTGCAGACAGTAAGGGTATGGATGGGGCCGCCAGCCCCAGTTACAATCATTTCCTCTTCAGGTGTTAATTGGCGAGCGCCCATCCGCCCAAGCACTCTATTCTGATTTGACATACATGCCTCCATTCAATTCCTGGACCTATCGCCAGGCCAGGCTGGTTGAAAAATTGTTGAAGTCAGTTAGCGGACCTTCAATCGACCCGAAGCAGACCAAGAGTTTGGTGGCTCACGAGGCTGCGATTTTCGGTCCGCCGTCAATCTATAGAGGTCCACACTCTCCGGGGTCGCCATCGGCCGCAGATACTCTTACACCGGGAAAGGTGCACGCGGTCTGTGTTCCAGGGCCGCCGCTGCCTTTCACCCGTTCCACTTCTTGCTCAGTAAGCTCGCGGGCGCCCTTGCGGATGAGCACTCGATTTTCTTGGTTCGCCATATATACTCCTTTCGTTTCTTTGGATTTCATCCAGTAACCCAAATTTGCATAGTTGTGGGAGCGAGTTTCTCAGCACTCGCCTGGGTCGCCATCCAGCTTGGGCCAGACAGTACATATCGTAGTAGTCCCCCGAGATATTCCACCCACGACAACAGCTTCTTCTTCAGGGGTCAAGATGCGAGCGCCGATGCGTCCGAGGACTCGATTGTTTTGATTTGGCATTTGTTTCTCCTTTTCAGTTTTCAGCTAGGTACAAATTCTCAAAAAGTTATGGCCCGTGCGGCTTGCAGTTTAGGTTGGGCCGCATTCTCCATCGGTATGTGTACCGACGAAGGTGCAAGGCATAAGCGTGCTCAGCGTGGCTCCACCGCTCACGCGGATCATTTCCTGCTGAGTCAGGTCGCGAGCGCCAATGCGGCTCAGCACTCTGTTGTTTTGGTTTGACATGCTGTTTCTCCTTTCGATTTTGGATCCGTTGCTGAATCCAACTCCATAAATTCGACCAACAGCGAGGCAGAAGTTTCCATGCACACCAAGCGCTGGCTCTTCGGGACGCCCTCAGAGCTCAGACGCACTCTCCCGGATCTCCGTCACCGCGAGGATGGATCGGATTGGGCTCGGTACATAGCGTATCGGTCCCACGAGACCTTCCGCCTGTGACAATCTTTTCTTCTTCAGGCGTTAAGTCGCGAGCGCCGATGCGAATCATCACTCTGTTGTTTTGATCTGACATGCTATTTCGCCTTCTGGTTTTTGGAACCATTGCTGGATCCAAACCTGCTGCTCAAACACACTCTCCATCGAGCACGTGAAGTTTGGGGTCAAAGGTGCAGGTGTGTCTTCTCAGGCCACCCTTCACATCATCGAGTTCTTCCTGGATCAACTCGCGAGCGCCAATGCGGCTCAGCACTCTGTTGTTTTGGTTTGACATGCTGTTTCTCCTTTCGACTTATGGGGCCTTTGACAAGTCCAGGACCAGTTACGCTTTTCAGCGGCACTGGCCCTTGGCTGGTTGTTCCAAAATGCATCAATCAACGGGACCGCATTCTCCCCGGTCGCCATCGAAGGTGGTTGTCTTCAGGCTGGCAAAGGTGCAGGCGGTGTTGGTGTGCACGCCTCCGCCGATGATGTGATCAACTTCCTGGGTATCGAGTACGCGAGCGCCCAGACGGACAAGCACTCGATTCGTTTGAAGATCAGACATTAATTTTTCTCCTTTCGTTGAGGTTGATATACCTCTTCACGCAAAATCACCCACGATCTCAATTGCCAAGATGTTTACCTAGCACTCTCCCAGATCTCCATCATGTTGTCCGGTGAGAGGATTAAAACTGCATTTTGTGGTAGTGCCCCGGGCTGCGCTCACGCCGTTGAGTTCTTCTTCCGTCAACAGGCGCGCGCCCAAGCGGTTCAGTACTCGATTGCCTGGTTGGTTCGACATTGGTTGCTCCTTTCAATTCCTTTCCAAGCGCCGGGCAGCGCCCTCTTGCAACGGCCGCCCGGCCCTGGTTGTGGTCTCTAGTAGACGTCATGATCCAGACAGGCGTCGCCGTCTCCGGAGACGGTTGATCTGATTCCACTGCAGACGTTGGTGTGAGCGGTGCCGTTGCCGGTCACAAATTCGATCTCCTGCGGCGCCAGGTCACGCGCGCCCAGGCGGCCAAGTGCTCGATTGTTTTCGTTAGACATATATGCTCCTTATCGTTTTTCGCTTACAGGGGGGTGTGCCCTAGTGGCAGGCATCGCCGTCTTTGGCTCCTGTACTAAGGTTGATGGTGCAAACGAGGGTATTGAACTGCCCTGATCCGCTTACATACTGGAATTCCTCGGCTGTCAGCTCGCGCGCACCCGAACGGCTAAGCACTCTGTTTTCGATATTGTGTGACATCGTTTCTCCTTGTCTCTAGTGAAAGTTTTGAAACAACGGTGGCAGCAGCAGTAACATGGGCCCGTGCGATGGCACTTTGGTTCAAAGGAGCATCGCACGGGGAAGATCAACGACAGAGGACCATGGTTAATATTGATTGCTAACTATGATCGCCGCAGCCATCTCCATCAAATCGTCCTCCGGTATGAAGGGCTGTGCAGAATTGCGTTTGAACGCGCCCCGCGCCTGTTGTGTATTCGACTTCTTCGGTGGTTAGTTCGCGAGCACCCGTACGGCTGAGCACCCTGTTGTTTTCATGATTCGACATACTTTTCTCCTTTCTCAATCATGGCTCCATTGCTGGAACCAAACTTGTTGGAGGCCGGATACGAACTGGTCTTACCGGCGGCCGCAGGCCGGTGCATGGAAATCACCCGGCCGGCAATGGCGATGGTTTCCGGGCGATGCGCCGCAAATACTCGCGTCATGCGGAGGTCAGCCAGCATGGCGGCAATGCGTTGTTCTGTGGGTACGTCCAGATGACTGGTTGCTTCATCAAGAATCAGGATGGAAGGCTGCGGATAAAGTGCCCGCGCCAGCAACAGACGTTGCTGCTGCCCGCCGGAAAGCGCTCCTCCCATGTCGCCGATCAGCGTGTTGTAGCCCATGGGCATCACGCGAATGTCATCGTCCAGGCAGGCCAAGCGAGCACACTCTTCAACGCGATCCATGTCGGGAATGTCGGCAGCGAAGGAGATATTTTCGCTGATCGTGCCATTGAAGAGAGAGTCATCTTGCAATACAAAGCCCACTCGGCCCAAAACCGCGGCGCGGCTGGTGCACACGGAATAGCCACCGATGACCACATCTCCGGCTTGCGGAATCAACAGGCCCGCCATGAGTTTCAACAGTGTTGATTTCCCCGCGCCTGAAGGGCCTACGATCGCCACACATTCCCCAGGTTCTATTCGCAGGTTAACGTTTTCCAGCAACCAGGGGTCAATTTCCGAATAGCGGAAGGACAGGGACTTGACCTCGATAAAACTGTCGGCGGAATCAGTGACGGGCACCTCCAGCAGGTTGGCTTCAGGCTTTTCAAATACCACGTCGGCCAGCCGGTGGGCCTGGAGCGAAAGCATGCGGAACTCGAATATTCGGTCCACCAGAGCGGTTATGCGCGCTTTGAACAACTCCTGGTAGGCGACAAAGGCGAACAACATGCCCACTGTGAACCCGCCGCGCAACACCAGCACCGCTCCCAGCCACACGATGGCCACTGTTTGCAGACCGAAGATCAGAATATTGGCGGAGTGAAACAGGATGTTCAGCTTCTCGGTTGCAACCTGGGCATTGGTGGTGTCTACCAGCAGGTTCATCCATTTGGTCTTGCGATTGTCTTCGCGGCCAAAGGTCTTAATGGTGCGGATGCCGCGCAGCGTCTCAATAAAGAAGCTCTGCTGTTTGGCCAAGCGGATGATCTGGTCTTCCATAGATCCGCGTAGTGGTTGGTAGGCAATGTTCCGCAAAAGGGCGTAAAGCAAAACGCTGATCACTACTACCATGGCCAGCTTCACGCTGTAAAAAAACATCACTCCCAGAATGAAAATGGAGATGATGCCGTCCAGCAACGCCTCAATAAAATTGTTCGTCAGGGTCCGTTGGATGGCTTCGGCGCTCTCGAACCTCGACATGATGTCGCCGAAGTAGCGCTTCTCAAAGAACGATACCGGAAGCCGAACCAGGTGGGAAAAGATGTTCGCATACCACTGAAGTTTCAACGTTGTGCCGAAATACAGCGTTGTCCAGCTTCGAATGCCGCCCAGCACTGCCTGCAAAACAATCAACAGCGTGAATCCGATTCCCAACGTCACCAGCAGGTCGCGATCGGAAGCGGCGACGACTTTATCGATGGTCAATTGCAGAAACAAAGGACTGATGATGGCAAAGATTTCCAGTCCAGCGGCCAGGGCAAAGATCTGTCCCAAGGCCCGCTTCAATCCCACAACGCGGCCAGTCAGGTCTTTCAGTTTGAGCCGTGGCGACTCATCCTGGGAAGTGAAATCCGGTGTGGGCGTGAGTTCCAACGCTACGCCTGTGAAATGATGGCTGGCCTCGGCATAGCTCAGCTTTCGCCGGCCCACCGCAGGATCGTGCACCACGATATGCTTGCTGGTTGCAGACTTCAGAACTACGAAATGGCTCATGTCCCAATGCAGGATGCATGGGGCTTTCAGCAGCGGAAGGTCCTCAAGCTCGATGCGCAAAGGGCGCCCGGTCAGGTCAAGCCGACCCGCAAACCTGATGATGTGCGCAAGCGTCGTCCCTCTGAGTGAAATGGAGAACCGGCGGCGGAGTTCCGTCAGGTCGATGGCTTTGCCATGATATGCGGCAACCATTGCCAGGCAAGTCAGCCCGCATTCAGCCGCTTCGGTTTGGAAGGTGACCGGCAGAGTCCTCACGCTCCCGGCCTCCCGAATAGCCACTTGATCAAGGGTTTTTTCCCCAGAGGAATCTCAGCCTCAACTTTAGTAAATGACGAATCAGATGAGAGTGCTCCGCTGATTGGAGCAGAAAGCGTGACTATGACTCTGTGCATGGGCGCGGCCGCAGCCAGAGTCTCCCGCAGCGGAACCTCTGCGGCATTGACGACAGTGTTAGATATGCCTTTGACCGTTACGCTCTGGCGCTGATCTGCCGGTCCAACGAGCAACAAGTGTTCCCCTGGTTGTACAAACCTTAAAATCTGGTCCGGGACAAACAGATCCGCCTCTGCCGGGGCTGTGGTGGTTTCATGTATGGGCAGTAAGACCCCTGACACCCTGGCTTTCTCCGTAATTTGGCCCAGAAGCAAGAAGCCCAGCACGCTGCCGGCGATAGCCACTCCCAACCACCCCAGGAATGTCAGCGACAGTGGACGAATAAGGAGGATCTCGCCGTAAAGCTTCTGTTGCTGGGAAGCCAGCGCTTCGGGACGAAACAAGGGAAGCGGCTGATTTTCCCCCTGTTGTGTTGCTGGCCCAGGCCCCGGTTTTTTGTCCGACTGATTCATTTGGCTTTACTTATGTCTCAGGCGAAGCCGGGTAATAGTACGCCAGTACATTAAAAAAAGCACATTAAAAACAACATTAAAAAGATAGAAGGAAATGTATGCTGGTTCAATCATTTTGGGACCAAATCGGAAAATTTTTGTACGAACAAGGACATGGCCCTTGGTGCTACGGAATTGCCCATGATTGCCATAAATGCCAGAATTGCCATAATTTGGCGAGAAGTGTTTCGTTTGACCTTATAGGCTTTCTCCCTGAATGATTGTTAATGAATGTTTAGAATCGCTCCGAATTTCCTTTGTGACTAGCTGGTGCGATGAAGAACACGTTTGAACTGGGACATTGAGACAAGGCTTGATTTTAGTGGCTAAAAAGCAACTCTAGCCCGGGTTCGGTACGCTGGTGCAAGCTTGACTTTGTAACCTAATCGCTTCGACATATACTTCTTGACAATGCTTATTCTTAAAAACTCCCCATTAGTTGGAAGTCTACAATAATTTGTAGATCAGCTTGAGAAGACCCCCAAAAGGTTGGTTTAAAGTTGGTTAAAAGTTGATGATGGGGCGGGGGGTACTTCCCATCCGGCTAAACAGGCCGCTGAAAAAAGGCCTTCGCGAGCTTTGTGTCAAGGC
>DASZEU010000201.1:0-22041 GCA_035940535.1 Candidatus Angelobacter sp.
AAAATGGTAAATTTTGTTGATGCGCAGGTATCTGCAAAAACGGTTGCTTCTTTTCTGCTTGATTGCCTTGGCTGCTCCGCTCTTCCCCCAAGCTGCCGATCAGCCTAATTCCTTTGACCAGGAAAAATTTGAGCAATGGCAAAAACAAGGCCCACGGGAGCAGATACCTTGGAAGATACGGCTGCTGCCAACTGGTCTATCCTTCTTTCAAAGACTCGCGGCTCATATTGAAATTGAGGCGGATGCCGATCACATCCTGAAACACAGCAAAACCGGGCGCGTGGTCGCCATGATTCAACTTACAGACTCCAAAGGAGACTCCTACCGCAACGATGGAAAGATCGAGTTAAGCGAAATGAAGGAGGTTCGCAACTCTAACGCGATCTTTTCATGGAACGCTTTTGTGCTTCCCGGACAATACGCCGTAGATCTGGCACTCTATGACACCCAAAGCGGAGAGCATGACTTTGCCCGGCAGCGGCTGCGCATTCCCCCGTTAAAATCAGATCCACTGCCTGCTCTATGGCAAGATTTACCCGCTGTGGAGTTTTGGGCTCCCAATGACAGCAAAGACACCGACAACCTGTTTCATCCTGACATCGACGGCAAGCTCAAACTTCAGATCGCAACCGCGCGGCCAGTGCGGATTGAGCTGCTGGCCGATTTCACCCCTTCAGAAGTATTTGGGGGATCGCACACATCCTATATGCACTATCTCAGCGGAGTAGTACCGACGCTCAAGATCTTCAGCCAGATGGAACTAACGAACGGAACCTTGGAGGTGGATACACTAAACCTCAAAGACCGAAAAGTCACCTTTGAAGAAGAGGTAACCGCTCAGAAAAATGCAGATGCCAATGACCAGAACGAGGCCGCGCTCAAAGGTCTCGACTGGCCACGCCTGAAAAACACACTCAAAGCAAATGATCCAGGCACCGTGAATGTACGAGTGCTCCAGGACCGCCATCCCACTCCCATATTCTTGCGTGACGAATTACTTCGCCGCATCGCTGCTGGCATTGGCAAGCCCGCGCCGGATAAGAGTTCTCTCCTGCGCGTCTATATTCTGCTGAGCGGACCGCTGGACTCCTATTCGTTCAACGGCTCGGAGTTCAATGCCATTCCAGAATCGCTTCCCGAGCAATGTGCCTGCCTCATCTACTATCTGGAATACGACCTGTTCTGGGGACGGTCCGGAGTATTTAATACAGTTGGAAAAGTTGAAAAGATGCTCAAGCCATTCAAGCTGCGGACCTTTTCCATTTCCTCTGCCAGCGATGCCCGCCGGGCCCTGGCCATCATGTTGGAGGAAATCATAAAGGCGGGCTCGAATTGAGTGTGGAGCCATTCCTTGGGCATGATCCTATTGATAGTAGAACCACATCGTGGCTTAAGGTAGAATTTTCTTGTAGCTCATCGAAAATCGTGCTCTGGACGGCATTTTATGAAAATGTTGATGAATTTAGTTCTTGGTCTTGCAGTTCTAATGGGACTCTCGACTGTTGGTTTTGCCACTGACTTTTCTGCGATCAAGCCTCCTCCGGGTGTAAAAGTGACGGTCGTGGTATTTGAAGACCTGGAGTGCCCGAGCTGTGCAAAGGCCTATCCTGTTATTTGGGAGGTGGCTAAGGCCCATAGCGTTCCTGTCCAGTTGCATGACTTTCCTCTGACCCACATCCATCCCTGGACTCTTAGAGCTGCGGTATATGCGCGCTTCTTTGACACTCAATCCCAAAAACTAGGCGACGATTTTCGGGGGTACATTTATAGAAACCAGTCCCAGATCATCCCAGGAAACCTGGATCAATTCGCGCGCAAATTCGCCGACGACAACAAAATTCCGCTGCCGTTTGCCATTGATCCCCAAGGCAAGCTCAAGGAAAAAGTGCAGGCTGATTTGGAATTGGGCCAGCGCTTTGGCGTCAACGAAACGCCCACGATCTACGTAGTAGGCAACAGCGGGACATCACAGCCGCTGGTGGAACAAGTCAAGGACCCCGACAATCTTTCGCAGGCGATAGCTCGGACGATCGAAGACATGCAGAAGAAGGCAGTTGCGCCACCAGCTCCTGCTCCAGTCAAGAATGCGGCCATCAAACCCCGCAAGAAAAAACCCAGCTAACTGCATTGGGTAATCCACGGCAAGCCGGGACAGGTTGGGTGAGTTGGTAATTGGGTAAATTAAAAAACCAAATCACCCATTTACCCAACCTGTCCCGGCTCGCCGTGGATTACCAAATCTTCTTACCCCATCTTTCGCAGAGCATCCAGAGATTCCTGGTTGTCTGGTTCCTGGCCGAGTTCGTAGAGCTTGGAAAACACAATTTTGCCCTGCTCATCCACAATAAAGACAGCCCGTTCGTTGATTCCAGGCAAGGGATCGCCTTCTCGCAAAATTCCATATCGCTGGGCGATGCCGCCGTGGGGCCAGTAATCGCTGGCCAAGGGGTATTCTTGCCAGCCAATGGATTTTTCCTGCCAAGCCAAGTGGCTATAGATGGAGTCGGTGCTGATGCCCACGACCTGGGCATTGAGTTCGGCGAACTTGGGCAAGTCCCTGCTGTACGCCGACATTTCGTCGGTTCATGTCGGGCTCCAGTCAAGCGGATAAAAAGCCAGCACCACTCTTTTCTTGTCCCGATAATCACTTAGCTTGAACTTATGTCGCTGCTTGCCGGTGACGGCGGGGAGTTCGAAGTCCGGGGCCGGGTCTCCTACTTTCAAAGCTGCCATCCAAAAGCCTCCGCGTACAATGGATATGAAAATATGACTACTTAAGGCCATCGAAATTTCCGAAAGCGCCTAAATAAGCTATTGTAACTTGGGGCTGTTTCGAACGGGGCGCAAGCAGAACAGGAAACAGAAGGCCACGAAAAAACACCGCCAGGCATCGAACCGAGAAAGAAAGCCGCAACAGGAGTCACCATGCTGGGATTCAACAACTACAACTATCACCGTTTTACGCGTGATCTGCTCCAAGAGGCAGAAGCAAAGGGGTTCCCCGGTCCCAGGGCGGGCGAGGAAGCCCCCGATTTCCGGGCTAGAACTCTCTCAGGGGAACCGATTTGCCTCAGCGACTATCGCGGGAAGAAGAACGTCCTGCTGGTATTCGGTTCGGCCACTTGTCCCATGACAGCCGACTCAATCCCGGGCATCCAGCGGCTTTATGACCGATTCCGTGGTGGCGAGATTGAGTTTCTCTTTGTGTATGTGCGTGAAGCCCATCCCGGTGAAAGGATTCCCGCTCACTCTTCCATGGCCAGCAAGCTTGAGGCCGCGACTCTGTTGCGCGACCAGGAGGAGTTGTTCATGCCCATGGTCATCGACGATCTGCGTGGCTCGATTCATCGCAAATATTCCAAGCTGCCCAATTCTGCTTACCTCATTGATCGATCCGGGCGCGTGGCCTTTCGCAGCTTATGGACCAATGCGGCAGTGCTGGAAAAGGCAGTTACAGAACTGCTGACGCTGCAACACCAACGCAGCGAAGACCATGTTGTCGTAAACGGAGCGCAGGACCTCTCTATGCCACTCTCCTACAGCGCGCTCCTCTCCTACCGCGCTTTGGAACGTGGCGGCGCGCAGTCGCTGGCTGACTTTCGCGAAGCTTTGGACCAGGGCGACAGAATCGCAGCTACTCCGTCGCCTACCTCCAAACCGATATTGGGCCATCCAGGCCGTGTACTGGCTATTGTTGCTTTGACCGCCGCTGTCCTGACCGGAGGCTTGTATGCAGGCTTTGAACTGCGCAAGCGCCGTCTAGGTTCACGCCGCAACCCCTATCGTGCTTATGAGAATGAAGAAGTGAAAGACACGGATACCGGCACGGACTACGGAGCCGTGGGAATCTAAGATCATTTGGTAATTGGGTAAGTTGGTAAATGGGTAATTGAAAATCAAGTGAATCGTTCCACACCAAGATGGGATTCTCTGTATCGGCTTAGACTAAACAAATTCTTCTCTGCGGCTCTCTGCGTTCTCCGCGCCCTCTGCGGTGGAGTTTTGCCTTATAACGAGGCTACCGCAGCTTCCACGGTCCGATTTATGTCTTCCTCTGAATGCGCTGCTCCCACAAAAACTGCCTCAAACTGGGAAGGCGGCAGGTAAATGCCGCGTTCGAGCATGGAGCGATAGAAGTTCCCAAATCGCGCCGTATCAGACTTGGCCGCGGTGTCCCAATCGTGGACTTCTCCTGGCTGAAAGAACCACGTAAACATGGAGCCTACGCGATTCGCCGTAAGTGGAAAGCCTTTTTTCTTGGCGACCTCCAGCACTTTATCCACCAGCAACGCCGTTCGTCGCTCCAGTTGCTGATAGATTTCCGGATGCTTCTTTAAGTGCCGCAAAGTAGCCAAGCCGGCGGCCATGGCCAAAGGATTTCCGGAAAGCGTGCCTGCCTGATAGACCGGCCCGAGCGGCGCGATCAAATTCATGATCTCAGCGCGGCCTCCATAAGCGCCTACGGGCAGGCCGCCTCCGATGATCTTGCCCAGCGTGGTCAGGTCAGGTTTGATTGCATGAAGCTCTTGCGCGCCACCAAAGGCGAGCCGGAATCCGGTCATGACTTCATCGAAGATCAACACGACTCCGTGCTCCGAGGTGATTTTGCGCAGGAATTGCAGGTAATTGCTTGTTGGAGGGACACATCCCATGTTGCCTACGACCGGCTCTACGATCAAGCATGCAATCTGGCCGCTGAATTTGTGAAAAGCCTCTTCCACCGCCTTCTCGCTGTTGAATGGAAGCGCCAAGGTAAACTGCGCCAACTCTTCGAGCACGCCCGCAGAGCCAGGAATGCCAAGCGTTGCTACGCCTGAGCCAGCCTTGACCAGGAGTGAATCGGCATGTCCGTGATAGCAGCCTTCAAACTTGATGATGTATTTGCGATTCGTAAACGCGCGTGCCAGCCGGATGGCAGACATGGTGGCTTCTGTCCCGGAGCTGACAAAGCGGATTTTGTCTACTGACGGAAAGGCATCAATCACTGCTTCGGCCAATTCGGCCTCCGCAGGAGTACATGCGCCAAAGCTGGCGCCGTCGCGGTTGGCTTTTTCTATTGCTTCCACGACCTCAGCATGAGCATGGCCAAGAATCAGGGGCCCCCAGGAGCCTATATAGTCAAGATATTGGTTCCCGTCGGCGTCCCAGATGCAGGCCCCCTTGCCGCGCACGATATAAGGCGGATCACAGGCAACAGACTTGAAGGCGCGTACCGGGGAGTTCACGCCTCCAGGAATCACCTTGGAGGCGCGAGCATGAAGTTGGCGAGATTTGTCGTGACCACCCATCGCAAACAAATATAGCAGCAAGCCAAGGTGGGTCTAGATCGGCCGCCGCCCTTCGGCCTTGACAATGGACACCGCATTGCAGCATTCCCGAATCAGACACCTCTTTAAATCCTATTTAGAGTATCCAGTCTATGTTTTTTGGGAATTTCAGACTCGCCTTCGCAAACTGATCAAAACACATCTGCCCTGTTCAAGAAGTAGCAAACAAATGAGTTATGGTTGTGAACAGGTGGGTATTCAAACATGCTGGACTTTAGGCCCTCCTCTTGCTATAAGAAATGCCCATCCGGTTCCAGAGCTTAAGAAAAAAGGGGGTTGTATGAGCGAGATGCACAGATTGCCATTCCTACGGTTGATTGCTGTCTTTTCAGCCATGCTGTTGGCGCTTTCAACTTGGGTCAGCGCGCAAAGTGCCCGGGCAAGGATTGTCGGTACAGTCAAAGACCCGCAAGGCGCTGTGGTTCCGGCCGCGAAGGTAACGGTGACAAACATTGCCACCGGCGTATCCACCACCACGTCAACTGACGGCGATGGCTCCTATCAGGCATTGGAACTTCCGATCGGCTCCTACCGCGTGACCGTCGAGAAAAATGGTTTCTCGACGGCCAAGACCGGGGAATACACGCTCGAAATCAATCAGGCGCAGCGCGTGGATGTGACTTTGCGCATCGGTGGAAATCAGGAAACCGTGGAGGTTACCGGCGAAGCCGCCCAAGTGGAGGTGGTGAATCCAACTTTGGGCGCCTCCGTTACTGGGAACGTGATCATCAACATGCCTCTAAATGGACGTAACGTACTGGATCTGGCAACGCTCCAACCGGGCGTCACCCCGGATAATCCTGACGACACCGGCGCCGGCACCTTCAATATTGCCGGCTCGCGCGCCGATTCCGTCACCTTTCTTTTGGATGGTGGCGTGGACAACAACCTGCTCAGCAATGGCGTTGTCTTTACGCCTAATCCCGACGCGGTGCAGGAATTCCGCATCCTTACCAGCAACTACACCGCTGAATACGGCCGCAATGCCGGTGGGATCATCAGCGTGGTCACCAAGTCAGGCACCAACCATATCCACGGTTCGGTCTTCGAATTCAACCGCAACAGCGCTTTTTCATCCAACACATACTTCAATAACAAAAACGGGCTCCCAACAGATTTTCTGAGCCGCAACCAGTTTGGATATACGGCGGGAGGCCCAATCGTAAAGGACAAGCTCTTTTGGTTCACCAGCTACCAGGGACAGCGGCAGACCCGTGGCGCAACCAACCAGGTTGATACTTTCACGCCCGAAATGCTGGCAGGCAACTTCTCGCACGCGGGACCTGGCGGCGGGCCAGACCCTGGCGTGGTCAACTTCCTGGTCAATAATCCCTTCTACCAACCCATCAATGCATTGGCTCTGCAAGGAATCATCGATCCAACCCGCATCGATCCCGTAGCCAAGAAATACATTGGAGCAAATCTGATTCCCAAGTCGCCCACCAACAACTATAGTTGTCCGGCGGACCCCACGCAGGTTTGCTCGGGAATCGCATTCAACCAAGCCAATGCCACCAACAACAACAATGAATTCACCGGCAAGATTGATTACAATCCCACGTCCAACGATCACATCAGCGCCACTGCTGGCGGCATCCGCGGATACAACACCAATCCATTCCAGACAGGTGTGGGATATCCGGTTGAATTCATTGGTCATAACTATTTTTCGAGCTTGACCTACACCCATACCTTCACCACCAACTTGCTCAATGAATTTCATTTCACGCTGCAACGCAATGTAAACCAGAATGCGATCCCCCTTACAAACCTGCCCATTCCCTCGGCGCTAGGAGTTGGGGTCACACCTGATCAGGCAACGGGCCCCACGCGGCTCTCGTTTGGTGGCGGCGCAACCAATGCCTTGCTCGTCGGCTTCAGCTCGCAAGGACCAACGACGCTTGCGAATAACACCTTTTCTTATTCCGACACGGTGTCGTGGAGGAAGGGGCATCACAACTGGAAATTTGGCGGCAGCTTCACGCCCTACCAGAACAATACCCTTTTTGACTTCTTCGTGAACGGCCAGTTTGATTTTGACAACTTCAACGGCTCCGGCAACCAATATGCGAACTTGCTGCTGGGTCTTCCGGAAGACTATTTCCAGTTTGGAAGCGCACCCTCGAATATCCGCCAGAAATCGACATATTTTTTTGCCCAGGATGAATGGCAGGCCTTGAGAAACCTGGTGCTGACCTTGGGCATTCGCTATGAGTACAGCGAACCGAAACTCGATACTCAGGGACGCTCTTTCAGCATTATTCCTGGTCTCCACTCAACTCGTTTCATAAATGCGCCTCCTTCCCTGGTATTTCCGGGAGATCCAGGCGCTCCCAAGGGCTCTAACTTTTCTGATAAGAATGATTGGGCGCCCCGTGTTGGGTTCGCCTGGGACCCGACCGGCTCTGGAAAAACCAGCCTTCGCGGAGGAGTGGGACTCTTCTACGACGTGCTGAAAGGCGAAGACAACCTGCAATTTAACGGACAGGCGCCCTTTTTTGGGTTCACAAATCCTTTCTTCAACGACTGTCCTAATGGTCCTGGATCAGGAAGTCCGGGCTGCGTGACCTCCAATCCCGGTTTCACCACCGATCCTTTTGGCAGCACCGGAACTGTGAATCCGTTTCCGTCCAAGCCTCCGGGGCGCAATATTGATTTCGGTGCGGCAGGATTTCTTCCCTTCGGTGGCGGCGGCGTCTTCTTCGTAGATCCGCACCTGCGCACTCCTTATACCTGGCAATACAACCTTGATCTGGAGCGCGAACTTGTACGGAACCTGGCGCTGGAAGTGGGCTACCTCGGCAGCCAATCGCGCAAACTAACCACCTTGGTTGACATCAATGCTTTCGATCCTGCCACACTTGCCTCAACCCCCCATCGTTTCCTGAATGAAATCGGCGCGGTGGATGATGGACGGTTCAGCTTCACGCCAGAGTTCATCAATGGCGTCAATGCCGGCTATCATGCGCTGCAAACCAAGCTCTCGAAGAAAGCCTCTGAGACACGGTTCCTGGGCACCACGTTCTTTACCTTCGCCTATACCTGGTCACACAGCATTGACAACTCATCCGGCTTCCGCAACCGTAATGCCCAGATCCCATTCTTTAATCGCAACCTGTTCCGCGCCTCGTCGGATTTTGACGTGCGGCACCAGATGAGCTTTAGCGGCGGATGGGAAGTTCCATTCGACCATGCCTGGGAAAACGGGCCCAAGCGCTTGACTAAGGGTTGGAACATATTTCCAATCCTCTTCTGGCACACCGGTTTCCCTCTGGATGTGAACGCTGGCCTGCTGGCAAGAAGGACAAATCCCGGTCCCTCGGGAGCAGGAGATTCCAACCTGATTTTTGCGACCCAGACCGGTCCCATTATCTATTTCAATCCTCACCATGCAACTCCGGGGACAACAGGAAACCAATACTTTGAGCCCAACTTCACAGCGCCCGATCCGAACATCGTTACCGGAAGTTACGGTTCTGGACGCAATATCTTACGAGGTCCCGGCCGGATCAATCTTGATATGGCCTTCGCCAAGACCACGAAGATTACCGAACACACCGCGATCGAGTTGCGGACTGAATTCTTCAACATCTTCAACCACGCTGAATTCACCAACCCGGACACGAATCTCGCGAATCCAACCTTCGGCCAGGTAACCAATACTTATGATCCCCGGATCATTCAGTTTGGAGCACGCTTCACATTCTGAGCGAAGAACCTAAGTAAATTGCTTTGGGCCGCGTCGAGAGACGCGGCCTTTTTTGGTGGAGTCCGCACGGATCGGGTGTCGTTTGTCGAATCGATGGAGCCATACCCAGCGATTTGCATGTTCGCCTTGCCCCTTTCGGATTTGCGACTATTTATCGCAACGGGGCATTCACACGCCGGCATATAAAAAGGCCGCAATGAAGTGCGACCTCTGAAACGTAAAAGCCAACGTTCAAAGCGCTACTGTAACTCGATTTTGGTCACCGTGATGATGTCATCCTTCAAATCACCGGTCACTGCTACCTTGATGTCCTTGTTTTTGGTGAGGGCGGCGATGAACTTTTTGGCCGCTTCGTTGCCCTTGTCGTCGAGCTTGATGATTTTCTTGTCGTCGGTGAGCACGGCATAGCCGCTCTTTTCGCAGGGCGGCATTTGCAAGCAACTCTTGGTGTGATTGGGGCCAAAACCGGGTTGCGAGCCTACTTCCGAAGCACACTCCCGATCAACGAGATATCCTTTGACTGTTGTATCAGCGGCAAACGCGCTTATCGCCACGGCTGCGAACAGCATCACAAGAAGTTTCTTCATGAGTTCCTTTCGAGACAATGATTTCACCCAGGTATTGACTCACACTTCGCACGAAAATTACAAGCCCCGCTGCCGCCCTTAAATCACCTCTTCGAACCAGAAGGGGTTGCTGACCACGGTGCGAAACGACCGGGAGCAGAATTCCTGTTGTAAAATGTGAAGAGCGGTTCGGCATCCTTCGGCATCTAAAGTTTTTCGCTTTTTCTGCCTTGAACTCTACAACCGCATCACCTTCGCAGGAGAATATGAACTATGGCTAAGATCGCCAAAACGGCGGATCGCAAAAAAATGATGGACACTTCCAAGAGCACGGATTGTCCCAAATGCAGCAAACCCACACGCATTGTAAAGCGCGTAAAAGATCGCGAACGGAACATTCCCGGAGGCGTTTACATATCGTGCTCGGCTTGTGAGTTTTACGAGAAGCTCTAGCAACCGCAGGCTGCCTCTTTGGTTCTTTGACCGCTTAGAAACATATCGCGAGATCGAAGCCAGGTATTCGCTCAAATCTTATTCCCGCACTCCGGGCAGAACTTGGTTCCGGCTTCGAACTTGGTTCCGCACTTTGAGCATTCGTTTTTGGGACGCAATGGCTTTCCGCATTCCGGGCAGAACTTTGCCCCTTGGGTGTGCGCGCCACAGGCGGGGCAAAGCGCCGTCGCCTCTTTAGTCAGGTCCAGTCCCTTAGTCAGGTCCTGCTCCTGAAGCTTTTGTTTCATCTGGTCAACTGTTGTTTGCACTTGTGCGGCCGCCATTTCGGTTTCAATGTCGGGCGCGCACTCATAGCAAAGAGAACGCTTGGCGTTCCAGCAGGAGGCTTGGCAGACCCAATGCGTACATTTGGGGCACTGCCGGAAATTTGGCTTGGTGGCATCGATGGCTTCGCGGAAAGCTTTGTCGTGGGCCGGTCCCAGGATGGCGTGTTCAATCTCATAAGTATTCGAGCCGGCCTTGCCCAGGATGCCGCCGAAGAAACCTCCAGCAGCGCGCAACGCACTGGCAGCAATGCCCGTGGCCGAGGCCTTGAACTCGGTCATGAAACCGTTGCCGCAACGGTCGCAGAAAAATTCGAATTGAAATCCCTTGTCGGTCGAATGGTCAGTGTGGTTTCGGGTGAATTGTATGAGAGCCACTTTGGATTTGGTCCCCCCGGGCAAGGTATAAAAGTTAAGTGATTATTATCCAAGTTTGCGGTTCTCGTCCAGCACAATCATGCTGCCGCTGATACCCCCACAAAAAAATTTGTAATTTTCTGCCGAGCCGAGCCACGTAGGGTGAGTTCGAAAATCCCGCAAGCGGGAATCGCAAGAACTCGCCACGTCAGTAGTGTCTGTTGACTTCAAGAGAGGAACCGTGACATGACAAGACAACGCAAAATCTTTTCTCTAGCTGCGTTTTTGGTGCTCGCCGCGAACCTGGTAGCGACCGCACAAACAGCAAATCATCCTCAAAATGCGCCAGCCCCCTCCCGGCGGATTGCCGTCGTGGACGGCAAAGAGATCTCCGAGGCCGAGGTGGAAGCTGCGGTCCAAAACCGGCTCATTGCCCTCAAATCGCAGGAATACAAGCTCAAGCGGCAGGCTGTGGAGGAGGCCATCGACCGGATCCTGCTCGACCGGGAGGCCGCTCGCCGGGGCATCAGTGTCCAGCAACTTACAGAGAAAGAAATCGAGGGCAGAATCCGTCCAGCCACAGAGGAGCAACTGCGGGCCATCTACGAAAGCACCAAGGACAAATATGGCGACAAGAGCGAGGCGGAGGTCCTGAAGCAAATAGAAAACAACCTTCGCCAAGCACGAATCAATTTGCGAAGAAGTGATTTCCTTAAAGACCTGCGCAGCACATCTGCGGTACAGATGTTTCTCGATCCGCCTCGAATCAAAGTGAACTCCGAAGACACTCGCGCCCGAGGACCGCAAACCGCTCCGGTCACGATCGTTGAATTCGCCGATTTCCAGTGTCCCTTCTGCGGCCGCACCGCCGAAACCATCAAGCAGCTTGAACAAACTTATGCCGGGCAGATTCGGGTTGTCTTCCGGGACTTCCCGCTTGACTTCCATCAAAATGCCGCCAAAGCCGCGGAAGCTGCCTCGTGCGCGCAAGACCAGGGCAAATTCTGGCAAATGCACGACAAACTATTCGCTAACCAGACCAACCTGAAAGTTGCTGACCTCAAGAAATATGCCTCAGAAATAGGCCTCGATCCCGATCAGTTCGGCCACTGCCTTGACGCAGAGAAATACAGCAAGAAATGGCATGCCGACCGCGACGAAGGTGTCAGCTATGGAATCAGCGGCACCCCCACTTTCTTTGTCAATGGCCGAATGCTGAGCGGAGCTGCGCCGTTCCAGGATTTTGCCCTGTTGATCGATGAAGAGCTCCAGCGGGCAGGCGCGTCCAAGGCTTCTACTTCTGTTTCTGAAATTTCGCCAGCTACGCGGGATGCGCAGAACCGCATTCCCTCGAAGTAACAGCCACCTGAATCAAAGGCGCGATTCAGGCGCATCGAAGTCTGCCTTCCATGGCAGCGGTAAGTCCCAAAACAGAGAAGAAGAAAGGAAAATGACCAATGAGATTCAATTCAAAAACCCTGGTCTGGTGTGCAGTGCTGGGCATAGTGTGTTTCCTGGCAAGTGCATCTCCAGCGCAGGCACAGACCAGTTGCTTCGATCCTGCTGTCTGCAACTCAAATGTCGACTGTAGCTCGTCCTGCGACGTACCATCCTCATGCCCTCCCGGCTTCATCCAGGGCACTGACGGATGTACCCGTTCGACAACCTGCGGTGACGAACATCGTCCATGCTGCACCCCAGTAACTACTGTAACGACCTACTGCACTGGGCAGTTCCTTAACTCCAACTTCACCTGCGTGCAGGTCGAGCGCGACCTGGTCACAACAACCTGTGGTACGAATTCGACCAGCACGATCGTCGGTCAGCGCCAGAGAAGCCCCGGCGCTACCTGTGCAACTTGTCCCACAGAACACACACCGGGCTGTGAAGACCTGGTATCTCCAATATGCGGTTGACGTAAAACAGCGTCCACCCTCAACCAAGGCTCCCGCCCCAATACAGGCGGGGGCCTTTGACGGCAGAACTGTTCAATGCTGAGAAAGGTGCCTCCAATGCTCCAATCAATGACAGGATTTGTTCTAGCGGCTGCGCTCTTGTGCCCTGTTTGCTTTACGCAAACTGCAAATCCCAAAAAACCGGCTGCCAAGACAACGAACGCCCAAACGGCTCTTGCTGATCAAAAAGAGCGCTCTTTCTGGGCGCTGGTTGACCTGATCCAGATCTCAAAAGGGTTCCAAGACGATGTTTTCAGGATCAAAACCCAGGCTCAGATCGCAGACATGCTGTGGGATTACGATAAACTGCGCGCACGCCGATTTTTCCTTGAGGCGCTGAACTCGATCGATGCGATTTCAAACGAATCACACCAAAAAAATTCCATCCAGCAAAGAAAATCACAGCTTCGGAGCCAACTGCTTCGTATACTGTCGCGGCATGATCCGGCGATGGCGGAAGAACTGCTCAAATCCTTCCTGAAATCAGAAGAGAAAGATCAAGCCAATGATCCAAGCCTATATCCGGGTCTGGCGGTGGATATGGCGGGTATCGACTTACGACGCGCCATTGCCATGGCCCGGGCAGGTTTGACAGCCGGGGTCACGCCGGAATTGATCGACTCTCTCCATAAGATCCGCGTGGTGGCGCCGGCGGAGGCCGATAATCTTTTCAATCAGTCGCTGGCGGTGGCGGCAAAGGATCAGGAAAGCTTTGGCCGTAGTCTGGGGTTTCTCGCGCATTACATATTTGGCCCGCAGATGAATGGCTCAACCGTACCGGGGAATAATCCCAATGCTGAAGGTGCTCTGCAGGATGCCGCCAACGAAGATGGCGCCTCGACGCAACCAACAATAGCCCTCCCAGATGCGGGGCTGGCCATCAACTTTTTGCAGTTCGCGTTTCAAACCATGCTGGCAAATGCTTCGCCCGATCAGGCGTCCACTCAATACAAGCCCGGATTGCCCAACTATCTGCCTTTGGTGCAACTCCTGCCGTACTTCAGACAATACCTTCCTGATGATGCGGCCATCATTACAAGCGGCATCGAGCAAGCCGTGGCCACAATTCCAGATGCTGCAAAGCGCGCCTTGCTGACCAATCTTACCGCCGAGGCGCCGCCCAAGGGGATCGTGCAGGCGGCTGATTCGTTGGCAAAAGTAGAGGAGCGGGACCTTCTTTATCAGCGTGCGGCTTTGCGGGCTGCGGGCCAGGGTGATTTCGAGCAGGCGCTCTCGATCTCCAGCTCAATCCATAACGATCAACTCCGGCAGAGCATCGAGTCAGGGGTGAGAAGCCGGGCCGCCACGCTCGCCCTGAACCGCGGAGACATTCGTACCGCCTACGAGAACGCAGCAGCGCTCAGCAACCCGCAGCAGCAGGCCACGATGTTCAGCCATATCATACGTGCGCTGCTCAAAAAGAAAGACACGGTTCAAGCAGCCGAAATTGTGAATAGCGCAGAAATGATAATAGCGAAAGCTGAGAATACGATACAGAAAGCCCGCGCGCTGCTGATTTTGGCAGAGACTGCCGCAGAGCTTGACGAGACCAGAAGCCTGATCATTCTGCAACTGGCCGTCCAAGCATTCAATCAATCCGATCGGGTTACCAACCACAAGGAGACTCCTCTAACGCCTGTAAGCCAGATCGCGTCCAGTATGCAGGAAAGCACTTGGGCCGCGAGTTTGTCTGACTTCAAGAGTTTTAGCATCTTGGGCCACACACACTTTGATGGCGCTCTATCGCTGGCCCGGTCGATTAGAAAACAAGAAACCTCGGTGATAGCTCAAATGGCTGTTTGCCAGGGTAGCCTTGCAGAACAAATCCAGCCGCAGAAAAAAGGGAAATAAGCCTCAGCCGCCGGCCCGCTGACGCACAGCATGGGAGAGCGCTTGTGTGCGAAAAAAAACCTCACCCTCATCCAGATAGCGGTTTTTTTATGTCAGTTTCCTGAAGTCAATATGTGTTCAATTTCCCGCAACACTTCCTCGTGTTTATCGGTGTGAAGAGGGGCCTTGCTGTAATATCGTTTTTCCGAAAAAGAAGCACTAGCTTTTCGCTCAAGAAGAAAAGGCGATGGCTTCAGATGAGAGATGGCCAGATCGGTGCTAAACCCCAATCCCGATACTTCGAAAGGCAAGACGCCGGGCAGCGCACAAAACGACGAAATCATGTTGGCTACATCTCTCAGTTTAGGATTCAGGTCAAACAAAACCCGTTCTAAACGAACCGTTAATTCGCTGGTGTACATTTTCGTTCGGATTATGTCGGGGCTGTATGTCAGCGAAAAATCTGTCGCCAAAGTTGAGAGTACGTCTTCTAGGAATTTATCGGTTTCGTAGGTAGATGAGCGAGAGTTGCCCACGATCCCATCGTTGTAAATCTCAAGATCAACCGCAATGAAGATTTCTTCTTTGGCCTGAAAACTACCGCGCTCGAATTTATAGCCCTTCGTAGTTCGGTCCAGATCGCTTGTTGAAGCCGGGGCCTTCTCGAAATGATATCTGTCTTTCAGCCCTTCCAGCAGATCCGAATAAATGTCTTTGCCGCGCGGGTTCAGATCATTGATGTCGAAAAGCCAAACCGACTTCGCGCTGACCACGTTCAAGGTTTTCATATTGCTTATCCTGCCTGTGCCTCCGCACCGCTCATTTCTGAAGCAAGTGGAATAGGCCCCAAAAAAGATGCAGGTTCTGGTTGTTTCTTGGGCAGTCGTTCGTCTTGCCATGAGCCGAGTTCTGCGACGAGTTTGTCTTCCTCCGCTTCTTTCGCTTGTATCGCCCTTATACCGGGGTCGTGATCGAAGGCCGGAATATCATGAAAAGCAGGGGATAATCCTGTGTCTTTGTGCGGGGTTCCTGTGGCCCAATCAACTAAGCGTCTGAAGGGAACGAACCAAACAACCAGACCAACATCACAAGTCGCAGCAATCTTTTTTAGAGTGGTAAGGGTATGTTTGCCGTAGTTGGGATTTTCAAGGCGAGCAGAAACATTGTTGGGATGCTTCATCCCAAGTTTCTCGGCAAATTGAGTCTGAGTCCATTGTTCCCTATCTCTCAGTGAGCGGATTTGAAATGCTAAACTCTTATTCAGGTGTGACTCGACAAACCTAGCCCTCGCCTCACGCCCCCGATTCAGTCTCCGAATCAGACTGCTTCTCGAAATCAAACCTGTGGACTGTTGCTCTTCCTGCTGCAAGGTCTTCGAGCCTTCGCTTGGCAATCGCTTTTCCTTCACGGTCATTTTTGACTTCCTTCCTCGCTCCGTACAGAAACGTGTAAGACCACTCATCTGGATAGCCCCGCCAGCCGTAGATGCGGTAGGTTAAGGTGCCTTCCTGGCATCTAATGTCTGCGGGTCTAAGTTCGGAGATGCCGCCCGCACCAACCAGCGGGTCAAACTCTGGAGACCGCCATTGGCGATCAACCATAACTCGCAGATGTTCAACCAGATCAATTATTTCCTCTTTCGCCTCAATGGGAAGACCGTCAAACCATATCTGGACTGGATGGCCCTCTGCCTGTGATTCGTAGCCCCAGAACTCCCACGTTTTTGACTCTTCACTCACAGGATATCATCAAAAAAGATATATATCAAAATAATATATAAGGTCATGGTCGGGTAGTATTATTAATGATATATTGTCTGTATCATATTGAAAAATAAAGGCCAACATTGCCAAATCAGGAAAATCCCCCTTACCAAATTCCCTAGACCGGCAATTCATCCTGTTGCCACTCGGGAACACCGGCTTTGGGTTCTTCCGCGAGTTGCATTACAAGCTGCTCCAGTACCAACCGTTTGCTGGGAGGGCTTGAGCGGAGGGCCATATCGGCGCGGGCTACCAGCTTGATTGCGCGGGTGAGTTCACGGCGGGATTTGTAGCGACGGGCCTGGCGGATAACATCGTCGGCTGCGAACGGAGGAAGACGGAAGCCCTGCCACAAGGCTTGCCAGATGGCCTTCGAGTCGCGCACGTTTTTTTCCAGGATCACCAACATTTGCCGAAAAGTGCGGGCCAGCAAATAAAGATGGCCGATAGCAGCATCTTCTCCCTCTCCCGAGGAGAGCATTGCGTCCAGCACGGAGAGGGATCGGGCTTTATCTTTTTGTGAAATGGCTTCTGTAAGTTCGTAAAGCGATCGCTGCTTGGCGGCGAGCACTAGCGTTTCAACATCGCCCAGCATGATGCGCTTCTTCTCATTCACGTAGAGGACCAATTTTTCCAGCTCGCGGCTGACCATCATCATGTCGGCGCCCAGCGCGTCTACGAGTTCGCGGGCAGCGTCCTGGTCAATCTTTACGTTCTCGTTCTGCGCCTTCTCGATTACCCAGCGCACGCCATCACTTTCGTCGACCCGCGCCAGCTCAACCATGCCGCAGTACTCGCCCAACGTTTCACGGATGCGCTCGTAGCGATCTTTATCAGTCATATCCATGCGGCGGACATCGGCCGGGATGCTGATATGGTCGGCGACAAAGATCAACACAGCCGCTGGATTAGGGTCTTTGACGTATTTTTCAATGGCCGCAAACTCCTCGTCGTGCGAGCCCCGCCCGTAAAGATTCTTGACTCCGCGAATGAAGAACACCTGGAAGGGAGCCATAAGCGAGGGTGTCTGGGCCCGGTCGAGAATTTCCGCGAGACTGGTCTCAGCCAAGTCCAGGTCGTAGAGGCTGAACTCGCGCAAATCCTGAGGAACAAGATGTTGAAGGAGCGCCTGGCGGCATTGGTCGCGGAAGAAAACTTCATCTCCAATGAAAATGTAAGCAGGACGCAGCTTGCGGCTGGTTACCTCAGAGACAAATCGCTCCGAGGGAGCAAAGCTGCGACTCGGCATCAGTACGCCTCCAAGATGTCACTTACGAGGGTGCGGGCGAAATCACGCGACATTCTCTGCAGCGCCGGGGTCTCCTCATCGAAAAAGCTGGCAATCTCGCGCGCCACTTGGTATTGCTCGCGAAAGGTGTAGTTAGGATTTTCAAACAGCACGCGCCCGGATCGGTCCGTCAGAGAGACGCGCATGGTGACGGTCACGACGGCGCTGGAAGCCCGGCCAGTATTGGCGTCATACGTCAGGGGCGCGGCCACGGCAGAAACCACGGTTCCCGTCAACGTCGCATCGCTGGTGTCGGAGGCGCTATTCACTACCTGGAATTTTGTCCGGCTGATGAATTCGCGCACCACGTCTCCGGTAAGAATTTGCTCGATGCGGTACGTTTGCGTCTGGTTCTTAAACCCGGGAATAGCGATGGTTCGGACACTCGTAGGCAAGCGGCTGGCGCGGCCTGCCGTATGGTATCCGCAGCCTGCCAGCAGAGACACCCAGCCGAGCAGGCAATATACAAAATATCTTTTCATTGAACTTTTCCGTGGGGCCTCACCGCAGCCAGCGCGGTTGCGCATTCTACCGCAGTAATGGCTGCCAGGCGAAGATTGTCTACCGCCACCCAAAGCCAGAAACCATTTTCGTGCCACGCATCGCGCCGCACTGCGACCAGGATCTCGTCTTTGCCGGCAATGTTCACATTGCTGGGCGAATCCTCGGCGGCCCGGGCAAGTTCCACATGCTCACCGGCGATGGCCTGGGAAAAGTCGCCCACCGAGATCTTTTTGTCCAGCTCAACGTAAATGGAAAACGTGTGCGCGTGAAATACCGGTGCTTGCAACAGCATCAAAGCCGGAATTGGAGCGCGGTTCTCCAGGAGCTTGCGAACGTGGTTGCCAATACGATGTTCCACGGTTTCCAGGCTGCGCTTGGAGGCCTTGCCATACCGGCCAATTACATTGAAAGCCACTTGGGAATCAAAAACCTCGGTGGGCATCGGCTGAAAGGAGAGCAAGTTGACGGTCTGCTCATGCAACTCATCCATACCCCGCCGGCCCTGTTCCGAAACCGGTTCGAAGATCGTCGCCACTACGCTGCGAATCGTCCCTGCCTTTTGCGCTCGCAGAACCAGCAAACTCAGAACTGCGGCCGCCGGATGAGCAATGACCATGGCAGTCGATTCCAGGTTGATCGGAGTCTGCTCTCCAAGCTCCCGCTGGACCCAGGGGGCGCAGATGGGCGCTTTCATCTCGCTATCCAGAGCATAAGAGAGGTCCACAATGGCGCTTCCCGCATCGCGGGCCAGCTTCCAGTACAGCCGGGTAAAGTTCTCGTCGGAAGCAAAGAAAGTAAAGTCGGTATTTTCCAACTGATCGCGCGTGACCGGCTGGATAAAAGAGACCTCATCGTTGACCTGATCAAGCTGGCCCAACGACTCATCGTCATCGAGCAGCTTGATGTCCATGGCAGGAAAGTTCTTTTCTTCCAGAACTTCCTTCAATTCTTTGCCCTTGAGCGTGGCAGCGCCCACAATGGCCACACGAAACAGGTTGCCCCATTTCTGTCCTTCGGTCTTGGTCGGGTTCTCAGGCTTCATCTGGCTTCAGGAAGTTCCTTGTAAACACTTTCTGCGCGGCGACGGCGTAAAACATACAAAAATCGCGTGAGAATGCCGCTGAACATATAGCTCATACCAATGATCAGGAGCACGTACTGGGAGAAATACCAGATCAGCGCCACCACACTGCACACCAGAACCAGTCTTTGAAAAGGGTGTCTGCCTCCCAGGCGCAGCTCTTTGAAGCTGTAGAACCTCCACGTGCTCACCATGAGGAGACCGGTCACCACGATCAGCAAAAGCCAGAAGGGCGCCAGCCACCATGAATCCAAAGGCTGGCCTTTGTTGAAATGGACCACGGACGCCAATACACCCGCGCCCGCTGGAATAGGCATGCCGACAAAATATTTTCGATCGGGCCGGCCAGGGTTTGAAGGCTGTGGATTCGTCTGGATGTTGAAACGCGCCAGACGGCTTGCTCCGGCAACCAGAAAAATAAAGGACGCGACCAGGCCCAATTGCTCAAGCTGGAAATGCAGTTCGGGAAAGTGGATCTCGTGCAGCATGCGGAAGCCCCAAACCCAGGCGAGCAATGCTGGCGCAAGGCCGAAGGTAATCACGTCGGCCAAAGAGTCAAATTCGCGGCCAAAGTCACTGGCCGTATTGGTCATGCGGGCAATCCTGCCATCCAAGCCGTCGGCCACTACAGCTACGCCAATAGCCAGGGCGGCCAAATCAAAATGCCGTGCCATGGCCGCAGTAGTCGCCGGATCAAACGCCCGGTTCCCAATGGTGGCCTCCTTCAGAGCCTGCGCGATTGCGCCGCCCCGGAACGTTTGAGAGATGGCATAGTAGCCGGCCCCAATGTTGGCTGCCGTAAAGATCGAGGGCAGGATATGAATGCCCTTACGGAAGCGCCGCTTCTTTTCCTGATCGTCCCAACGACGGCGGTAGGCCATTATCGCACCACCTCAGAGTGTTCTCTCATCGGTGGAACGGTGATCTGTGGAACCGCGGCTTTAGCCAGAATAGAAGCTCCGCCTTTGACTCGATCCCCCACTTTAATCTGAACTTCGGCCGGGTTGGGAAAGATCACATCGGTACGCGACCCGAACTTGATCAGGCCCACCCGCTCGCCCCGGCCAATTACATCCCCAACTTTTTTGGTGAAGACGATGCGCCGCGCAAGGACCCCGGCGATCTGCTTGAACACAACCAACATGCCTTCGCTTTCCACGGTCACAATGTTCTGCTCATTCTGCTCTGCGGAGATGGCCCCCATGGCGTTGCCAAACTTGCCTGGCTTGTACACCACTTGCTTGATCACGCCGCTGATAGGAGACCGGTTCACATGCACGTCAAACACACTAAGAAAGATACTGATCCGCGTGCAGGGCTTGCCGTTGAGTTGCGTTAAAGAAACGTCGGTAACTTTGCCGTCCGCAGGAGAGACAATCAAGCCCGGCTCTGCCGGGATTTCACGCTCCGGATCGCGGAAAAACCAGAGGAAGAATAACGCCAACAACAGGGGAACCGCGACAAAGATGTATGCCCCCAGCCACCACAGCAAAGCGGCAACCAGCACCATTCCCAAGGCGTAATAGATTCCGTCGCGGACCATTAGCAAAGATTATAACGATTGCCTACCCAATATCGTTCACGCCTGCGGAAAATGCTCTTAAACCATCGTTAAGCCCTTGATTCCTCTCAAGATATATCGTAGCGCTTTGGCAACCCGCTGCGCCTCAGCAGCCTCTCTCCTAACGTGGCCCCTGGAATCTATCGAGGAAAGTAGCGACAATGGAATCAAGAATTAAGCTCCCCCTAGCCAATTTGCGCTCCGAACAACCAGAACGTATGACACTGCCAAAAAAGATCAAGATCCTCATGGTCGACAACGATCCCAAAAGCCGAAAAGATAGAATCAACATTCTTAGGTCCCATGGGTTTTTCGCCTATCCCGCTTTGAACATGCAGCAGGCAAGGACCAGGTGCAAACCGGGTGCTTATGATTTGATCGTCGTGAACCAACATAACGAAAAAGAGCAGGCGCTGGAACTCTACGAGGCGATCAAGAAAGAAAACCCACAGCAATTGCTGCTCTTAATGGCTCCGGCTGACCAGATAACGGATACCGCAGGCGCCGTTTCTGATGATCCGCAAATGCTGCTGGAGCGAGTGCAGACCATGTTCCCGAAACATGGCTCTAACTCGGAAGCCTCGATGGCCGCATAACTGATTGATTACCCGAAATCTCGGAAATCATTCACTACTGCGCCATCCGGCTTCCTGTTACAGCCTCCAATACACGGATGGGTGCTACTTCTGCTGTGACCAGCGCATCGGTTGGAACGATGTAGGTCTGCTCCAGGGCGTAGCGCCCGGAAAGAACGGCATGGGGAACGCCATCCGTATAAACCATCCACGTACATCCGGGAGGGAAGATCAGTTCTTGCTTGAAAGAATCTTGCTGAAAGCTTGAATTTTCCTTGAGCCAGTCATGCAGGTAAAGCATGAATTCATCGTAGCGGGAGCGGTCGGCGACCGGCAGACCGATCTTGCTGGCAATCCTGGCTATCTTGCGAGTCACAGCCGCCCGAAACGGCGGAGAAAGCGTGTGCTTCTTCGCCAGCTTTGGCACCGACGCATCGAAGGGCTCGCCTACGTTCCAAACACGTCCGAGTGAAGGATTGATGTTCACAAAGACGCGAAGAATGCGTGCCCCGTGAGTCGGGCGTGTGGGGAAAGCATCCACGTGCAGAAGATCATTGCGCTTGTGCAAGGGCAAATCCCGCCCTTGCTCTTCCAGCGGCCGGAAACTGGCAAAATCCAGCTTGAGTTTTCCTGAATACGGCGACAGAAATGACGAGACAAAGCTGGTCACCTGCTGGGAAAAATGCCGCATCACCGCCTGGAGCCGTTCACGGTCCGGCGAGTCCGGCGAAACTCCCTTCAACACATCC
>DASZEU010000202.1:0-3658 GCA_035940535.1 Candidatus Angelobacter sp.
CTTTATCGCTTTTATGAAAATTTTGGTCTGCATGAAGCAGGTTCCGCAAAAGGATGCGCCCCTCAAGCTGAATGAAAGCAACACCTGGATTCGCGACGATGTTTCTTATGAGGTCAATGAGCCTGACGCCTACGCGCTGGAAGAGGCTCTGCGTCAAAAAGAGAAGCACGGCGGTGAAGTAGTGGTCATTACCGCTGGGCCTGCGCGCGCGCAACAGGTACTGCGCGAGGGACTGGCTAAGGGCGCCGACCGCGCCATCCATCTGGAAGACAATGCCTTTGTCGGCATGGACGCGATGAATATTGCCAAAGCATTTGTGGCCGCGATTCAGGGCGAGCAATTTGACCTGATCTTTACCGGCTTGCAGTCCGATGATTACGGCTACGCGCAAACCGGCGTCCTGATGGCAGAGCTCCTGGGCTGGCCTCATGCCACCATTATTATGGAGATTCAAAAAGATGGTTCCGGCATCCGGGTGAAGCGCGAACTTGAGTCCGGGTTCTTCCAGCATGTGACCATACCCCTACCCTCGGTGCTGACCATCCAATCCGGCATCAATAAGCTGCGGTACGCTACGCTGCTGGGCATCAAGCAAGCCAAGAACAAGCCGTTGCGCAAGGTCTCCCTGGATGAAGTGAAAGCGGGCCTGGGAGCCAACCTACAGAAGATTGAAAAGCTCTATATACCGCAGAAAAGCAAAAAGACCGAGATGTTGGAAGGTTCTCCGGCGGAAGTGGCGAAGAAGCTGGTGGAAAAGCTTCGCAACGAGATCCGCGTGATTTAAGGAGGAAGCCATGGAAAGAATGGAATACGATCCGGAAGGTGGAAATTATCTCCCCGTAACGGAACGGGAAACAGGCTCCACGCTGATCGTGGTTGGTATCGTGATGCTGATTGCGGCCGGCTTGTTCGGCATCTACGTCGATTGGGACATTCGGGCAGGAAACTTTTTTATGCGCCTGCTCTTTGGGTTGGATGTTGTGGCCGCCTTGTCGCTGCTAGCTGTGGGAGCACATAAGAAAAATCACTCAAGAAAATAAAAAATGGCAAACACAATCCTCGTAATCGTTGAACAGCGTGAAGGTAAACTAAATCGAGTCTCCTGGGAAACTGTGACCGCAGCCCAGGGCATCTCCGCAGAAACCGGATGGCCCATCGAGGCCGCGGTGTTTGGCAGCGGCATCAGCAGCGTCGCCAGTGAGGTTGCCGGCAAGAAATTGGCGAAGGTTTATGCCGTTGAATCGCCCATGCTGGCCAAGTACACGCCCGATGGCGCGGTCGCGGCCTTGAAACAATTCATCCAGCAAAAACAGCCAGGCCTGGTGCTGATGCCCCATACCTACCAGGTTCGCGACTTCGCGCCGCAGCTTACCGCTGCTTTGGGACGCACGCTGATCAGTGATGCCGTGGGTTTCCACAAGGAAGGCGGCAAGCTGCTGTTTACCCGCCAGATGTTTCAGGGTAAGTTCGCTGCGGATGTCTCCTTTGCTTGTGAGCCTCCACACTTTGCTACCTTCCAGGCCGGCGCATTCCGTGGCGACAAAGCCGAGTCAGGCTCGTCTCCCGCTCCGGTGGAAACGGTGAATGTGGAGATTGCCGATAGCGTGATTCGCACTAAGCCTGAAGAGCCATTCAAAGAGGCCAAACAGGCAGTCGATCTTACCCAGGCGGAGATCATTGTTTCGGTAGGCCGTGGTATCAAAGAGCAGAAAAACATCGAGCTGGCCAAGCTGCTGGCCGACGCCCTGGGTGGAGAGATCGCCGCCTCACGCCCCATCTGCGATTCCGGCTGGCTTCCCATGGACCGCCAGATTGGCAGTTCAGGGCAAACAGTCGCTCCCAAGCTTTATCTGGCCGTAGGTATCAGCGGCGCCATTCAGCATATTGTCGGCATGAAGGGCGCGCGCAGCATTGTGGCCATCAATAAAGATGCGGAGGCCCCGATTTTTGAGATCGCTGATTTTGGCGTGGTAGGCAATCTATTCGATATTCTTCCGATACTGACAGAAGAGGTCAAGAAGGCCAGAGCTTAGATCAGATGATCTATTTCCGCAAACCTCTAGAAGGAATCGAGCGCCCGCAGATGGATGCGGACGTGGTTATTGTGGGCGGCGGCCCGGCGGGCATGGCCTGCGCTCTGCGCCTCTCCCAATTGATTGACGATCATAACGACCGTCATCCTGACAAGCAGCTTACCAAGGAAAATATTTACCTCTTGGAAAAGGCCCGCGAAGTTGGCCAGCACTGCCTCTCAGGCGCGATCCTCGATCCCCGGTCCATGGATGAACTGCTTCCCGGCTGGCGAAAAGACGCGCCGCTCGATGCCCGCGTAGAACACGAGAGCTTTTATTTCCTGGGGGAGCACAGCGAATATCGTGCTCCGATAATGCCGCCTCCTATGAGAGACCACGGAAATTTCGTGATCTCCATCAACAGGTTTGTGAAGTGGTTAGGGCAAAAGGTCGAAGAAGCGGGTATTACCATCTTCACCGGCTTTGCAGGCTCGGAACTGCTGTTGGACAACGATAGGGTGATCGGCGTCCGCACCGACGACAAGGGTGTGGACAAGCATAACCAACCAAAGTCTAACTTTGAGCCTGGATACGACCTGAAATCCAAGGTAACAATTCTGGCCGAGGGCACGCGCGGGTCGCTCACCAAGGAGTTGATCAGACGTTTCGATCTCGACAAAGACAGCAATCCACAGACTTATGGCGTGGGCGTGAAGGAATTGTGGGAGGTGCCCGCCGGGCGCATCCGCAAGGGCGAGGTGATCCTCACGCTGGGATGGCCGCTCACCACCAAAGAGTTTGGCGGCTCCTGGATATATGGCTCCAAAGACAACCTGGTCTCTTTGGGCTATGTCACCAGCCTGGAGTATGCCGATCCGCGCCTTGATCCGCAGCGGGTGTTGCAGCAATTCAAACGGCATCGTCTTATCGCCCACCTGCTGGAGGGCGGAAAGATGGTTCGCTACGGCGCGAAGACCATGCCTTATGGCGGCTGGTATGCCATTCCGCGCATTGCCGGCAATGGATGGATGATGGTGGGCGACTCGGCCGGCTTTGTGAATTCACAGCGCCTGAAGGGGATCCATCTGGCCATCAAGAGCGGAATGCTGGCGGCCGAGACTGCGTTTGAAGCTTTGCTGGAAAACAACTTCAGCGAAGACAAACTCAAGCAGTTCAAATACAGGGTGGATGCCAGTTGGATTCGCGATGAACTCTATGAGGTCCGCAACTTCCACCAAGGCTATGCCGAAGGATTGGTGTCAGGGTTATTCCATACCACGCTGCAAATGCTGACCGGAGGCCGGGGTGTGCGCCAGGTTTATGAAAGTCATCCTGGCCATACGCGCATAAAACACCTCGACCAATTGCCCGCAGATGGTGGCAAGCGCTCGCACCTGGTGGGCAAGGCCAAAGGCGATGGGAAACTGACCTTCGACAAGCTAACCGATCTCTATCACTCCGGCACCAAGCATGAAGAAGATCAGCCGTCACACCTGGTGATTCACGACACCAACATCTGCAATACGCGCTGCGTGGTGGAATTCGGAAATCCGTGCCAGAATTTCTGCCCCGCCAATGTCTACGAAATGGTAGAAGCGTCCGACTCGCCCACCGGCAAGACCATCCATCTGAACCCTTCGAACTGC
>DASZEU010000203.1:0-4744 GCA_035940535.1 Candidatus Angelobacter sp.
TCCTTATGAGCAGTTCAAGACCTTGAAGGCTGCCGATGCAATCGACTTAAGTGTCTTTGTGTACGAAGGACGCTTCGAGATTCCACTTGCGGCAGCGTTGGCGCACGCACAGAAGGCAGGTGTGTTTCTCGCCGGCGAGCGATTGCCGGAGGCACTACAGGAAGCACAACAAGCTGTGGCTCTCGCGCCCGACTCGGCCGGAGTGAATGCACAGATGGGCAAGGTGCTGGATGCGCTTGGCAGGCGAGAAGAGGCTCGGCCTTACTACGAAACTGCACTGCGACTAGCTCTTACCAAGCAGCCAGAGTTCCAGCGCTCGCTGGTCGCGCCGCTTGAGCAGCGCCTTGCAGCAGAAGATGACCGCGCACAAAAAGGGCGCCCATGAATACGATGCCGCCGGCGCACTTGACAGGAGCAGGAAAACTGACCGAAGTGATCCGGAGCCTACCTGCGAACGGTGTTGTTCCGAATCGCTGATCACCCCGTCAATCGCATTGCTGAGTTGTTGCCTTGGAACCTTGAAATCGATTCGGGACCACTAACCGCTTGGGATGTCAGCTAAAACATCAAAGTGGTTCTTGGGCCTCGGTTCTAGGTGTAAAACGCGACTACACTCAAGACTGCGGCAGCTACAGTTACTAGCTAGAAGTCCTGAAGTCGTCCCCTGATACGTGTTAATGGTGGACAAATTCTCATCAGGAACGGAACTCTCCTCCGAAAGAGTTTCTGGTTCTGGGCAATCAATGTTTTTGCGGCCCAGCCATCCTGGTTCTTCGGTTAGACTGCTTAGAGGGGTTTTTGGAAGATCATTCATGAGCACCGCTGTAAATCCTGCCCAGCCGGACGCCGCGCAGAAAGCTACAACCCAACGATTCGACCGTTCCATCGTCGAGGGGCCGCTGGGCCGGGCTGTGTGGCGGCTTGCGTGGCCGACGATGCTGCAGAATATGATCGCTGGGCTGCAAGGCATTATCGATCATGCCATGGTTGGGCACTATGTTGGTTACCGGGCGAACGCTGCCATTGGAGTGAGCTGGCAGATCATTATTGTTGTCGTCGTCTTTATCAGTTCGCTGTTTACCGGGATGGGTGTGCTGGTGGCCCGGTTCGCCGGCGCGAATGAACCGGAGAAGGTGAACCGCGTTGTTTATCAGGCATTCCTGACAGCCGTGGCGCTCGCCGTGGTAATGGCCACGGTCGGGTATTTTGCCGCGCCGACTCTGCTGAATCTGGTGAATGCCGCGCCCGAAGTCAAAGCACTGGCACTGCCCTTTATGCGGGCGATGTTCATCGGCATCTTTGGCATGATGATGTTTTTCATGCTGAGCGGGGCCTTCCGCGCTGCCGGTGATCCGCGGACGCCCCTGCGCCTGGGCGTGACCATGACCGTGCTCACCATCGTTTTCAACGTCATGCTGATTCCCAGACTGGGACCGATCGGCGCGGCTTTGGGAACAATTGCGAGCAGTACGACCGTTGCGCTCTACGGAGTGTCGAGGCTGTTTGCTCCTGGTTCTGTGATCCAGTTCCATCGCGGCATGGATTTGCATCCAGATTGGACCATCATCCGCTCCCTGTTTCGTTTTGGATTGCCTACAGGGGTCCAGGGAATTGCCATGAATGTCGCTGGGGTGCTCATTTTGCGGTTCATTGGATCGCTGGAGCACAGCGCTGCGGCGCAAGCGGCCTACGCCATTGGATATTCGCAGCTCTTCTCGCTGATCACGTGGACGTCCATCGGACTGATGGGGGCGTCTGCGACCATCGCCGGCCAAAACGTTGGCGCTGGCCATCCTGACCGCTCCATGCACGGTGTGGCGGTGGCCTCGCGCTTCGGCCTGTTGGTCGCCGCAGCGCTTGGAGCAATATTCATTGCCTTTCCACAATACTTGCTGGCGATTTTTGGAATGAAAGATCCACAGGTGCTTGCGCTGGGCGCGCAGTTGCTGCGATATCTCAGCGTCTCAGGGTTTTTCATCACCATGGCGCTCAGCTACACGGGTGGGCTCCAGGGCACGGGCGACACGCGCAGCCCGTTGTATATCTCGCTCCTGTCGCAGATCGCCATCCCTATTGGCTGGTGCGCTGTTTTGCAGGCCCAGCGCGGGCTACGGCCGAGCGATATATGGCTGGCAATCGTGTTCGGCCATTTCACACGCGCGGTGTTGACAGTGCTTCGATTCCGCCAGGGCAAATGGCGGCAGATCGCAGTTGACATCAATCCGAGCGGGGCCAGGTAATGTTGCCGATCAGCGGTTTGCCAGCGTTGCAATCTCGCCTAGCCCTAATAGGTGCCTATCCGCGGTCAGCAAAGTCAAGTCAAGCACTTTGGCTGTGGCGGCAAGAAAACAGTCTGCTGGATCGGCTTGGGGCAAGCGTAAATGTTGGGATACGACCACGATCTCATGAGTCAAGGGAGCTTCCCGGAACTCTCGAGTAGCTCGTGCTATCCAGTCCACTGCCTCTATTTGCAACTGAATCCTGCGTTTCGCGTGAAGCAGGAGCACCTCCCAGGTACTGATTGGCGACAACCACAGTTCGTTCTCTTCATTCTGAAGTTCCTGCTGGATCCGGCGGGCAAGACGCCCAGGTTCCTCCAGCATCCATATCCAAATGTGGGTGTCTAGGAGTAATTTCAATCGCGGTTTGCCTCGAATTCGTCCAAGTCAACGACAGGTGAGACTATGTTTCCCAGAATCTTTACTGTCCCAGACATCGATCCCAATTTACGACGCTTTCGCTCAGGAGAGGAAGGCACAACTTCAGCTATAGGTTTCCCATGGCGGGTAATGCGGATGGGCTGTTTGGTCTTGTTTACCTCTTCAATAAGAGCAAGACATTTCGCCTTGAACTCGGAGATCGCAATTTCTTGCATAGTAAGTATTTTTGTACTATAGTCATTAAAATTAGTCAATACCTTGGCCTGGCAATTTAACCTTATTGTGGTCAAGAATGGGCATCTTGCAAAAGGGAAATTCCCACTGATTTGCGTCTTTATGAGTGTGGCGCAAAGGGGTCGCTCCTGGTTAAGGCCACCAGAGGAGAGAATGATGAATCCCTCGCAACGAAAAGCATCTTTGCTCTTGATCGTTACACTCACGATGCTGTGGGGCCGTCTGGCTGCGGCACAGGCCGTTTGGCGGATTTCAAGGCTGCAATAGCTCAGACCACGACTCGCATTGCTTGTCCGAAATTGGCACTGGCTGCCTTGAGCTTTGCTGCCATGATTCTCTGGACCAGACCGGGGATGTTCTCCCGGTTGTAAACACCCATGATTAGGTTATAGCGCTGGCGCATCTCTTGCGCCCATTCGCGGTCCGGATGGCTTCGTGGGGATCGCGAAACGATCTCATGGATCAGACTGGCCACCAGATCGGCGGCTTGCAGTAAGGGGCAATCTTTGCGGGATTGGAAGGTGATTGTCCCCATGCGGTCGTGCGTATCACGCAATGCCTTTAATTGCAGGAACGTTCCTGCGGATCTCTGCATGAATTCATTTTGGTCGAGGATGAAGGTCAATTTCTCGCTGGGCAGGAGAGGCGGATCGGGCAGCTTTTCCACCGTCCCCAGGAACATGTCGAAAAAGAGTTGAAATGCAAAATAGTAAGGATGCTCGTTTTCCCACTGGAACCAGTCTGGAGCGTACGCTTCGTAGTCCTTGACATTCAAGACGCTGGCGACACCGAACGACGTGCCTTTTCGAATGATTAGGATTAGCGCCTCCATGAATTCCCGGCGCTTCTGCTCCGGCCAATCCTGGTAGACGCTACTCATCTGCAGCTCATGAATGCCGTAACGATCCAGAGTCTGTCTCCACATTTCTTCAATGCATGCCCAATCGCCAGCCGAGGCAGCATAGCCGACGACGGCAATTACTTCTGCACCGGTCTTGTTTGCATAGACAATCATTTTCGGCCACCTTTTCTGCTCCGGCTCTTAGCTGGTCATCAGTTCCCGGGCGCGATGGGTAGTCGTAATTACCGCGTTGATCAATGTGACCCGCAAGCCGCCTTTTTCCAATTCGATCAATCCGTCGATGGTGCATCCTGCGGGAGTGGTGACCGAGTCCTTGAGCAGGGCAGGGTGGTGTCCGGTTTTCAGTGCCAGTTGGGCCGCGCCAAAAAGTGTCTGGGCCGCCAGCGTTGTGGCCAGATCGCGCGGCAGTCCCACTTTCACGCCGGCCTCTGCCAGAGATTCAAGAATCACGAAGACAAAGGCAGGGCCGCTGGCGGAGAGAGCGGTAATGGCGTCCATGTGTTTCTCATCCACGATTGCCACCCGTCCTACGCTTTCGAACAGATTTTTGGCAGTCTCCAGATGCTCTTGGCGGGTGGCAGCGCCCGCAGCCAGGCCCGTCATGCCTGCGCCTACCATCGCCGGAGTGTTGGGCATGGCGCGGACGACTGCAATATCTTTTCCAAGCTGCTGCTGGATAAAAGGCAGCGTGGCTGCGGTGACCGCCGAGATTACCAACGTGCCTGGCTTGAGGACAGGAGCAATTTCGGCCAGCAACTGCGGCATGGCTTGCGGCTTCACGCAAATCAGCACCACGGGAGCATCTGCCACTGCTTCACGGTTGTTGGTGCTCAGGAGCACTCCGCCAAGTTGGTCGGAAAGTGATTGGCATCTGTTTTCGTGCTGGATGGTGGCGATGGCTTCGTCCCGGCCTACCAGCCCGCGCTCCAGGAATGCCTGGAGCAGGATGGTGCCTAGCTTTCCGCAGCCCAGCAGCGCAAGTTTCTTG
>DASZEU010000204.1:0-5378 GCA_035940535.1 Candidatus Angelobacter sp.
GAGTGCGTCCACCAATTGCTGTACGCCCCCTCGCAAAGATGTGAACAGCGGAGCAGGCGCAGTACGGGAACTCGCCTTACGTCTTTTGAGGCTGGCCCGCACCAGACTTCCGTGTTCGCGTTCCATGGTCACGAAGCGCGACAATACAGCTTGAACACTTAGCCTCTCAGCATCTCCGCCGAAAACGCCGGAGAGCATAGGCTCGGCGACACGGTCTACCATCTCCTGGCCAAAGTGGCGCCGCACAAACGAAGCCACCGATTCATCCTGGGCCTCACGGCCTTCATGATTGCTGCTGGGACGGAGAAACCATTCGCTGGCTATATGCAGCTTCGCGCCCAGAGAGAACAAGGAAGTCGTAGCCATAGGCAGCAGGCGCGTGGGCACCATGAATTGCAATCCGTCCGGAATCAGAACCAGGCGGTTCTTTACGAGTATGTAAGTTTTGCGCTGGAAGTCATTGGAGGGAATCAACTCATCGCCCAGTCCCAGATCATGGCAAAGCCGGCTGGCATCGGGCTTCTCGGTTAAAAAGGAATCGGGACCCGCCTCGATGATGTATCCATCCCGATGTTCGGTGCGCAGCAAGCCACCCATGCGGCCAGATTTTTCGAATAAGGTCCATTCCAGGTCAGCTCTGTTGCGGCGCGCCTTTTCGAGGAAGTAGGCTGCACTCAGGCCGGCGATGCCTCCGCCGACAATTGCCACTCGCTTCATGCTTGTGGTCCGGAGGTCACCGGCAATTGGGCCGAGGCCAGTTGGGCCAGCGCCGAAATAAATGTAGGTGAAACATTCAATGATTCGGTACGCCAAAAACGCAGGGCTTGCTCTTGGGCAAATTGTTTGAAGGCGATATCTACGTCGTAGAGCACGTCTACATGATCGCAGACGAACCCGATGGGAGCGACAATCACGCCCTGGCTGCCCTTTTTTCTCAGCTCCACAATCACGTTTTCCACGGTCGGTCCAAGCCACGGCCCGCCCGACATGCCCTGGCTCTGGAAGGCAAAATACTGCAACTCGCGAGCGAGGCCAGGGATTTTGCTGCCTACAAGCTGGGCGGTCTGCTTAGCTTGCTGATCATAAGGGTCTCCGGCGGCGATGGTGCGCGTCGGCACGCTATGGGCCGTAAAAATAACGGGAACCGGCGCGCCCATTTCTGCGCTGGCACGCTGCCAGACCGGCTCCAGCTTTTCGGCAAAGGCCTGTATCAACAAAGGATGATCGTGCCAGGCTTCAACAAATCGAACGGAGACACTTGGGGGCACCTCTGCAAACAATGCCTTCTTATACAGACCAACGCTGGTGGAAGAGTTCTGCGGCGCAAGGCAAATCGCCAGCACCTGCTCCACTCCAGCGCTCAGCATCTGCCGCACAGCCTCCCCCACAAAAGGCTTCCAGTTCCTCATGCCAACGTAGACGGGCAAACCCAGCTCCTGCTGCACGCCGCGGGCCTGGGCCATCGTGATCTCCGTGAGCGGAGACTTCCCAATCAGTGAGTACCGGAACCGCACCTCTTCCAGCATGGCTTCGGGAAGAGGGCGTCCGCCGGTAATGTGCCGCACAAACTCGGGAACGTCGTCAAGAGATTCGGGGCTGCCGTGCGCAAGGAGCAAAACCGCAGCCTTATTCTGTTTCATTGCCGCGCTCCCGCAACAGCATACTTTGCGCTCAATTCTCTTACAAATCCTACCAGGGCCCGCACATTATCCACCGGTGTTTCAGGCAGAATTCCGTGGCCCAGGTTAAAGATGTGCCCGGGACGGCCAGCGGCTTGCCGCATGATTTCCTCGGTCCGCGCATATAGCTCTTTCTGGCTGGCAAACAGCAGCACCGGATCAAGATTCCCCTGAATTGCGCCTTTATAATTCAAGCTCTTCCATCCCTGATCAAGAGGAATTCTCCAGTCCACTCCTATGACCTGCGCGCCGGTCTCCTGCATAGAAGGCAGCAAAGTGGCGGTATCCGTGCCGAAATAGATAATCGGAACGCCCGTGGCCTTTAATCTCTGCACCAGGTCGCGGCTGTGGGGCAGAGCGTAGCGCTGATAGTCCTCGACGCTAAGGCATCCGACCCAGCTATCAAAAATCTGCAAAGCGTCTGCGCCGGCCCTGACTTGATCAGCCGAGTAAGCGGCCAGTACTTCGACCAGCTTTTGCATTAGAAGTTCCCAGGCAGCAGGATCGGTGTACATCATCTTCTTGGCATGGACGTAGTTGCGAGAGCCTCCCCCCTCGATCATGTAGCTGGCCAGCGTGAAGGGAGCGCCACAGAAGCCGATTACCGGCAGTTTCTCGCCAAAGTGCTTCACCACGCGGCGGATGGATTCCGAGACATACCCCAGCTCCGAACTACGATGCGTCTGCAGGGCCTCCACCGATGCCTTGGTACGCAGCGGTTGCTCGACCACCGGGCCTTCTCCGGCCTCAAACCGAAAAGGCAAGCCCATCACTTCCAGCGGCAGCAGGAGATCGGCAAAGATGATGGCTGCATCGACATCCAGCTTTTCCGCCGCCGTAATGGTGACCTCGGCGGCAATTTCAGGGGTTTTGCAAATCTCGAGAATGGAATGTTGCTTGCGGACGGCCCGGTACTCAGCCATGTAACGGCCAGCCTGGCGCATCAGCCAGATTGGGGTTACATCCACTGATTCACAATGGCAGGCCCGTACAAACCTTGAATTAGGAGCAGACATGATCCTTGAAAATGTAGCATCTTTTTGGCCCTTGCGCTCCCAGGCAGGTCCTTTCTGCCAGCCTTGGTTGTATCTTCGCTCTCCTTCAACGTACACTACATCATGTGCTTGCTTGTTGACGCATCGTTATGTACCATAGGCTCCAGCTTTAGGCGTCAAACATTGTTTTCGAACGGAAGAAGACCAGGTAGAAATTGATGGCGAGATCAAAAGCACGAAATTGCCGCGGACGAGAACCAAAGTGCGCCATTTGCGGGTCCCGGCAGCCTGGGACGACGGAAATTTATCAGTACCAGGACGAAGTCGACACCTACATTTTCAGTATTGACGAGGCCAAAGAGATTGCCGGTGACGGCCGTCCTGCATTTGCTGTCAATCTTGAATCCTTACGTCACCTGCTGGGCATGAATGACTTCAACGAAGTTCACCTGGGCCACGTTGACCCGGCCAAGCCCGGAATCTGCACGCGACGCTTTGGCGGGTTGATTCTTCTGGATGGCATACACCGGGCCGTACGATGCTTTGCTGAGCAGCGCCAGTTTTTTGTCCGCGAATTAACCTACGAGGAGTCTCTGGCTTGTCTTGTCCAACAGGAGACCGCCGTCAAGGATACAGCGGCCATCGTTCGCAGACTGCGCAAAGCCCTGGAATATTTCCCGGCGAACGCTCCCGTCGATGCGGCGATTGAATGCACCCCGGAGATGTTGCACAGAGTGGCAGAGCTGCTGACTCCCCATGAGCGAAAGCAACTCATCCTGCGCGTTTGTCCCGAATCAGGGATGAATCACAGAATTTCCGCCAGGCACTCGTAGCAGTCGTCGCCGTAAGCCTGGCTCAGATACTCCGCTGCCAGCCGGATTGACTGGTAGGCAAATAGCAGGTCGAAGGAGGCATCGATCCGGCGAATACGCGAGAGCCGGGGAACGGGTTTCGAGGGAAACAGCTTCAGCTTGATGAACTTAATGTGCAAATCCAACTGGATGGCGCGCGCGCCAAAGCGAAAGTTCCGGCAGGCTTTAATCAGATCCAGGCTGCACGATTTGATACCGTCTTCTTCAGCAAAGCGCCGGCGATTATAACTGTACTCGCCCCATTCCTGAAGGACGTCTGCATTGTGGCGCATCCAGCGGATGTAATTCTGCAGAAGCCGCATTCGGTTCATCTGGACCTCGCGCAGGTCCCGTGGCTCAAGTTCGTGCCACATGATTTCTTCGGTCAGCTTGTCGACCAGCCCGGTCAATTCTCCCAGGTCGATCGGAAGAAGATACGAGGCCACGTCCTCTTCAGTCCGGTTGCGAAAGCGTGTAAACCGTCGATAGGCGATGCGTAAAAAGAAAATCAACAGGAGCGCCGCTATGAATCCGGTGGTCATTTCCGTCTCTTCCAGTACCTTTCGAGAATTTGGATGTACTGCTGGATCTGTCCCAGCAATTGCCCCGGCGTGATCTCATGGGTCCATCTTGGTTCAGCTTCGGGTGGTTCCAAGAATGTCACCAGCCATAAAATCACGGCCAATATGTTTACCACGGAATATGCGTACCCGGAAAGAATATTGAATCTTGTTCCAAACTCGGAACGAGCCCAACTGGCGGCGAAACTGCCGACGGAAATGGCGGCAAAGCCGAGCACGATACCAACAGGGTAGTTACGCCAGCGGACGCCATGAAATGCCACCAGCGCGAAGAACAGGACGAAAAGCAGAGCCTGAACCAGATTGACAGCAGTATGTAGCGAGAGGATCAGGCTGATGACACGATTTGCCTGGGCGGGTGGATTGCCCAGGTGATAAACAACTGTAAGGATGAAAATGGCGATCACAGTTAGGGGAAAGAATAGCCAAAACCACCATCTCTGAAAGAATGCGATAAACACGCGGCGAAAGACCTCGTGCAAGGCCAGGAGCGCCAGCACAGCGTAGATAGCTTCGGTTGTCCAAACGATTTTGAAAAATATTTGATAATCGCCGCTGACTGAGAGTCTGGTTACGGCAAACAATATCGACAAAACAACATAGAGGAAAAAGAAAGGGAATTCCCGGTGGAGTTTCCGTGCAACCAAGATGATAGCCAACACCGCTACAAGAACCATTCCGGTGAGGTTCAGAAAGAGATCAGTTTTTACCATAGAGTTTGGGAGTGGCTAGATTAAACCTAGCCACTCACCGGGTACAACTTCTCAAGCTAATTGCGGGGACAAGGGTCGGGCCAGCACAACGGAAGGGGCGTACCGTCTCCTGCGGCCGAAATTGATCCTATGGGCACGTACAACAGGACAGCAAGGATGGTTGCAACAGTTACTTTTTTCATGGTTTTATCTCCTCATTTGAAGTTAAGCGGTGGCAATGGGGAAGTTTTGCTACGAGACTCGTTAATTCTGTGGGCAAGGGTTGGGCCAGCAGAATGGAGCAGGGGTACCGTCTCCCAAGGACGAAATTGATCCAAAAGGCACGAGCAAGAGCACAGCAACGATGGTTGCCATAGTTGCTTTTTTCATGGTTATCTCCTCATTTGAAGTGTGGCGGCAGTTGGTCAAAAGCATAGCCCCCAGCCCCGCCATTGAAGGCACAAAATTAACATTTATTAATTCTGGAAGCTTGGCTTGCCGTTTTCGGGCGGTTGACCCATGCACATCGGGCTGTGTTACACTTTTCCGGAAGCTGACACACCGATATGTAGCAGCTCTG
>DASZEU010000205.1:0-5356 GCA_035940535.1 Candidatus Angelobacter sp.
CACCATGTTCTTGTCGGCAAAGCTCTGCCGCACGATGCCCCGCACCTTTACCTGCGAACCAGAAGGGGTGATATGGACATCCGACAGAGTAAACTGCGGAATCGATGCCCCGTTGACCCAGCTATCAAAAAACCAGTCGAGCGACTTTTGTCCTTCGTAGGCCAGGGCCGGTGGCAACACTTCCTCAAAAGCGTGTTGCAGGTCGCGGGTCGAGATTTTCCCATTAGGAGCTTTTTCCAGCAAGCCTTTTAAGGCGCCAAAGAACAAAGCATCGTTCTGCCCGCCGCTGGCCTCCCGCATCATGCTGCGTAGCGTATGGATGAGCCATGTTCCCCGGCCATACAGCACCGGTTCAAATGCCTGGGGAAATCTTGATGAAGTGAGGCGCTGCCCCAAAGTGACAGGCCCGGCATCGGAGATGGGTCCATTGGGAGTCACTCGCAGCAGATCATCGCGGTAACGGTTCAGGGCGAGCTTCATCTTCTCCGGGTTGGAGCGTTCCAACATGACCAGCGCGCTATAGTTGGCCAGGGCCTCTATGATCCACTGGTCGCGATAGGACTCCCAATCCACTGCATCGCCCCACCATTGATGCGCTGTTTCGTGGGCCAGCATGAGATCGCTCAAGAGGAGTTCCATGTAGGGATCTTTTACTCCCAGCGCGTGTCTCTCGTCGGGGGTCAGGAAGGCCATGCTGGAAAGATAGATCAAGCCTGGCCAAGATTGGCTCAGCAACGCCGGTAGTTGCGTAATCTCCAGATGGGAGTAAGGAAACGGCTTAAGCTCATTGGCAAGGAAAGTTACAGTTGCCGCAGCTTCGCTGGTGATTCGCTGCACCTGTTTCGCTGGTTCCGGATGCAGTCCGGCGCTGGCTTCTGGCCGGGCCAGCGTTCGCTCTACATTCTTAGCTGCATAAGCATCAATGATCACGCCACCGGCAGAGCCTTTGGCTGTTTCGAATTTGCCCAGATTGAAGCCTGCGTGCGAGATAGGCTTGTCGGAAACAAATCGTGCAGTTTGTACCCCGTTCTGATTGCTTGAGGAGACGGGTCTGCCGGTTGCCACCAGCGTCCAATCGGAAGGATATTCGAAGCTAAGATCAAAATTGGCGAAAGCGGGGCCGGGATTGGGGTACCACGTACCTCGGTTTCCAACATAAAGCACTTCGTCCCCCGTATCAAACATGACCGCACCCGAGTAGCGGAGAACCAGCTTTGCCGGATGGTCCTTTTCCAAAGGCGCCGGCAAAACAAGGGCGATGAAATCGTTGCCTCGCCGGGCCAGTTCGCTTCCATCGATAGCCTCGTTCTGAATGAACTCAACTGGCTGATCGTTGAGTTTGACCTCGGTGATTTTCAGATATCGTGACAGCTCCATCAGCATAGCTCGCTGCCCAGATTTCCTTGTCATTATCGTCAGCTCGGCTTCCCCCACAAGGTTCGTGGGAGGGATGATCTTCGTGGAAATACGAAAATCTGAAACATGAACGGCGCTGCTGAAAGGCGCTGTTTTTCCATTCTCGCGACGGCTGCGCATCGGGAACGAGGTCCAGGTGTCGTAATAATGGCCATCTTTGTTTTCGGCCGTCTGGGCCACGGCAATCTGTTCGGCAGAAGAGGTATCAAAAAACACGTCAAAGATGCCTAGCGCCGTCTCAGCCACGCGCAGATGGATGAAATTGGAAGCGGCCTCTCCTGAATTGGTCATGGCCTGCAGCAGAGAAAGGCTGTCTGCGCGGGCCAGCGAGTCCACAGTCGTTTGCCACTTGTCGATGAACTCCTGGGGGTTCGTTGCCGGACGAAATCCACGTCGCAGCTCATCCACTAAGCGGTCGTCATAGAAACGCAGATAAGCTGTCTTGAATTTCTGGCTCAGTACGGCAGCCTTGGTAAATAGGGCCAGTGACGTACGCTCCGCCCGGTTCGGAGGAAACAGCAAAACATCTCCCTCGCCCTGGAAAATAGCGCCCGTCACATGGCCATCGATGCTCTGTACAAGGGCAATCTTGCCGTCGCTGAAAGAGATGTGCAGGTCTTCGCGGTCAATGGAAACCTGCCTCAGTTCGTGAACATCGCTCGGATTGAACGTAGGGCCGAGTATCTTGTGAAATAGCGCGACAGCCCCTTGAGAAGGCGCAGTTTGCTCCGTAGTCTGGGAAAGAGACGTTCCTCCCAGCACAAGGCCGAGCGCCAGCACTTTGGTAATCAGGTAAAAGTTGCTCTTCATGACCGCTCACAGTTGCTAAAATCTTTGCACTTGAGATTTAGAACCACATTTCTTTGCTTGACGGCCTTATGCGCGGCCATGAGGGCTGATGTTATCCAGCTCAAGAACGGCAATCGTATTGTCGCTGACTCAGCGCGTGAAGTTAACGGCAGGATAGAGTACACCATTGGCGATAATACCTATGTTATTCCTAAATCGTCAGTTGAAAAAATAGAGCTTGGGGGCCCCGCCCCGGTTCCCACGGCCAAGAGCCAAATTCAGGCCGGTAACTCGTCCGGTACGGCAGAAGTCCCCAAGGTACAACAGCAAATCGAGGCGAAAGGTGACTTGGCCGCTCGGGTCATCCATGATGCCCATATCGACGCGGAGGCCCTGAAGGCGATTGAATCGGAAGGCGTCCCGGAACGATCGGCAGCCGCCAATTTCTATGCCGCGTATTTTGAAGAGAAGAGAAACAACTTCTCGGAAGCTGCCCGCTATCTTCAGGCAGCCTTGATCTTTTCCCCTAATCATATTGTCCTGCTGGAACACTATGTTGCCATGATGTTGCAATTGGGCCGGAACAGTGAGGCGTTGATGTATGCCGACCGGCTGAGCCACGCCAGCCCTCAAACCGGGGAATCCCTGAGTTTGCTGGGTTATGCATACTACAAAAATGACCGCACGGGCGACGCGGTGGATGCATGGAAAAAGTCTCTGGCACTGCATCCCGATGAAAGAATCACGGCGCTATTGCAAAGATTGGAGCGGGAAACCAAGGCCGAAGCCGATTTCCGGCAGCAGGAGAGCGTCCACTTCGTGCTGCGTTATGAAGGCTCCCAGGTTTCTGACGACCTGCGCAGCCAGATCATCGGAGTGCTGGAAGAGCACTACAAGACGTTGCAAAACGATTTTGGCTCTGCCCCCAAGAATGCCATATCGGTCTCCCTTTACACGCAGGAGGCGTTCTTTGATGTCACTCAGGTTCCCGCCTGGACATCGGCCCTCAATGACGGCAAGCTCCGCATCCCCATCTCCGGGATTATCAGGGCTACGCCCGAGTTGGTCCGGGTTCTGCACCATGAACTGACGCACTCCTTCATTCAGCAAATCACCCACGGCCATGTGCCCCAATGGCTCAACGAAGGCTTGGCCCAGATGGAAGAACCAAAGTCAACTTCGCCCCTGGGAGTACGGCTGGCCTCGCTTTATGTGGCCGGACAGCAAATCCCCTTGAATCGCCTGGAAGGATCGTTTCTGTCGTACAGCCAGGGAGAAGCGTCGGTGGCTTATGCCGAATCCCTGGCGGCGGTTGAGTACATTCGCAGCATGTACGGCATGAGCGATCTGGCGCGAATCCTGATGCGCCTGGGCCAAGGAGAGTCCATTGAAGCCGCTCTCCGCAACACAATTCATGGCGGCTATGCACAGCTTGAGAACGAGATTACCGGTTATTTGAAGAAGAATTATGGAGCTTAGTTATTTCTGATTCAGCACGGCAATCACCAAGATCAGAGCAATGATAAACAGCACCAACAAGATAATCTTGCCTGTACTGTAAGGCCGTTCACCCTGCACTTCGCCGGTGCGGGCGTTCACCATCACTTGATAGACCTTGTTCTGGAACTTGTATGCCCCAATCCACACGGGCAGCAGCAGATGCCGGAACATCACATTGGAGTAATCGGTTTCAGTACTGAGGATACGTTGCTCATCGCCGCCAATGTCGGCCCGCACGTCGCCCTGGATGGTGCGCTCCATTACCTGCTTGGCGGTTTCAAACCCCGCCGGCAGTTCGACCTGGTAGCGCTGGGCCTTGAAGCCCGCGAGGTAGGCAGGCTCATAAGTGCAAAGCGCGTTCAGGTCCCAAGGCTGGAGTTTATTTAGCCGGGTTTCGGAGACGGACCGTGTTGCTGGTATCAGCACGTCGTCAAAGTGTCTTGCGATCCGCCCAGAAGCTGGGTACCAGCGCGTGTGTTGCACCTGCCGTGATTGTTGCTTGCCGTCACTGTCGGTGTACCACTCAGTCTCGTAGTAATGTTCGCCGCGCTCCCCGCGATAGCTGGTGTCGGTATCGGAATCGTAGCTCCAGAAGGGCAGATAGACTCCGCCAATCCCTTCCTGGTGCGCCAATTTCTTCAGGGCGTTGGGAGCGAACCAGCGGGAGGCCAGCCATTGCTGCACCTCTTTCTGGGCCAAGGCTTTCGGTACTTTGACCGGCAGCACTCCGTCCGGCGCGATGAGCGGATCAGCCGCTTTAGGCTCGGTAACAATGGCCGCTCCACAAAACGAGCAAGCACCCGCCACTTCTGGTGGATGAAAGGCCACGACCGCGCCGCAGCCGGTGCAGTGGACCTCAAGGGCCTGGTCGCTTACGGGCTGCAGATGAGATGTGCCCGTCAGGTTGACCATCTCCGCAAACGAATGCGGTTGCACACCGGCCTCTGCGGGAGCAGCGACCGCGACCGCTTGCTTGTGGCCGCAGTACCGGCATTTCATCTCTCCCGATTCTGGATCAAACTCCATGTCCGCCGAACAACTGGGACAAAGAAACCGTTCCATCTCTTTTTTTTCAGGCATGCAGGTTCAAAGACTGTAACTTGCAGGAGCACTGGTTTCAAGAGTTTAATTTCCTGGAATCGCGGGAAGGGCACGGTCCGAAGCGTACAATACATTCTGGTAGCACTACGCGTATGAAACGTTTTGTAAAGATTGTTGCAATCATAGTAGGCGTGCTGATTCTCCTGGTTCTGGCCATTCCGCTGTTCGTGAATGTGGATAGCTATCGTCCTGAAATTGAAGAAAAGCTCTCTGCTTCACTGGGCCGGAGCGTGCATATTGGAAAGATCTCGGCATCCATCCTGAGCGGCGGGGCCGAAGCTCGGGATCTCTCGATCAGCGACGATCCAGCGTTCAATAAAGGCCCGTTTATTCAAGCTTCCTCGCTGGCCATTGGCTTGGAATGGATACCTCTGATTTTTTCCCGCCAGATCAAGGTCAGTTCGCTCACCATCAAGAATCCTGACATTGTTCTGCTGAAAAACAATGCCGGACGATGGAATTATTCCAGCCTGGGAAACGGCTCTGGCAAGGCGGCCCCGGTGCAGAAATCTGCGCCCGCCGCGCCCGATCGTTCGAATGATCTCTCGGT
>DASZEU010000206.1:0-4656 GCA_035940535.1 Candidatus Angelobacter sp.
GTGTGCGTGTCAGCGGCGTGCTCAAGGACCAGTCCGGCCTGCTGGTGGTTGTTCCCACCGATGCGACGGCTGTGAAGGTCGGCGGCGATGGTCCCCGAATCGAACCGAAGCTGGTCAAAACCGCCATGGTGGGCGAGGCCACGGAAGGATGGATCGTTCGGGTGGTGGGCAAGATCACCCAGGCTCCAGTAAGCGACGGTGCTTACGGCTTCAAGTTTTCCGTCAACGACGGTTCCGGAGAAGCTCTGATCTTCGTCAACGTCCAGACCGGCATCGCCATGAGCAGCCTGAACGTGGGGCAAGCCGTGCGCGTGACTGGCTTCAGCAGCCAATATGACACCCATTATGAGATTGATCCGCGTAGTCCTGCGGATATCACCGCCGCAAAACCTTGAAACCGCAAGGAACCAAACGTTGAAGCGGTAGGTTCAAACGAGACTCTCCATTTGCAATTGAACAAGACTTTGAATCGTTTGGGCCAGCTTTGTGTAAGCTGCCATTTACGGGAACATGGAGATCAGCAAGTCCAGGCCAAAGCACTGCCACTTTGTATCAGTTTTCCCAGGATGGATCAGTTAAAAGTGATTTCCTCGGGTACGCCAGATAATGGTTCTGGGGCGAAAGAACTGGCGAGGGCTACTTACAAGCTGGACAAACCCACGCAACCCAGAGTAATTGAGTTCAGGCCCGCGGCGAAGAGCGGCACGTTCCCTTTGGGCGGCACGAGAATGGAGATCACGAAATTTTCGCCCCACAGCTTTACATCCATCGCTCCCGGCTCGGCTCCGGTCGAGTGGACCAAAGTGGATTCGGAGCAGTATTTCGTCATTCTTGCTGCAAAACATGGAACGCCACTGGAGGGTGGGCCCGCGTTTGTAATGCTGCTCAAGACAAATGACGCCAAACCAGAAATCGACACCTTCGGTTTGTACTATGGCAACTACGGCAGCGTGACTGGTCCGGTTCCCGCTGAACTTTACCAGCAATTCATGACTGAACCCAACTATGTCAAGAAATTGAGAGAGCTCAACGAGAACTTGCACATTCGAAGTGATAAACTTCAACAGATGATGAGCGGACATCTGCAAGAAGCACAATTGCACAAATAGCTATTCTATAGCGAGCCATATTGGCAAAAAATTAAACAAAAAAGCCTTGTTACAAATCGGAGGACCCTAATGACTCACTATGCGATGCATCGCAAGGCTGAAGATAGGGTGGAGCTTTCTGCCAAAAAACCACTCTCTGATCTGCACCGTCTGCGAGGAGTCTGGATCAATACAAACGATAAGACCCGGGGTATTGCCAAGGTTGTGCTGACGCCCACAGAAGGCCGGCTTATGGTCCACGTGTTCGGCATTTGCGATCCAGCGCTCTGTGACTGGGGCAAGACCGAAGCAGAGATGCTCTATGCCGACAACATCACCTCTCACTACGCCTCGGCGTTCACTGCACAATATCGCTTTGATTTCGCAGAGATCCAGTTGCAGGCGAATTGGAATCAAGGATTGCTCGTGATTGGAACTTTCACGACCTTTACGGATTCCAGTGAGAGATCGAACTATTTTTCCAGAGAGTTCTTCCGGCAGGAGGGAAATTAAGTATATGTCTTCACAAATCATGAATTACATGCGCAGCGAGGAGGAACTTACCGCTGCTTCTTCAAGTCATGCCGGAGCGATTATGGCTGAGTCCCTCCTTGGGACATGGGTGAATACAAATGCGGCAACCCGCGGTATTCTCAGGGTGGCTCTGACCGCGTCGGGCCACGAGACCAAGCTGCGGGTATTTGCAAATTGCGCCCCTGACCCCTGCGATTGGGGAGAAGTGAAGGTTGGCGTTTTTGCCTCCGATGTCAACTCCAACGAAGCCATGGCTTGGAACGCATTCTATGATTTTGGATTCATGGAAACTCACTTGCAATCACACATCAGGCAAGGTGTTCTCATCATAGCGAAATTCGACCGGTTCAAGGACGATAGCGGACGCTCGAATTACTTTTCCAAAGAATTCTTTTACCGCGTCTGAAGCACTTCAGCGCATTGTCTCAAAACCAAACACCATAAGACTACCCAGGATGTTACTGGAAACTCGCGAGAAGCAATCATGACTAAAGGTCTTCGCTTTCATTGGAGCCTTTCTCAGGTCGGCGATAAGTTCCGGAGGGCCAGCGAAACCACCAGCATGAAAGGGCTTTTCAGCCTGGAGACGCAGGCGGAGTTTTGCCGGGCAGCGGAGCGTAATGGAATCGATTCCCTGCTGATGGCATTTGGTTTCACCAGGCCTGATCCAATGGCGCTGTCAGCGGCTCTCGGCATGCGCTCGGAGAAGATCAAATTCATGATCGCCTGTCGCCCAGGCGTGATGTCTCCTACCGTTTTTGTGCAGCAAATCAACACTGTATCAGCGCTTACGAACGGGCGCGTGCACATCAACATTGTGACCGGCCACTCTCCCCATGAGCTTCGCTATTACGGCGATTCAATGGAGCATGATGAGCGATACAAACGCACTGACGAGTTCCTGGATGTTTGCAGGGCCTTCTGGCGGCGCGACGAAGAGGTGAATTTTCAGGGCAAGTACTACGAAATCCAGAATGGAAAATTGAACACGCCATTTGTTTCAAGCGAGCGATCGTCGCCGGAAATCTTTCTCGGCGGAAACTCCGAACTCGCGGAGCAGCTTGCAATCAAACATGCCGATTGCCTTTGGCGCTTTGCCGACACTCCCGACAATCTACGCGCGCGCGTGGGCCGTATCACCGCGCGCGGAATCGAGGTCGGACTGCTGGTTTCGATCCTGGTTCGTCCCACTCGGGAAGCTGCCGTCCGCGATGCCTACGCGATGATTCAATCGCTTACGGCGAAACAGCCGCAAGCCTTTGGAAAGCAGTTTGCCCAAAAGACAGATTCAGTGGCTTACCGGTCGACCCTGGAACTGGCAGAAAAATGCCAATCCGACTGGCTGACCCCTTGGCTTTGGACCGGGGCCATTCCTCATTTGGGATCCCCCGCAATTGCTTTAGTGGGCGGTCCCGAAGAAATCGCTTCAGCCCTGGTCGAATACAAACAGGCAGGGATTACACAGTTCTTATTCATGGGCTGGCCGGACCTGGATGAAATGACCTATTTCGGCCGCGAGGTCCTGCCGTTGGTAAGAGCAAAGGAACAGGCCCTCGAAGTATCACAGCAAGTTCGAGCATAAGAAGGTTTCTATGTCAGTTCAACACGAGGGAAATGGGAGTTTTTCCGCGTCAGTCAGCAAGCCTCTGCGTTTTCACTGGCGGCTGCCTTACGCCAGCGAAACCTCGGGTCTTTCGATGGCGGACCAATCTACCGCGCCCGTGATTGGCCTGCCCGATCCAGAGTTACAGGCGAGTTTTTGCCGGCGCGCCGAAGAGAGCGGCATTGATTCCTTGCTGGTTGATTTCGGTTTTGCCAAACCCGATCCCATGCTGCTGGCCGCCGTCCTCGGGCGCGCAACCCAAACAATCAAATTCATTTTGGCATATCGGTCAGGGCTGTTCTCACCGACCATGTTTGTTCAGCAGATCAATACGCTCTCAGCCCTGATTGATGGACGCATCCTGCTGAACATCGTGGCTGGTTACTCGCCTGAAGAGCAACGGGCCTACGGAGATTTTCTCTCGCACGACGAAAGGTATGAGAGAACCGAGGAGTTTCTGGCGATTTGCCGCTCTTATTGGGAAGGCGAGGGAGAGGTGAATTACACGGGCAAGCACTACCGGATCGAGAAAGGTTCCCTCAAGACCCCGTATGTGGCGCCGCAACGAAAATTCCCAGAGATCATCATTGGCGGCGGCTCCAATGCCGCTCAGCAGCTTGCAATGCGACAGGGGACCTGCTGGATGCAGTTGGCCGACACTCCGGCGAAAATTCAGCAAGCTTGCTCCACGGTCCTTGCGAAGGGCGTGGAAGCCGGATTGCGCGTGTGTCTGATCGCGCGGCCGACCCGCGAGGATGCTCTGCAGGCTGCGCTGGCGCTCATCGCTGAGAACGACTACAAGAGAAAACTAACGGGCGGCCAGGAGTTCCTCGCCAAAACCGATTCTGTTTCTTTCAGGAAGGCGTATCAACTCGGCGGCACCGAATGGCTCACACCCACCTTGTGGACAGGCGCGGTCCGCAGCCAGGGCCCAACGGCAATCGCGCTGGTGGGAACACCCGAAGAGATTGCATGCGCCATCCTCGACTACAAAGCAGCCGGAATTTCGCAGTTCATAATGTCCGGATGGCCCAAGCTCGACGAGATGATCTATTTCGGGCGGGAGGTATTGCCTATCATCCGGCAAAAAGAACATGAAATGGGATGTGAAACAGGAGTTGCACGGCAGGTTACGGCTGAAGCAGGAGATCGAAATTGATTCGTTCGCAAAAGAAAAAACGACTTCCCTCGAAAGAGCTGATCAAGCACCAGTGGTTATGCGGCCCTCATGAGGCATTTCGTGCCAAAATGCGCCACAGCATTTTCATGAGCATATCCATTTTTGCCTATCACAATCAGCCGTTGAACGGATATTACTTTGAGTTCGGCTGCCACAAGGCGCGGACCATGCGCCTGGCCTGGGATATCTTTCATTCGCTTTACGATTGGACTTATGTTGCCTTTGATTCATTTGAAGGCCTGCCCGAAATG
>DASZEU010000207.1:0-14836 GCA_035940535.1 Candidatus Angelobacter sp.
TCATCGCGAAACTTCAATTCTTCAGCAGTCAGTTTCAGATCCATGCAGGGAACTCCTTAATTTATGCCGGGCGGACGGAAACGTTCGATTCACCCCGATTTAACAATTGAAAGGTCCAGGGAGAATTCTCAGGATATGCGATGAATCGTGGACGAGACGGCCAGCGTCCACGTTCATAATCATTTATTCTAAATTCTAGGAATCAATAAACGCATAAGTCTAGTGAATGAATATTCATTCAGTCAACTGCAATTTGGCTCACTGCAACTTCACTCCTCATCCCCTGGAAAAGTGCAGCAACCCAAAAATGAGAATCCAGAGAACGCCCATGAAATGCCAATACCACGCTGTGACCTCCACGGCGATCTGGCGGGACTCAAACCTTGTACGCATGAAGTTGGAAAGCGAGGCCCACAATAACACCAGCAAGCCGCCGGCGAGGTGGGCGGCATGAGCGCCGGTAAGCATGTAGAAGAATCCGCTGCGGGTGCCGGAGCTCAGGTAAATGCCCTGATGGCGGAAAATATTCCACACCAGAAGCTGGCCGATCAGAAAAGCAAATCCCAGAATCACCGTGATGCCCAGCCACGGCACCTCTGTCTTGAATTTGGGCGGAGCAATTCCCATGACCGAGAATTCCGATTTTGCCAGCAAACCGCGACGAGCAAGATCCAGGGTAACACTGCTCATGATCAGGACAAGAGAGTTGATGAACAATCGCAGATAGGGAAGAGCAAGCGGATGCGAATCGCGAACACTCTTCTGCAAATCGGGGTTCCACTGCGTGACACCCAGACGAAGGAGATAAGAGACCGCCATCCCGATGAAAAAAGTCGAAAAAGCAACGATGGCCGCAGCCATGCCGATGCGGTAGCGGCGCAGGCGGTCTTTGGGGGAAACAAAATCGTCGCGTTGGCCGTGGTCTCCGTCGTCGCCTCCGCCATAGCCGTGGCGATGCGGAATCTTTCCCGGGCCTCCGCCTCCTAGCTTGGGCTTACGTTCAATCCCGACGTGTTCACTAATCCGGGGCATACCCTACTGAGTGGACTTCGTGTTACGGGTTGGCCGGAGCATCTTGCATCAGGAAATCCTCTTGAGCGGCAGTTCCGTTCCATTCGGCGCTGCCGTATTCATAAGGGCCGTGATGCACGACCGGCAGATTATTGCCAAATCCATGCTGAGGCGGCGAGGAAAGCCTCCACTCCAGCGTGGTGCATTGCCAGGGGTTCTCCCCGGCCGGTGCTCCTTTAAACATACTCCAGAAAAAGTTCGCAAGAAAGAGGAATTGGGCTCCAATGGTGATGATGGCAGCCAAAGTGATGAACTTGTGCAACGGGGCCAGGGCCGCAACATATTGTGCGCCAGTGAGTTCCGAGTATCGTCGCGGATTTCCCGCAATCCCCAAAAGATGCATGGGCATAAAAGTTGAGTATGCCCCCAGCAATGTGAACCAGAAATGCAGAACGCCTAGACGGTGGTTCATGGCGCGGCCAAACATCTTGGGAAACCAGAAGTAAGTCGCAGCGAAGATGGCAAATACTCCAGCCATAGCCATGATCAGATGAAAGTGTGCCACCACAAAATAGGTGTCGTGGAGATAGATGTCGAGCGCGGGTTGGGCCAGCATGGGACCGGTAAGGCCTCCGCTAATGAAGAGGGAGACGAAACCTATGGAAAACAAGAAGGGAACTGTAAAGCGAAAGTGGCCACCCCAGAGCGTCCCCAGCCAGTTAAACGTTTTTATCGCTGAGGGTACAGCAATGGCCGTAGTAAGAGTCGAGAAGGCAAAGCCTGCATAAGGGTTCATCCCGCTGACAAACATGTGGTGTCCCCAAACAGAAAAGCCAAGCACGCCGATGGCAATCGTGGCTCCCACCATAGCCTTGTAACCAAAGACCGGCTTACGCGAAAAAACAGACAACAGATGCGAGGTCATGCCCATGCCGGGCAGAATCGCGATGTAGACTTCCGGATGGCCGAAAAACCAGAACAAATGCTGCCACAGCAAGGGCGATCCGCCAGCGTGTTCCACCGGAGAGCCACTCACCACCAGGCCAGAAGGCACAAAGAAACTGGTTCCTGCGTTGCGATCGAGCAGCAGCATGATGGCCGCAGACAGCAGGACGCTGAAGGCCAGCAATGTCAAGATCGCAGTAACAAACCATGTCCAGCAGGTGAGCGGCATGCGCATCAAGGTCATGCCGCGACCCCGTAGTTTGAGCGTGGTGGTGATGAAGTTGATGGCTGAGAGAATTGAAGCCAGGCAGAAAAGCGCGATACTCAACAGCCACAGGTCAGTCCCTAGTCCTTGCCCGGGGCCGGCGGAAGCGATAGCGCTCAGCGGAGAATATTGCGTCCAGCCAGCCAATGACGCGCCACCGGGCACAAAAAAGGCGGCCAGCAGCACCAAAAATGACAGCAAGGTGATCCAGAAGCCAGCCATATTGAGTCGGGGAAACGCCATTTCCGAAGCACCCAGTTGCAGTGGCAGAAAATAATTTCCAAAGCCGTTTTGGGGTGCGGTCGAGAGCACGAAAAAAATCATGAGGGTGCCGTGCATGGTGAGATAAGCCAGATAATTTTCCGGCTTGATCTCTCCCAACAACGGAATCGTCGCTTTGGGCCAGATGATATGGATTCTCATCAGCAGCGAGAGCATCATGCCCACCAGCACAGCAGCCAAGGAGAGAAAAAAGTATTGCAGGCCAACGACCTTGTGGTCGGTGGAGAAGAGACGGCGCCTGGACGCGATCTCCGTCGTGATGGGCGTGGGCCTTTGCATTATTTCAATCGGTATTAGGACCCACTCGCATGACGACTATTCAACCATTGCTTGAATTCTATTGTTGTAAGTACTTGAATTAAAGCTCTCATACGATAGTGCCCAAGTCCGCACAATTGCGAGCAGGCTATTTCGTAAGAGCCTGCCTGCAACGGCTTGAAGTGGGCGTGGGTCGTCATTCCCGGGACCGTATCCTGCTTGAATCGCATGGCGGGAATAAACAGGCCATGAATCACATCATTGGCACGCAGGATCAGGTCAACATCCTGTCCAGCAGGGAGCACCAATGAAGTGGAAACGATGTCGTCTTTGCCATCCGGGTCGTCTGGATCAATGCCTAGCGGGTTACCTTCCTCAGGCCTCGCAAAACGCTGTGGGTTGGTGTGTCCGAATTTGCCGTCATTACCAGGATAGCGGAAGTACCATTGAAATTGGGTTCCAGTGACCTCGACCTGAAGAGCATCCTCTTCAGGCAGGTGAAGTTTGATCTCGGACCACAAGCGATTGCCGGCCAGATTGAACCAAAAGAAAATGCACGCAATCAGGACGGTCCAGGTAATTTCCAGCGGCCAGCTTCCACGCGACGATCTGTTTTTACGGGATGGAGAACGCAGCAGGACCAGCCCTAGCAAGAATTGTCCAGCGATAAACAGCGCGCCTAGAACCCGCAACGCAGCCACAAACTGATGGTCGATACCGGCAGAGGAGGAAGATACGCCGGCAGGGAACCACCAGGGGTGGACCGCAAACAGATACACCGTGACGATGGTGATCAGTAGCAGGGACAGGAAGATCAGGAGGCTGGAATCGGACGACCGGATAGTCGGGTGATCGGGCGATCTGTTTATCACTTTGCGGCGTTTCTACTAGTTGTAGCCTTCCTACGAATGACCGTTGTTCACTAGCTTCAGGAATTCCTCATGCACCCGTGTGTCGTTGGAAAGTTCAGGATGAAAGGTGCAGGCCATGGTCTTGCCTTGGCGAACCAGAACAGGGTCGCCATTATTCGAAGCCAAAACTTCGACATCTTTGCCGGTTGCCACGATCTTCGGTGCGCGGATAAAGACCATCTCCAGCGGTTTCTCGCCCAGTTTGGTAATAGCTTCATGGATGGAGCTGTCAATCTGGCGTCCATACGCGTTGCGGCGTACTCGAATGTCCAGCGCGCCAAGCGATACCTGCGGAGGGTTCTCGACATCGCTGGCGAGCAGTATAGCGCCAGCACAGGTGCCAAAAGCCGGTTTGGTTCGAACAAAGTCACGCAGCTTATCGAGAAATCCGCGCTCTTCAAGAAAATTTAAAAAGGTGCTGGACTCGCCCCCAGGGATCACAATGGCATCGATGGAATCCAGTTGCTCAGGCTTGCGCACCAAGATCACCCCAACCCCCAGCCGCTCCAGCACAGCCCGGTGGGCGTCGTAGTCGCCCTGGATCGCCAGCACCCCGATTTTGATCTTGGTGGACATGATGGAGAATTTGGTAATTGGGTAAATTGGTAATTGAGTAAGTGACGACATGCATATCGAAGCTTCCAAATTACCCAATTAACAAATTTCTACCAGCCTCTGGTCTGGAGCATGTCAGCCTCGGACATGGCGGCTACCGCGAGGCCCTTCATGGCGCCGACCAAATCTTCGCTTACTTCAAGTAATACTTTAGGGTCGTCAAAATGGGTTGTGGCGCGAACGATGGCGCGGGCGCGCTTCTCAGCCTCGGCCGGTTCGCAGAAGTTGATGGAATCTTTCATGAAGATTCCAGAGCCAACAAACACCGCTTCGGCGCCCAATTGGCGAACCAGAGCGGCATCAGCCGGGGTAGCGATTCCACCGGCAGAGAAGTTGGGTACCGGCAGCTTGCCCGTCTTGGCCACCATGCGGACGATCTCGTAAGGAGCTTGCAACTCTTTGGCGCGAGTATACAACTCGTCGTCACCCAACACGGTCAGCAGGCGCATGTCACGTGTGATAGCACGCAAATGTTTTACGGCATGGACAACATCGCCCGTTCCCGCTTCACCCTTGGTGCGAATCATGGCTGCACCTTCGGCAATACGGCGCAAGGCTTCGCCTAAATCGCGAGCGCCGCAAACGAATGGGGTCTTGAAAGCGTGTTTATCCACATGATGGGCCTCGTCAGCCGGCGTAAGGACCTCGGATTCGTCGATGTAGTCGACACCCAGTTCCTGCAAGACCTGGGCCTCGGCAAAATGACCGATGCGGCATTTGGCCATGACAGGAATGGAGACGCTGCTCATGATCTCCCGAATGATTTTAGGAGCTGCCATACGGGCCACGCCGCCCTCAGCGCGAATCTGCGCCGGAACGCGTTCAAGAGCCATGACAGCCACTGCCCCGGCCTTCTCCGCGATTTCTGCCTGCGAAGCATTGGTCACGTCCATAATGACGCCGCCCTTGAGCATCTCAGCCAAGCCGACTTTCAGCCGCAATCCCGTGTTGCCGTTCAACTCAGACATATTGCAAACTCCACAGGTCTCTATTTGGGTGCCACTTTATTTTAACCTGTTTGGAAATTTTTGTGCCTCAGGTGGAGTCTAGCAGAAAATAGTGTGAACTTTTACCGAAACGGGCGGCAGTGTCTTAATAGCGTGTTGCTGGCGAAACAGCGAGCGATTGCTTTTACGCCATTCCTGCCTTAATCTGGCTTCATGTCCAGAAGAAACGAACTCGCTACACTCAAGAAACTGATAACCGAAGCAGACCGCATTCTCGCCACGACTCCACCCCTGCCAGAGAACAGGACAGCAGCTTGCCGGGAATTGCTCGCCACAGCCCTTGCCCTTGCGGACGATCTGCTCAAGCAAACCAAGTTGCCAGCAGCCACGATACTCGGCAAGAAAGGCGGGAGCGTTACCGCGAAAAGGGGAAGCGATTACTTCCGCAAGCTGGCCGCAAAGCGCAAGACCCACGGCGGGGGAAGACCGCGCAAAGAGCAGCCGTGAGCTTTGAGCAGCTTCCCGGCTATTTACCATTTTTTCCCCTTGAATCATAGAGCGGGATGAGTGGATCACCCAACTTACCAAGCTTGTATCTCAGAACCCTCGGTTTGGTGGCGAATAGGTCGTCATATAGCCAAATATCGCCAGTCTTGTTGTCGAAAAAATAGATTCCAGGTGCGCCGCTGAATTGCACACCAGCAAATGGTCCATCGGCAGCAACAGTTTTTTCTGGTGTGACCACACTTCTGCATGCAATGAAAGTCAGCATTAAAGCAATAATCGTCAGCACAGCCTTGGTATATGTATCGGTTTTCATGGGCAGCTTGTCCTCAGCGATTAGAATAGTGACGTGATCCACAAAACGAAAAGCCCGGCACGGTGGCCGGGGCATTCCGATGAAACCTAGACAATCCACATCGTAATCCCTGCATCGTCCTGGCGCAAGGGTGCGATGGACGATGCCGACAAGCCCGACATCGGTCTGTTTGCTAACGAGGAAGCAGATTAGAATCTATGGTTTGCGTTGTGCCTTTTTCTTGGTCACGGCATTGTTGGCAATAAATCTGGCAAACATCTTAGCCGGATCAACTGCGATGAAGAGTCCTTTGCCGCGTGCCAGCACCTCGCCGGCCTCATTGGTGATTTCGGCAACATTAACATGGCGGCGGCCTCGGACGTGGCTCTCATGACCAATCACGGTCAATGTCTTGCCCAGGGGCACCGGTTTCACGTACTCGACGTCCATCTGCTTTGTAAGCGCCAGCACATTGCGAAATTTGTTGACCTTGCCCATGGCTTCGTCAAGGATCGTGGCGATGATGCCGCCGTGAGCGTGGCCGGGAGGACCCTGGTAACGGCGGGTCAGCTTGAACCTGCAGACGGTTCGTTGGGAGTCGCCATCGATGAAAAACTTGAGGCGCATGCCCTCTGGATTATCTCGACCGCAGCCGAAGCAGTGATTGAGCCGATGTTTCTGGTGTTTGGTGCCATGTCCGTGGAAGGGTTTATTCTTGGCCATGAGTTCAGCAGGATTTTAGCATTTTGTTATTTCTGGGCAACCAGCTCGGCAATGCCTTTTTCTTTTGTTGTTTCGTGATAATGCAGAATGCGCAAAGACTGGAATGCGTGGAGCAGCTCATTGGGTTGTAGTAAATACATGGGATGACTGGGGCCGCATCCCAGACGTTTGCTCTCGGTGGTATAGGTTTTGTAGATCAGGAATCCTGCGGGTCGGAGCGCCGAGATCAAAGCAGGGAAGAGCGACCTCTGGAGATAGAAAAAAACGAGAATCAGGTCGTACTGCTCGTGTCCAAGATCGTGGATCTGGGAAAGATCGAGAACCTGGGTTTCCAACTCGCGGACAGGCTTCTGCGTTCCACCCATGAGGTGGAGACCCTGCCGCTGGTGAAAATTTTCCTGGGCCAGATTGACGCCGACCCCGGAGATATCCACCAACTTTACTTTCCATCCGCGTTCGGCAAGCCATAGTGAGTGGCGTCCGGCGCCTCCGGCAACGTCGAGTGCAGAATCGGGCTTTGTCTCGTTGAGGTATTCAGAGTAAGCGCTGAGCAAGAAAGGATCTGGCACCAAAGAACCATGGGAAGCCTCGGCATATTTTTGGTTCCAGAGTGTCTTTTCGTCGTACAGGTTTTCGTTCTTTTGATTCATTCCATCCTCGGGAGGAGTAAGACCTACGATCATTATTAATGGTAAAAGAACTATTTCGCTGCGCTATACTTCTTAATAGTGGCGCATATTGAACAAAAAACGTTTTACATAGAGACCTTCGGCTGTCAAATGAATGTCCATGATTCGGAAAAGGTCATTGGCACTCTGGTCCAGCAGGGCTACCATCAAGTGGACACGGTAGAGCAAGCCGATTTGATTTTTTACAACACCTGCTCCATTCGCGATAAAGCCGAGCAGAAGGTCTTTCACCGGCTCCAGGACTACAAAAAACTCCACAGCCAGGGCAAGAAGTTTGCCGTGCTTGGCTGTGTGGCCCAGCAGGAGGGTGAGAAGATATTTGAGAAGGCGCCTTATGTTTCCATGGTGGCTGGGTCAGCCTCTTACCGTAACCTGCCGCAAATGCTGATTCAGATCGAAGCAGGGAACAACCGGGTGACTGGTCTGGACGACCGGCAAACCGACCAAACCTTTGAGACAGAGTTCACGGCCCGCAGCAACCCGCACCGGGGCTATATCACCATCATCGAGGGATGTGACAAGTTCTGCGCTTATTGCGTAGTGCCCTATACGCGAGGCAAGGAGCGCAGCCGGACCTCCGATTCGGTTCTGGCAGAAGCGCGGCAGATGGCGGACTTGGGCTACACCGATATCCAACTATTAGGGCAAAACGTGAATGCTTACTCTGATCCTCTTGAAAAGAAAAGCTTTGCTGAATTGCTCTTTGCTGTGGGTTGTGTCCCTGGCATTCGCCGCGTGCGGTTTACTACCTCTCACCCTCGGCATTTTGGCAAGGACATCGTGGAAGCTATAGACGAATTGCCTAATATTTGCGACCACATTCATTTGCCAGTGCAGAGTGGATCCTCGCGCATCTTGAAAGCCATGAACCGGGAATACACCCGGGAGATGTACTTGGAGAGAATCTCTTGGATCAAGTCGGCCAAACGGGAGATTGCCATTACAACGGACGTGATTGTGGGTTTTCCCGGAGAAACGGATAGCGATTTCGAAGAGACGATAACCTTGTTGTATGAGTGCCAGTACGATGGGGTTTTCAGCTTCAAGTATTCACCTCGGCCCAATACTCCCGCCCTGAGCATGGCCGACAGCATTGCCGAAGAAGCGAAGTCTGCGCGCCTCCAGATACTCCAGGAACGTCAGCGTGAGATTCAAAGAGCTAATTATGAAAGAAAGGTGGGCAAGATATTTGAAGTAATGGTTGAAGGTAAGAATGAAGCCCGGGGACAGATCGTTGGACGTACGTCACAAAACATTACTTTAAATTTCACAGCCAGTTCTGTGGTTCCAGAAGCCGGAACCTATGCTAATGTGCTCGTAACCAAAAGTTTTCCAAACAGCCTCGTGGGCCGGATAGTGGAATAACAGCAGGAGGGCTTGATGGAAGTCGAGATGAAAATTCGTGGATTGATGATGGATCCCGTCACGAACATGCCTATTGTGGTATTGAAAGACGTGACCAGTGACGTGGTGTTGCCCATCTGGGTAGGCGTGTACGAAGCCAACGCCATCGCCTTGGAGATCGAGAAAGTCACTACGCCCAGGCCCATGACGCACGACCTGATCAAGAACCTGCTGGTGGGGTTAGACACCCACGTCCACAAGGTAGTGGTGAATGAACTTCGCGACGATACTTTCTTTGCCGTGATCTGGATGGAACGCGAAGGCAAGATCATCAGCCTTGATTCGCGGCCCTCGGACGCCTTGGCGCTAGCCTTGCGTTTGGATTGTCCAATTTTTGTGGAAGAAGACGTCTTGAAAACCTCGCGCCAGAGCGGCACCTCGGCAGAGCGCACCTCTTCCGAAGACCTGCGCAAGTGGCTGGAGGGCCTGAACGACGAGGACCTGGGACGATATAAGATGTAGGAAGCTGCTAAGCTTCTGGCTCCTAGCTATTGGCCAGAGAAGCCACTATTGCGTGGTGGCGTCGATTATCAGAACTCATGCCTGATCCTGCTGAGCAGCTTCAACAACTCTACATTGCTGGCTTTGACCTCCAGACTTTTGAGCGTTTTCCCAAAGCCATTGGTGTCCTCCGCGATGGCTGCTTGGCCTTTCTTGTACCTAGCCCCGAAGGTCTTCAAATCTTGGGTAATGTCGGCTGGCGCATGGGTGAGAGTCTTGGGCCACTGGTGGAGCGCGGGGGAAGGAAGGTATTCGTCCACAAGGAAGAGATTCTTGAAGCTACGCCGGAGAGAATTGCCGCACTGGAGAAGTTCAAACAAGACTTAAAACTGATATTGAATCCTTGAAAATACGCTGGGTTGAATGGGTTACTTGCTCGGTATTCCATTTGGGCAGTGTGCCCGAAAAATGCCCCGCGAGTTCATTGCATCCCGCACAATGCTGGACGGAATAAAATAAAGCACTAAATAACGCCGGAGAGATTCTATGGATGCAAAGATTGCAGCACTTTTCCAGACCTTGAAGTACGGTAGTTTTGAAGAGAAGCTTGAAGCTATAACAAGCTTGCGCAACGTAAGCCCGGAACACCTCGATGGCATTCGCCCCGTGCTGTTGCCAATGCTCCAAAACGATGAGTCGCAAGCCTATAGAGCTGCTGAAACACTCCTAGCTCTCGGTGACCGAAGTAGCCCAATCTTGAACTTCCACCTTAAGTGGTTGCGGCACGCCTGCCGCGAGGTCCATCGAGTGTACCCAGTAGACCTGTCATTGAGAGTTAGAGCCTTAAGTTTCTTTGACTCATCATCTCCTGAGCGGACTCAAGTTGTCGAAGCGCTCGAGCACGCTTACGAGAGCTTTGCTAGCAGGCCAGATCTCCGAGCGCCGGTCATAACAGCACTTGCGGTGCTGGGCCCAGAATCGTCACGAGAGCGAATCGAGTATCTAGCGGCGAGGAGTGGATGGATCCCTGAAGAATACCGACTTTTGCACTTTTCTGCACAGATCGGTCTTAAATCATTTGGGAGAGGGACGTATGATGAAATCGCCACTACCGCTTCTCGCTTGGTTAAGGAGCAGAAAACAGCAGACGAGGCAGCCAAAGATGCAGCAGAACGCGAAGCAGAACGTGGGCCACTAGATCGCCTCGTACGAAAGCTTTTCACAAAGTGATCGAACACAGCTTCATCTCGCTCTCAGAAGAGCACTACCTTGGGATGAAATAGGGTACCGGCGATGCGCCTGGCAATAGCAATCAGCCGCGCTTGGCCTTCGAACACTCTGACCAATGGGGCTCTGGTGAATTCTGGCAGGTTGACCGACGCGCCGTGGCGGATTTTTGCCAAGGCTTCAGGCGGAGCGGTAACAGCAGGGAGTTCAGGCAAAATCAGGCGGGGATGCAAGCAGAGGGTTTCAAAGGGCGCTATTTTCGGGCTTGATCCATTATTTAACATAATATTCGTTATCAGACGTTGCGAATCTGGGCTACCATTCCCAGGTTTTGCACCTTCTAGCTCTTCCAGGCTGTGCGCCTCCGCAATCTGGAACTCCCGCACCGAGGTTCGAACCAACGAGGCCAAATGCGCCCCCGGTCCCAAGAGCCTTCCCAATTCATGAGCCAACGACCGGATGTATGTTCCCGAACTGACCCAGGCTCGGAACCGGGCTTGTTCGCCCTCCAAATCCACAATCTCAAACTCTTTGACCTCGACCCGCCTGGGTTCAAGCTCGACCTCTTGTTTCTTGCGGGCCAGCTTGTAAGCCGGGACGCCTCCGATCTTCTTGGCAGAAAATGGCGGCGGAACCTGCTGAATCTCTCCTACGAATGTCTGCGCGACCTGTTGAACCTGCTCCAAGGTCATATCGACTGGCTGTTTTGGCCCCTGGGGTTCGCCTTCGGCGTCATAAGTGTCGGTGGACAATCCGAACTGGATGGTCCCCTCGTACCGTTTATCGGCATTGGTGTAAAACTGGGCCAGACGGGTAAAACGTCCCAGAACCAACGGCAGGACTCCTCTAGCGGAGGGATCGAGCGTCCCCAGGTGGCCCACAGAACGCTCGCCGGTGATGCGACGCACGCGAGCGACCACATCATGGGAGGTCATTCCAGGCGGTTTATTGATTATTATCACTCCATCCACTTGAGCAACTCCGAATTATCTAGCATGATAGCTAAAAGCGATTAAGACGAGATGATTCCGATCAAAGATGACGCGCCGCGTTCGACCACGCCCTTCGTCAATTATTTTTTAATCGGCTTGAATGTCGTTGTCTTCTTATTCGAGTATTCCCTCTCCACGCGCGAGCTAAGGATCCTCGTCGCGAATTTTGGATTTGTGCCTGACAATGTAAATCGCTGGCTGGCAGGGATTGTTCCAGTCGATGTCGCGCTCATCCCGATGCTCACCTCCATGTTTCTGCATGGCTCATGGCTACACTTGATCTTCAACATGTGGGCGCTCGCAATTTTCGGTGACAACCTGGAAGATCGCCTGGGTCATTTTCAGTACTTGTTGTTCTATCTTCTGAGCGGTCTGGGCGCAGACGCTGTTCATTATGTCTTCAATTCCACCTCTCTAGTTCCAAGTGTGGGGGCCAGCGGCGCCATCGCGGGTGTAATGGGTGCATACTTCCTCTTGTTTCCTTCAGCCCGGGTTTTGACCTGGGTATTTACGTTTGCATTGATCCGGCTTCCCGCCTGGCTGGTGCTGGGGTACTGGTTTCTGGTCCAGCTTTTGAGCGGCGCGGCCACCGCGATCACATATTCGCACGAAACCGGCAGCGGAGTCGCTGTTTGGGCCCACGTGGGCGGATTCATTACCGGACTGATTCTGATCAAGCTCTTCCCTCTTCGGCCAACTTATTATTCCTACGAGCCAAATTAGGAGAATTTACCCAATTACCCAATCCTCTTATTCATAACGCAGGCAGACGATGGGATCGAGGTTAGCAGCCAGATTTGCTGGATAGTATCCGAACAGCAGGCCCACGCCCACGGAAATTGCGAAGCCGATCGAGATCCAGAGATAGGACAAGGTTGCGGGCACAGAAGGCACGAAGTTCCGCACCAGGGCTGAGACTCCTGCACCGACCAAAATGCCGATCGTGCCTCCAACCAGGGTCAATACCACAGCCTCCAGCAGAAACTGCAAGCGGACATCGGCCCGGCGCGCACCGATGGCCTTGCGCACTCCAATTTCCTGGGTACGCTCGGTCACCGAGATGAGCATGATGTTCATGACTCCGATGCCGCCCACCACCAAACCCACGGAGCTGATGACAGTAGTAAGAATCACCAGCGCACCGGTTAGCTGGCTCCACAAATTGCTGAGAAAATCGGGTGAACTCAGCTCGAAATCATTTTCCTGGTCGGCGGGAACGTGTCGCAGCCGGCGCATGGCTTGGATTACCTCGTCCTGGGCCCGGTCGACACTGGCGCCTTTGGGTACAGTAAAGGCCATGACCAGCTCTTTGGATTCAGGATACTTTCTCCGGAAATCGTTGAGTGGGATGATGGCAAACACATCGACACCCGGCCCCAGAAACAGTCCCTGGTCATGCTCAAAGACTCCAATCACCTCATAGAGAGCGCCGTTGATGCGCACGGTTTTGCCTACAGCGTCGGAGTATGGGAAGAGCGATTCGGCGATGGCTGCTCCCAGCACCACGACCTGGCGCGCGTGCTCCTCATCGAAGGAGCTGATGAAACGTCCGCTTCCCACGGTAAACAGTGGGATCGCGGTAGTGTAGTCAGGCTCTGCTCCGCGCAGGATCACCTTTTCCACGCTGCGGTCGCCACTAGTGATCAGGTTGGTGTCGCCGAAGATGAATCCCCGTGTGCCAACCGTGGTTACGATCTCCACGTTGGGAGCAGCGCTGCGGATGAAGTCCGCATAGTTGTATTCGAAGTACTTACGGATGCGGATGCGCTCTGGAAAATGGAAGGGGTCTGTGCCCGGCGGAAAGCGTGATAGGAAGTAGGTGCGCGAGCCAAGGGATTCCACCTTGTCCTGCACGAACTTGTTGAGGCCGCCGATAATGGCAGCCATGGAGATCACCGAGGACACTCCGATCACGATGCCTATCACGGTCAAGGCGGAGCGCACCTTGCTGGAACGCAAGGTATTCAGCGCCGCCAGAAAATTCTCGCGGGCTTGGGAAGGAGTCATGATCGCCATAAGCTCATTATGCAGCAATTTTCGAGAATATTGTTCCCGTCACGATTGAAGGTGTGGTCCCCTCGAAGAATTTGGTAATTGGGTAATCTAAAATCAGCCCAGAATTTTCTACTGCCAAGAGAATATTCAGAGAGATGTTGGCTAGTCGGACCGAAGCGCGACGATGGGATCCAACCGCGATGCCCGCAGCGCGGGATAGATGCCGAAAAACAATCCTACACCGGAACTCAAAATTACTCCTGCCACTGCTACCCAAGTCTGGACAGCGGCAGGAAACGGGGTGTAGGTTCGCAAGGTCAGGGCAAATAGAAAGCCCATGGTGATGCCTATCAGTCCTCCAGCGAGGCATTGAACGACACTTTCGGCCATGAATTGCCGGAGGATGTCGAATCTAGTTGCGCCTACGGCGCGACGAACGCCAATCTCCCGCCGCCGGGCCGTGACGCTCACCAGCATCACATTCATGATGACAATGCCCCCAATCACGATGGAGATGGCGCTGACCATGATGAACACCGCGAAAAATGCGGAGCTGATGCTGCGCCACAGCGCCATGTAACTTTCCTTGGTGCCGATGAAAAAGTCGTCTTCCATATTGCCGGTGAGATGATGGCGCGCACGCAAAACCTGCTGGGCTTGGTCCTGAGCTTCGGCAAAGAGATTAGGAGTGGTCTTCACATTGATGGTAAGGCTGCTATGCAGGCCGTTCACGCGCAGAAAAACCGGCAGCGGGACCATCACAAAGTTGTCCTGGTCCTGGCCCAAAACGCTGCCAATCTTCTCCATCACGCCTACCACCATGAATTCATTGTTTCCGACTCGAATCAATTTGCCGATGGGGTTGGTCGTGGGGAACAAGCGCTGAACCAAGGTATCGCCAATCATGCAGACGTCGGCCCGGTGTTCGGCCTCCGAAGAGGTGAAGTAGCGGCCGAGTTCGACCGAGCGGGTGTCAATGTCCGCCATGTTGGCAGTCTGGCCGGAGAAATTCACATCCTGCACTTCTTTATCGCCATAGCGAGCGTGGGCCGTAATGCTGGCGGTCGCGCCAACTTCTTCACAGGCTGGGCACTTTTCGGCAACGGCGCGCATGTCGTCCACTTCGATCTTCCTGTATTTCAGGGCTTTGATGATGATATTGAAATCGGTGACAGCAAAGGGCGTTCGCGCGACCTGAAAGACGTTGGTGCCCAGATTCGCAATCTTCTTTTCGACGAAAACGTTGGCGCCCTGCACAATCGTCATGACGGTAATGAGTGTCGCCACTCCCATGGTCAAGCCCAGCATGGTGAGCGACGCACGTAACTTGTT
>DASZEU010000208.1:0-3512 GCA_035940535.1 Candidatus Angelobacter sp.
TCTTGACGCTGAGCTTGCTACAGCCACTCAACAGGGCAAGGTGGGCGAGGTGCGGCGGCTGACCGCCAAAGGTCTTACGCTGCTGGCGGGGAAAGAGTGGACTGATGTGCTTGATTTCAATAGCTCGCTGGTGATGCGCGCTGATCATATCTTTGTGGATTCATCCAAGCCGTTGGGATTGCGGCTGGAGCAGATCTATAGCCCGTCTTTGAAGCTTGATCACGCGCTCTCGGCGCACGTTTGGCTGGCGAAGCCGCTGGCTGCAGGTGGCCTCACGAGCATCGGCCTGCCACCCCAGGCTGCTGAGTCCACCAAAGACCTGGGCAAGTTCGAGGATGTGAGCCGCGATCTACGCGAATCTCCGTTTCCCATGGATGTCGATCTTTCCGGCGTCGCCGACGGTCCCTACATGGTCCAAGTCGAGGTCTTTCAGCAAGCACAATCGCTGGGAGTAGCCACGCTTCGCGTCGTGGTACGCAAGGACCTTGACGCCACGCTGGCCCAGATTGAGGCCGCAGCCGCCAAGATGCCGGAGACGATACGCCCCGACGCTCTGTACCCTGTGGAATACATCCATAGTGTGGATCGCGGACGGCTGGAGATCGGCGCATTCGACCTGGCGAAAGAGCTGGCCAGCGTCGACCAGTTGCTGGCTGCCACTAAAACCGGCAAGAATAACGACCCGTTCGCCGGACGCACTGGCGATTTCAAGCGTCACTACGTTTTCAAGGCCGGCGGGGAGATCATGCCCTACCACCTCTATGTGCCGACCACATATAACGCCTCGCGCGCCTTTCCCTTGGTTGTCGCTCTGCACGGCCTGGGCGCAAGCGAAGACTCGATGTTCAGCCCGATCTATGGTGGAGTTCCGAAGCTAGCGGAGCAGCATGGCTTTATCGTGGTGGCGCCGCTGGGCTACCGCGTGGATGGCGGCTATGGGGCGTTTCGCGTGCCGGGCCAGAGCAGCCGGCGCACGGATTTGAGCGAGCAGGAGGTGATGGAGGTCGTCCAGCAGGTGAAGCAGCAATACAAAATTGATGACAACCGCGTTTACCTCATGGGGCACTCGATGGGCGGTATCGGCACCTGGGCGATTGCAGCCAAACACCCTGGACTCTGGGCGGCCTTGGGGCCAATTTCCGGCGTCGGCGACCCAACCACGGTGGAGAAGATGGGCCCTGTACCGGAAATCGTGGTGCATGGTGATGCCGACGACGTTGTTCCGGTCAGCGGCTCGCGCAACATGGTCGAGGCCATGAAAAAGCTCGGAGTCGAGGTTAAATACATTGAAGTGCCGGGCGGCAATCACGGCAACGTCGCCGCCCCAAATATGGCGGCCATCTTTGACTTCTTTGATACTCATCGAAAAGGTCAGGCGGCGACGGCCAGCAAGGGCGGAAATTGATTTGCAATTGATAATTTTTAATTTGTAATTTTTGTTGAACCCAGGAGCAGGGAACATAGCCACACCAAAAGCACAACGCTGATTTGAACTGATTACCGCTGATGGCGCCAGCCAGAGCCAGTCGCTCGCAGCCGAAGCTCACATAAATCGAATATGCGGCTGGCATTCCTTGTTACAAAGTAAGTGACATTTAGGCTTTAGCCTTGCGGCTGCTGCACCGAAGAAGAACTTTGGCATCGGAAAGAACCAATTTTCTCGCGGGCAAAGAACCAGTCGGCCTCTGAGGTGTAGCCGAAGGGGACTGAGATTGTCACCGGTGGAAAAAGCGTATGATCAATAGGAACACATGAGGAGAGATACGTTTATGTCGAAATGGAATGGAGACAAGGCCCGCCACTTTAAGCATGCCAAACGAAGAGCGCTTCTGCGGTTGAAGGGCCGGACGCTCAGGGAAACTCTGGCGGAAAAAGCCAAACCGCAAGGGGAGCAGCCCAAAGAAAAACGAACAGCCTGAGAATTTCCACCGAGCAACTACGAATGCTCGGCAATCCTTCGCGCGTTCCTTGGCATTTATGCCTGAGTAGTCCTGGATTGGTATCCTTACCGATACTACTATTCCCTTGCCCAGAAGCTTGCGAATCCGCCCAACTTGTGGTATAAACGAAATTGGAGTCAAACAATTCGCGTCATTCGCGAGGACGTTAACTGTCGTGGCTTATTGAACGGGGTTGGCGGAGCTGTATCAAAAATGCATGCCCCCGTTTGACCGAAAAAGATTAGAAAATCTCAACCATAAATTTGGCCCGCCTTTGGCCGAATAAGGTCGATCCTGCACCCCCGCCCCATCGTCAGCTTTTAACCAACTTTAAACCAACCTTTGATTAACATTCATGCCTCATCAATCCCAGGATCGAAAGAAAAAATATAAAAGGGGTGACAAGAACTTAACCACAGAGGTCACGAAGGAACACGAAGGGAAATCAAAGTCAAAGACTTACCACAGAGGGCGCAGAAACGCAGAGGCCGCAGAGATTTTTTGTTTTTCTTCGTGTTACCTTTGTGACCTCTGTGGTTAGGCTTGGTTTGGCAAGGCCTGTAGTTTTCGCTAAAAGAAGAATGGCGTCCGTTTTGGGACGCCATTCCGATGCGATCTAGTGGTGACTTTTGTTACCTGCAATGCAGGTTACCGTTTTCGTTGGAGATGTCGGAACACTGGTTGAAATTGCGCAGGGTTGATTGTTTGTAGTGTCCATTGCCCTTTTGGCAATTCGCCTTGAGGGTACTGCCGCTGATCCGGATGTCCTGGCAGGTCTGCGTGTAAGAACCGCCGGGGACACCATTTTGGTAGTATCCACCTTGGTTATATCCGCCCTGTCCGCGATCGCGGTCCTCGTCCCGGTCGCGATCACGGTCCCGATTGCCATTATGGTAGCCGCCGTTGTTGTAACCTCCTACGTCGCTGCCGCATCGTAGGGTACCACCATCGTTCACGACTCCCCCATTGCAACTGTTATAGTTACGGAGCGAGGTGCGGTTCCACTGACCATTTCCAGTTTGACAATCGGCTTCCAGCGTATTTCCACGAGTGCGAATGTCGCGGCAGGTTTGAACGTAAGATCCACTTGGTCCGCCATTTTGTCCGTAGCCCCGTCCGCGATCCCGGTCGTTATCGTCACGGTCGCGGCCCCCCTGGCGATAGCCGCCGTTGTTGTAACCAGCGGTTGTATTGCACTGGAGAGTCCCGTTGGTGTTTACGATTTCGCTCGAGCAGCGTTGATAATCTGAGAGTTCCGTAGTTTGCCAGTTGCCGTTGCCGTCCTGGCATGTCGCGTGCAGCCTTGATCCACTAACCCCTATGTTCCGGCAAGTCTGTTGATAAGAGCCGGAAGGGAGTCCCTGCGCGGACAGGGGCGTCCCCGGATTCCAGAAAGCCATGGTGATGAGCGCCATCACGCTAAATCTTAATAAGTTGCGCATCGCTTTTACCTCCTTATTTCCCCTTCTTGTCGCTAACACTGAAGCAAATTCAGGCAAACGCGATTGAGAGAGCAGGGCGCGGGAGCCAACCTGATTCTGCCTGTTATGTCCTGCTTAATTAGGTGCTGTT
>DASZEU010000209.1:0-8787 GCA_035940535.1 Candidatus Angelobacter sp.
ACTCAATTGCGCATTCTCATTGATGAATGCTTGCCCAGCGAGCTAGGCCATGAGTTAACTGGTCATGAGGCGAAAACAGTCCAGCAAGTTGGATGGGCTGGCCTCAAAAACGGCGATCTCATGCGGAAGATCTCGGGAAGATTCGAAGTGTTTCTTACGATCGACAAACGTATTGAAAGTGAACAGCGAATTCCGAATGATGTTGTGTTGATAACGATTCGCGCTCAGTCAAATCGGATACAAGACCTGTTACCGCTTGTGCCTCAAATACTTAAGGCTGTGATTGAAACCCCTCCGGGACAATCTGTGCGTGTAACAAACCAGTGGCCACGATCTCGCTAGGGGTTTATTGTCCTGGCGAAATTTGTTTCTGCGATTTTAGACAACGCTTGCCACGGTTCCAGTAACTACTTGAGTTGTGCCAGATTCAAATATCTTTGGCTCGGCTTAGTCTCAGCGTCTGTTTGTTCAAGTTATGTAAAAGTGAATTGGTGAGTTGCCGAACCACCCTTGGTCGTCACGGTTAAGGGGACGGCGCCAGGGGCCGCCACTGCAAGGGGCATTGCCGTCAACAGGCCATCTGAGTTAACCGTGAATTGTGCCACCGAAAGGCCAAATTTCACCGATTGTGTGTCAGCGAATCCTGAACCAGTAATGACTACCTGAGTCGGAGCATTATGAGGCACCTGATCTGGGTTAACGCCGTGGATTGCGGGAACGGTCGCCGATCCACCCCCTGGGCTAAGAATCACATCGACCAAGCGCTTGATCAGTTCGCGGAACGTTTCCTCTCGGTAACCAACCAGAAATGCGATGAGATAATAAAGCAAGTTAGCAGGCATTTTTGCCGGTGGCGCGTTAGGACTACCGTTAGGGGTAGGACTGGGACTAGAGTCAGGGCTAGCGCTGGGACTGGAGCTAGGGGTAGGACTAGAACTGAGGTTGGAGCTAGAGCTAGGACTAGGACTGGCTTTAGGGGTGGGGGTGGGACTAGGACTAGGGGTGGGGCTAGGGCTCGAACCGACCGCAAGAATTCCAGCCTGCAGGATAATTACGCTCACCACGCCCAACGCAATACCAATTAACGGACGAGCAATATGCCAGGGCCAATAGGACTCGTCCCAATCATGCTCATGTTCAAAAACTCCAGTCAACGAGAGCAGCACTGCGCCCAAAGCTCCGAACCATGGTACTCCTATGGGCACTGGGCCCAAAGAGCGAGGCAACAATGAAGCGAAGGCGGGCCATGTGAAGAACAGCAGACCCAATGTCAGAAGAACTAAGAGATACAGAAGCGCAATGAGAAAAATTGTACTCCGCTTCATAAGCTCACCATGAGATAGAGATTTTGAAGATCACAGAACCCTGCTGTCCGCGTTGTCCGCAAAAGCGCGCCGAATCTCAGCCGCGATTATCTCTTGCCACCTGGGGATTCATACATCACTGCCCTTCATCCGTTTTTACCCATTGCTCCAGCGGCACCCAATCCTTTTCATCATTGCTGTTGCGGCACAGTTCCAGAGTATTCAGGCGGCACACGTCCAAGGCGTATACCGGATGTATCTCCCAAAGTGAGGCCCGCTGAGGGTTGGGGCTGGAGGTTGCCGTGCAAGGCGTGTGGCTGCCGTCGTAGAACATGTGCCCTTGTACTCTGACTGGATTATGAACCAGGTTCAGATTATCGGGTGTCCAGTCTGGGGGCCTGTAGTGCGGGCTCATTTCGGCTGTTGTGCTCTTGCATTCTTCGTCGGTTGTGTTTTGCACCAGGACAATATGGATGTCATTGGTGGAAGTGCCGCCAATATTGCAGTTGACTGCCTCTCCTCCGCCTACGTCGGAGTAGTGCGCCTCTTTAATAAAGGCTATGTAGCTGACGTATTTTCCTTCTCCCAGTTTCCCGCCTCCTGGGTTGGCCAGCCCACTGCGGTCTGCAATGTTCTTCGTCAGGTGAAGGGTTTCCGTATCCGCTTGCAGCTTGAGCAGATCCTGATAGGCAACGGATTGAAGCGATTGACCGGACACGCAGAAATTGTTCTTGGCCTGGCTTTCGGCTTGTTTTGCGGGATTCGCGCTTCCGCCGCTAATTCCGCAATGGTCGTCGCTCGCAGGATTACGCACTCCGTTGAAGGGCAAGGTACAGACGGGAGTGAAAGAGCCTGAGCCCCGGGCTGGCTGGGCCTGCTCGGTCTGCTGGCTACCGGATGAAGGCGCCGAGTTACGGCTCAGGGTCTGGCTGGCCAGCCCTAGCGCCAAGGGCAGCACCGTTGCCATTTTTGCGATTCGTCCTGCGCGCGTTCCGCGCGCGGTAGTGGACGAAGATGTTCGGCTCGTCGAGGTATTGCTTCGCGTCGGCATAAGACCTCACACAATCGTGACAACAGCCACGTCATAGGAGTTAGGGAACTCATCACTGGTGACCTGGACCGTAGCGTGGAGGTGAGGGGCCGCGGTGGCGGGAGGAGAGCCAGGGGTGACAGCAGCAGCAGGGGGGGCCGTATATAGGCCATCGGCGCTGATGGTTCCCGGACCGGCAATCACTTCCCACTTGACCCCTGATCCTGGTTTGCCAGGAACCTCAGCCGTGAATTGCTTAGTTTGGCCGGGGGGCACATTGGCTTTCATTGGGCTGATGATGATGTCAGTCCCCCGGTCAGCGATCCCCGTGGGATCGCTGAACTGAATGCCTTTGCTCACCAGATAGGAGGTGCCGCTGATTCCTAGAAGGGTAAGGATTTCCGCTGGTATCTTCTCTGGGAATTGGATCCCTTTGCTGTTCCCAATGATCACCAGAAACAAGCTGAGGGCGATTACAAAGGTAAACACCAGAAACTGAAAGCGGGACATGCTGGCCCCGCCATTTGGCTCACTGATTACCTGGGAAAGATCGATCGTCCCGTCCAAAATTCGCCAGATCACGACAAAGCCCAGCAAGGCGATGAGCACGGCGATGATATATCCGCTGAAAATGGTTAACCCTTGAAGTGTCAGCATTTCAATCTCCTGTTATTCAGAGCTTTCTTTAGAATTCTTGCTACCTGCTCCCCCAAGCCATCTGGAATAGGCTTTTCCGGCTAGATAGATCACATTGCTTCCGCCCACAATTGCAGGCCAGTTTTGAGGAACGGGCGGAAAAGTTCCGGGGTTTGGATTGGTCAGGACCAGAGAAAGATAGTGAAGACCCGCGCCCAGGGTAAATATCAAAAGTTGGATCCGTTCAGGGCTGACGTATTGGTTGTTGTCTCTTGGCCGTCCGCTGATTGTTCCCTGGAGCAACCCTGTGGTCTTAATTTGTCCGGTAAGCAATTGAATCGCTACCGTGCCTGCCAGGGCCACAAGAAATATCGTGATTTCCAACTTTAGCAACTGGACGAGTAAAGTCATGCAAGTAGACCCGTAGTACTGAATCAACTGCTTTGGATTGGGGCCGAATAGACCGTAAAACAGACTTTATACCTGCCGCCGAAACCCATTTATCGGATTTTGGCGCTTGTTCTAAGCTGCTCTAGTTACTATGAACGTGAAGTGTATCCTATTTCCCTTCGCGTGCAAGCATTTTTCTTTATTGATTGAGTCATGCCAAAACGGGAAACGCTGGACCCTTCCTTTAGATGCTTTAAGGAACGGAATCACATCTTACCGTGGTTTTAGGGCTTGCCACTGCTCCAACAACGACTTGAGTTGGGCCAAAGCCTCGTCCACGGCGGCTGTTGCTTGCGTGGTTGGGGCGGCATCGGCGCTGTCGACAACATCCTCGAGGTGGGCGAGGACCCCGTTCAGTTCCAGAAATGAAACTTTGTTTCTAGAGGGTCTGCGTCCTTCTTCCTCTCCCAAGAGATCGGCGGCTTTTTTGGCTAGATCGGAGCTTGCCTTTGTTTTGAAGGCACGTATTTCCTGAATCGCGCTTTCATCCTGTTGCAAGCCATTGGCGATCTTCATCTCCAGGGCAAACTGTTTTTCCAGATCTTCGCGCGATACCTGGACGCGCGGGTCCATGACTACTTCCACAGATTCAGTCATGGTCTGGCCGCCAGCCGCAAGCCGAAGCTGGTAAGTTCCGGGCAGCACCTGTGGTCCTTGTAGTCCCGGGGGCGCGGTCTGATTAGATGCTGTGGACATGGTGTATTCGGGAGTTTCCGCCGGCAACGGAGTGTGCCGCAAATCCCAGATGAACCGATGCATTCCTGCCTCCGCAGAGATCGGCTGGGTTGGGTGAATCCACGAAGAGGGAAACGCCGGAGGCGTTGCAGGCGCAACCGCACGATCATGGCTGGAATAATGCCGGATCACCTGGCCGCTCGCATCCACAACGTCCAAGGTAACGCCGCTTTGCGCCGGAGATTTCAGGTAATAGTAAAAGACAGCTCCGGGCGGCGGATTTTCTCCGGCAGGCTCTTCGGGTGGCAACGGTGTGTCGTGGTTGATATTGGGCCGTATCCGCATGGCTGTGGATGGCTTAAATAGATGCACGCCTGAACCTGCCATCTCACTATTAATCTGACGCAAGGGAGCAATGTCGTCGAGAATCCAGAACGACCGGCCGTGGGTAGCGATGACCAGATCATTGTTCTTCACCACTAGGTCGTGAACCGGGCTGACCGGCAAATTGAGTTGCAATGGCTGCCAGTGGTCGCCATCGTCGACTGAGACATAGACTCCCAATTCTGTGCCCGCAAATAGGAGTCCTTTGCGGACCGAGTCTTCGCGGATGGCGCGCACATAAGCTCCGCTGGGAATGCCATTGATGATCTTGCTCCAGCTCTTGCCATAATCATGCGTGCGATAGATCGCCGGGGAAATATCATCCAGGCGGTGACGGTCTACCGCAGCGTAGGCTGTGGCCGCGTCGAAGTGCCCAGCCTCAAGAATGCTGATCTTGCTCCAGTCTGAGAGTCCTGCGGGCGTTACGTTGCTCCAGCTCTTGCCGTTGTTTTGGCTGAGTTGAATCAGCCCGGTATCGGTTCCTACCCAAATTTCTTCCGCAGCGAGAGGCGAAGGAGCGATGGTGTAGATCACGCCATATCCCTTGGCCTTAGCATTGGCTACAGTCGTCGCGCCGGCTGGAGGTGTGGGCTGAGCTCCGGTCAGGTCAGGACTGATTTTTTCCCAGCTTGCTCCCTGGTCTTTGCTGCGCAGCAGAAACTGCGAGCCGAAATACAGAACATGCGAGTCCTGCGGAGAGAACACCAGCGGCGAAGTCCAGGTGAAACGGTATTTGGCGCGGGTGATATCTCCAAATCCGCCTACAGCTAAAGGCGAAATGTCTTGTGATTGTCCGGTGCGATTGTCAAAGCGAAAGAGGCTGCCAAAAGTGGAGCCGCCATAAACAATGTTTGGATCCGCTGGGTCAGGGGCGATATATCCGCTTTCGCCCGCGCCTACCGGATGCCAGTCCCGAAAAGTAATAGAGCCATAATCACTGCGGCTGGCAGTTGAGATGGTCCCGCTGTCCTGCTGCGCCCCATAGACCCAGTAGGGAAATCGGTTGTCCACGGCCACATGGTAGAACTGCGCGGTAGGCTGGTTGTACCACGAGCTCCAGCTCTTGCCGCCATCCACGCTGATGCCCGCGCCTTGGTCGCTGCCGAAGATCATGCGCCGAGGATTGGCCGGATCAATCCACATCGCATGGTAATCATCCCCACCGGGCGCGCCTTTGATGGCCTCAAAGTTTTTCCCGCCATCAGTGGAGCGATAGATCGACACATTCGGCAGGTAAACCGTGTTGGGGTCCTGGGGATCGACAATAACTTCGCTGAAGTACCAGCCTCGGGAGCGCACGCGCGTGTCGGTTCCCATCAAGGTCCAGGTGTGGCCACGATCGTCGGAGCGGAAGAGCCCGCCTTTCTCCGTGTCAATCAGCGCATACACGCGGCCGGGTTGTCCGCTCGCTCCTCGCGCGACGGCCAGGCCAACTCGTCCCCAATCGCCTTTTGGCAGACCTCCGCCGATGATGTGCGTCCAGGTTGCGCCGCCGTCGTCGGATCTGTAGATTGTTCCACCGCTGCTCATGGGAGGATACGCGCTCCACGGTGGCCGCCGCGCACTCCACAAAGACGCATACATTGTCTGCGGGTTACTGGGATCAACCGCGATGTCGATGGCGCCGGTGTTTTCGTCTTTGTAGAGTACCTTCTGCCAGGCTTGCCCTCCGTCGGTGGAGCGAAAGACACCGCGCTCGGCGTTGGGACCATAAGCATGGCCCAAGGCCGCAACCAGAACTATGTTGGGGTCCTTGGCGTCAATGACAATCCGCCCTATGTGCCGTGAATCGCGCAGCCCAATGTTGGTCCAGCTCTTGCCTCCATCACTCGACTTATAAACGCCATTGCCATAAGTAAGATTCGATCGAAAATCAGGCTCGCCGGTGCCGGCGTAAATAATGTTGGGGTCAGAGGGAGCCACAGCCAGCGCGCCGATAGAACTGATTGGCTGGCTGTCAAAGACCGGCTCCCAGGTGAGGCCGCCATTGGTGGTTTTCCAAATACCTCCGCCCACAGCGCCAAAGTAGTAGACATTCGGCTGGCCCTCAATGCCGGCGACAGATACAGTACGGCCGCCGCGAAAGGGACCAATCATCCGCCAGCGCAAGCCGCTGTAAAGGCTGGGATCAACCTGCTGGCCAACGACAAACAGAGACACGAACATCGAAAAGCAAGAAATGACGAAAACAGAGGCACGAACTGGCCGAAAAATTAAGCTAAGCATAACGGAGCATTGTACAGGCCACCTGCAAACCTGTTACACAGTCACTATCAGAACGGTTTAAGCTAGCAGCCAGCAGCCAGTAGCAAGTAGCTGGTGTTTCAAAAATTAGAAATTAGAAATTAGAAATTAGAAATTCCCCTCATGTTCCAAGGCTTCATCTCGGTGCTCACCCTTTATGACGTCTGTGATGAGATCAGTCTTTCAGATCTGCGTCCTCTTGTTGGCGGAAGGCGGCCAGCGCATGCATTCAAGCACACCACTCCTGAATATGTGAAGTTTGAGCGGCCCCCGGTGATCGAATAGCTTGAGCCGGTTACGCTTGAAAGTGGAGAGCGCTTTGACGTGGCCATGCAGTACTACGATTATGGCGTGGTCAGCGTATTGCTTCGCCGTCCCTATTCAGGCTCTTGGAAAGACTTGCAGCAACTGGCCGCTCGCTGGACCTCCAGCACCGTCTTTGACGAGCTTACGCTCCGGCTGGCCAAGCAGCGCCTTGCCCATGTAAGGGTTGCGCTGCGCAGACCTTATGAGAACTGGCTCAGCGAAGACTATTACATCTTTCACCTCGTTTCTTCCGAAGATCGCCTCGCCGTGGAGTTGATGCGCGAGCAAGGCGGAGAAGTCAGTCAAGTTGTGAGCGGTGAAGTGCTTCCGCTCTCTGACGCTGAACGTACCGAGGTGCTCCAAGCCAGCATGTCGTATTACCCCAATGATCTGGTGGTCGTCGGCTGGAATACGGCATTCGTTTATGACACGGAAGCCGGCGCGGAGAGCGCCATCCGCCTCTTGGAGTACGCAAATTCGCAGTTGTTGCAGTTTCGCCATTATGACGACCTGCTCACACGCGAACTGACCGATGCATATCGGTTTCTCCAGGGCCGCGGTGGGTTGCGGGCAGGATGGCGAATGCGTCCGGCTGCTGCTCGCCTGCGTACTGTTTCCCTAGAGGTGACCCAGCTAACCGAGCACACCACCAATGCCTTGAAGTTCGTCGGCGACATGTTTTCTGCTCGCCTTTACAAACTTTCTTCCACCAAAATCGGAGTGGCTGAGTACCTGGCGTTAGTCCACGAAAAACTGCGGACCGCAGATGAGCTTTATGACTTCATGATCGAACAATTCCATCAGTCGCGAGGATTTTTGCTGGAAGTCATGGTAGTCATCATCCTGGTGATCGAGCTGGTCTTTTTGTTTCGTGGGAAATGAGACGGGTCGCCTTTGAAGGACGTAATGAATGCGAGTTTAGTTTTTAAGTTTTGGCAATTCTGGCAGTTTATGGCAATTTTGAATGGAACGATCTAGCAAATCCGTTGAAGCCCGAGCTTTACCATCAACAGGAGGATGAGCTGATCAAGAGCAGCTCTTCGCTTGGAGTCAATTTTGCCAGACATGGCAGCTTGAAACTGCGCCTCTTCCAAGTCAGTTAACGACCGCTCCTCCCCGTTTTCAACGGCAACAACGTAGCCGCCAGCCTTTGAAATGCAAGCTGTGGCGGAATATATCGTTTGATGCCTGTGTTCGCATCCCATGACACCGTGACTGTCGCTGTCAGCATACGTGGCAAGATAGTAGAGTCCCTTTTCTGCTTCTTTCGTAGGTTTGAAAGTTTTTATTGCCTTCAAACAATCAACCGCCACCTCGAAGCAGTTCTCACAGTGGCCAAACTTATCTACCACTAAATGCGGGCAGGGATTCGTTCGTTCCATTTTGTCTCGCACTGATACGACTATCGACTGTCTCATTTCTTGATACCGCTTTCAATTGGGGATCGCAAGTTAACGAGGTGACATTCGGGCATGTCCTTTAGTAACTGGCAATGCCATCGAGGATGTGAAGGGGTTTACAAGATCGGAATTCTTGCTGTGAGCTGCCGTTGGCTAGTTAGACCCTGCCGCCGTTGGGCCTTAACCGATTATTAGCATCGAGCGCCCAAGTTCAGCTCTTATTCTCCGTGCAAGCAAAAGATGGACTGTTATAATCCGCAGCCATCGATGAAAACAACTAAACTTTTATTTGCACTGCTCCTTTGCACTTGCTTCCAGCAACTGAGCGCCCAAACCCCGGCCCGCGAAGATGCCGGCC
>DASZEU010000210.1:0-14912 GCA_035940535.1 Candidatus Angelobacter sp.
AATCACGAAGCGACCTTCCGAACCAACGGATATGGAGAAACTTTGCAGGCACCCGCGTGTGCGTGTCGTGGCGCGCGAGGAAGACGCAGAATTTGTTGAATGCCAGGAATGCGGCGATGTCTTTGACTCCAGCGAGTTCAAAGATATGGCGATTGAAGAGAACATAGGAACGGAAGAAACAGAAGAAGCCTAAGTTCTTTGCTTTTCGGCACACCGCCTCGGCGATATGACTTTGGTTCGGCCAAAGAATGTTCCAACTTGCGCGCATGGAACCGCTCTGCCTTCCAAGTTTTCATCATTTGTTTGTCGTAGTGGACTCGTGTACTTCAGTAGAGCTTGCAGAAAACTTGCTGCTAACCGGCACCGCCGGGGCTAAACCCCTTGATCATTTCAATGGCAACGAGGCCTCCGCCGAGAAATTCGGGGAGGCAAAACTCTGCATGAGAAATTTTGGATAGGCGGCGGCTGCGATCATGGCTGCGTTGTCGGTCGAGAGCTTGCGCGAGGGAAAATACACCGGCAGACCTTCCTTTGCGGCTTCAGCTTCGAACGTTGTGCGCAACTCGCTGTTGGCAGCCACTCCACCTGTAACGAACAGGGTCCGCACGTCCCGTTCGCGTGCAGCTTCCAGCGTTTTGGCCACGAGATCCTCGGTTACGGCCCTCTGAAAAGATGCAATTAGGTCGAGCGTCTTCTGATCGCACAAAGCCAAGACATCTTGGGCCTTGGGATGGGTCATTCCAGAGAGGGCCGTCTGCCGCGCAGAAATGGTATCGCGCATCCCTTCAAGCTCCACGTATCGCAGCACTGCCGTCTTGATCCCGCTGAAGGAAAAATCGTAAGGGGTCTGGCGGTCTTTGGGGACGCTGCGATTGTGGTGTTTGATCTGGACAAGGCCAAAAGGTACGGCCTTCGGATTTCCGTGGCGGGCCAAGGCATCGATGATTGGGCCTCCGGGGTAACCCAATGCGAGCAGCTTAGACACCTTGTCGAAGGCTTCGCCGGCAGCATCATCGCGGGTACGGCCGATGTTTTCGTAGACCCAACCGCCTTCCTGCTGATTTGCCAGGAACAAGTGCGTATGTCCGCCAGAAACCACCAGCGCCAGCAAGGGAAAATCGATCTGGAAGTTGCCTTTTTGCCGCTCCTCCAGCAACACAGCGTGGATGTGGCCTTCCAGGTGGTTGACGGTAATCAGCGGCTTTTCCAGAGCGAACGCCAGCGCCTTGGCATAGCTGATCCCCACGAGCAAGGCCCCTGCCAGCCCCGGCCCTTGGGTCACCGCAATAGCGTCGATGGAGTGGTATGTTTCTCCGGCATCTTGGAGTGCGCGTCGCACGACCGGGACAATGGCCCGCAGATGCTCTCGCGACGCCAATTCGGGCACTACGCCTCCGTAGGGCTGATGAGTGGCAATCTGAGACAAGACGACATTCGAGAGCAACACCTCTCCGGAGCTCACTACTGCGGCAGCGGTTTCATCGCAGGAAGACTCGATGCCTAGAATGGATGTCTCGGCCATAGATCTATCTTAAATTGCCATGATTGCCAGAATTGCAATAATTTATTGATTGTAAGATGGAAAATCCGCCGAGCCGTCTTTAGTAATTATGGCAATTTTGGCAATTGCATGAACCTCTCATCCGACAAAGCGAACCATGCCACGCAGATCGTCAAGGAACTGCGCGCGGCGGGGTACTCTGCTTATCTGGCTGGTGGATGCGTCCGGGACCTGATTCTTGGCAGGGAACCTGCGGACTACGACGTGGCTACTTCTGCAACGCCACAGGAGGTGATGCGTATTTTTCCCCAGACCTACGCTGTGGGGGCCAAGTTCGGCGTGGTGCTGGTTCCAATCCGCCGAGAAGGCGCGGACAGGGAAAGAGACAACTACGCTATTGAGGTAGCCACGTTTCGCAGCGACGGTTTGTATTCCGATGGACGTCATCCTGACCAGGTGCAATTCAGCAAAGATGCGCAAACCGATGTCCAGCGCCGCGACTTCACCATCAATGGGCTGTTGCTTGATCCGATTTCCAAAGAAGTGTTCGATTATGTCGGTGGGCGCCAAGACCTGGAACTCGGGATCATACGGACGATTGGTAATCCGCGCGAACGCTTTACCGAGGACAAATTGCGGATGTTGCGGGCGGTGCGCTTCGCGGCGCGCTTCGGATACACCATCGAAGCGGCCACGCTGGCCGAAATCAAGCGTTCGGCAACGCACATCCATCAGGTTAGCTGCGAACGGATTCGCGACGAGATCTTGAAAATGCTCACCGAAGGCCGGGCGCGCCGGGCCTTTGAGTTGCTAGATGAAACCGGGCTGCTCGAGCAGGTCTTGCCGGAGATCAAGCGGATGCAGGGAGTGCAGCAACCTCCGCAGTTTCACCCGGAGGGCGATGTCTGGGTACATACCCTGCTGCTGCTGGAAGGCTTGCAGGCTAATTGTTCCACGACCTTGGCTCTGGGGGTTCTCTTGCACGACGTGGGCAAGCCTCCTACGTTTCGTGTCGCACCTGACCGTATCCGGTTCGACCAGCACGCCGAGGTAGGAACGAAAATGGCAGAGGATATCTGCCGCCGATTCCGGCTCTCCAACGACGAGACCGAACAGGTTTGCTGCCTGGTCGCCAATCACATGCGCTTTGGCGATGTGCAGCGCATGAAGCCTTCAACCCTGAAACGCTTCCTGCGGCTGCCAGAATTCCATGAACATCTGGAACTGCATCGCCTGGATTGCCTGAGCAGCCACCGAGACCTTGGTCTTTATGACTTTGCCCGGCACCAACTCTCGGTCATGCCGGAAGAACAGATTCGTCCCAAGCCGCTAATCAATGGAGACGACCTGATCGGTGCAGGCTACAAGCCCGGCCCGAGATTTAAGGAATTGCTTACAGCAGTAGAAGATGCACAGTTGGATGGGTCAATCAGCACCAAGGAAGAAGGGCTGGCGCTGGTGAGGGAGATCGCGAGGAATTGAGTAAATTGTGAAGTAGGTAATTTAGTTATTTGGCACAATGACCTTTGGTATTATCAGAAATTGACAATTATTGTTAATGACATTACAGTGGGCCTATGAATGTTAATTTAGGACCGACGCTCGATGAGTTTGTTGCAAAACTGCTGAAGACTGGACTGTATCAGTCCCAGAGCGAGATCTTGCGGGAAGGCTTGCGCTTGCTCAAAGAACGTGAAGAATTGAAGAAAATCAGGCTGATGGAGCTCAAAAAGGAAATTGCCAGGGGTATAGAGGAGGCTGATCGGGGGGGATTTGTGGATGGACCGAAGGTTTTGGCAGAAATTCGTCGCAAATACAAGCTACGGAAGACGGCACAGCGATGAAGCCATTCGTTCTTACCTCTCAGGCAGAACACGACTTAGACCAAATTTTGGACTATCTGGTAGAAGACAGCATCGATGCTGCCAGTCGAGTGCTGGATGCAATTGAGAAATCATTTGACAAACTGGCAAAAGCACCCGATATCGGCCATTTCAGAGAAGATCTTGCCGACAAACGGCATAAATTCTTTCTTGTTTATTCATATCTAATCGTTTACCGGTTTCAAACCAAGCCGCTTCAAATCCTTCGGGTCCTTCACACTTCACGCGATGTTCAAGCGCTCTTAGACCAGACTCCAGATTGATATCTCAGTCCAGCAGCGACAGTGGCTAACATCCTGTATTCATTAAGACTTTTCGGGCGCGATTAAAGAGCTTGCGGAAAAAATCATTGTTGTAACTGACAGAGGGGCCTCAGGGGCTAAAGCCCGATTGATTCTAAACGTCTTGCGGCACAAGTAAACTTCCTTCGGCGAACCTCAGGACAGGCCGTGCCCTGACACAATCAACTTCCTATGTGTACGCTGGCCTGGGTGCGGAACCGTTGTTCAATGCGCAGATACATTTTCTATGCGTTCAAAGAACCAGCAAGGAGCCTCAAGATATAATCATTTATTTGCGTTAACTTTTACAGTGAGGCTATTCGAACATGGCACAATCAGTAATGGCGAACAATCCCGCCCTAAAAGAGACCTATCAGCAGCTTAAGAGCCGCATGGACAAGGCGGTCGAGGACTTCCGCGCAAACCTCGCTGCCGCGCGCACGGGTCGCGCCTCTGTGCACATGGTAGACACGGTAAAAGTCGCCTGCTACGGCTCCGAGATGCCACTGAACCAGGTTTCGCAGGTACATGCGCCGGAGGCCCAGTTGCTAACCGTGCAGCCGTTTGATCCCAGCATTATGGGCGACATTGAAAAGGCCATCCGCAGCGCCGGTCTCGGCCTTAACCCGCAGAATGACGGCAAGGTCATCCGCATTCCCATTCCCGCGCTTACCGAAGAGCGCCGTAAAGATATGGTGAAGCATCTGCATAAAATTTTGGAAGACCATCGCACCGCAGTCCGTAATATCCGCCGCGACGGCAACGAGGCCATCAAGAAGGCGATGAAGGACAAGAAGATCGCCGAAGACGAAGAACGCCGCGCCCTGGAAGAAATCCAAAAGCTCACCGACGACGAAATCAAGAAGATGGAAGACCTGTCGAAGAACAAAGAGAAGGAATTAATGACGGTGTGAAATCACCAGCGATCTGGGTACAGGCTATCCCGAGAAATAGCTTCGTCAGAAAGAACTGGAGTGTCTGGAAAGCTGTTGACCCACGCATCGAATTCTTTTTCCCACGCTTCCCCTGAAAGGGCTGGAACACTAATTGCGTGGTCCTGAATGACTTGCTCAAGGTATGCTTCAAGCGACAGCCCGCGGGCCTGTGCTTCGGCTGTCAAGCCAGCTTCCATGTCCGGTTTCAGTTTTACAATCATGCTTGAGACTCCTCTATTTACGGTTGAGGATGCTGCGCTAGTTCTCTGACCGCAAAATCGTTGTTGTCTTTCGGTTCAGATGTACCCGCCCCGCTGGGGCTCTGGTCTCTGTTCTGAGGTTTTCCCAGGGCTCCACTGCGTTTCACCTTGGGCTAATTTGTTAACGCGCCTCCGGCGCTAAGCATTTCAGTGTCCAACGTTGTTCACTTCTTAAACAGCCATGGATCAACCTTGAATCCTAAATCATCTATCCGGCAAACTGCCTCACCTCTATAATGATCTTATGAAGCGTGTGATCTACGGCGCCTGCCCCCATGATTGTCCTGACGCTTGCGGGGTCCTGATTACGGTTGAAGATGGACGCGCAACCCGGATTCAGGGTGATCCTACCCATCCTACGACTCGTGGCTTTCTTTGTGCCAAGGTTACGAAATATCTGGACCGCGTGTATTCACCCGACCGCGTGCTCTATCCCATGCGGCGCACAAAGCCGAAAGGGCCGAGCAAAGGCGATGCTGCCGGATTCACCCGCATCTCCTGGGAAGAAGCCTTTGACGAGATTACAACGCGCCTTAAGGGCATCGCAGATGAGTTTGGGCCGGAGTCGATTCTTCCTTATTCTTACGGTGGCACGCTGGCCCTCTTGAGCAATACGGGAATGGCCCACCGGTTTTTCCATCGGCTGGGCGCTTCGCAACTTAATCGCACGATTTGTGCAACTGCCGGCGGCGACGCGCTGCTCACAGTTCTTGGCCGCAAGATGGGGACTGAGCCAGAGCAGTTCCGCGAATCAAAATACATCATCGCCTGGGGCGCAAACATTCACGGGAACAATATTCACCTGTGGCCATTCATAGAAGAGGCGCGGCGGCAAGGAGCAAAGCTGGTTGTCATCGACCCTTACAAGACGCGTACCGCCCATTGCGCCGACTGGTATCTCCCTATCAATCCGGGAACAGACGTAGCCCTGGCCCTGGCGATGATGCATGTCATCATCAATGAAAACCTTTATGACGCTGATTATGTTTCCAGCTACACGCTGGGCTTTGATGAGTTGCGCCAGCGGGTGCAGGAATATCCTCCTCAGCGCGTCGCACAATGGACCGGGATTGCCATAGCGGACATCGAGAAATTGGCACGCGAATATGCCACCGTGCGGCCAGCGGTGATCAGGGTCAACTATGGTGTGCAGCGTTCGCAAAATGGAGGCATGGCGGTGCGCGCCATCACCATGCTGCCGTGCATTACCGGGTCATGGAAGGAGCCAGGCGGCGGACTTCAACTCTCGACCAGCGGCGCCTATCCGTTGGACAAGAAATCCGTTGAAAGGCCCGACCTGATGCTCAAGAGTCCGTTAAAACGAGTTGCCCGCGTGGTGAATATGTCGGAATTGGGCAAGGCGCTTACCCATCTCGATGATCCTCCGGTCAAGGCTGTTTTTGTCTACAACTCGAATCCGGCTGCGGTCGCGCCCAACCACAACGATGTGATCAAGGGATTTTTGCGGCCTGATCTGTTCACCGTTGTGCACGAGCAATTTCTCACGGACACCGCCGATTACGCGGATATCGTTTTGCCGGCCACAACATTTTTCGAGCACAAGGACCTGCAGACTTCTTATGGGCATTACCATCTCCAGGTTTCCAATCAGGCTATCGCCCCGTTGGGTGAGTGCAAGTCCAACACTGATCTGTTTCGGGAGCTGGCGCAACGCATGGGATTTACCGATCCTTGTTTCAGCCAGACCGTGGACGAGATGATGGATGGTGCTTTGAGCCCTGTAGGCCAAACGTCCTGGCTTGAGGGAATCACCCGAGAACGGCTGGAAACAGAAGGTCACATTCGCCTCAATGTGGGCGACGGACCTTTTCTGCCCTTCGCGAACGGCGGCTTCCCTACGCCCAGCGGCAAAGCAGAACTCTACAGCCAGGCTTTGGCCAACAGCGGGTTGGATCCGATCGCTTCGTTTGTGCCCCCGGAGGAATCGAGGCATACAGAAAATGCCAAGCGCTATCCTCTGGAACTGCTCTCCCGCAAGGCTGACAACTTTCTGAATACCACGTTTGCCAACCAAAGCTCTTTGCAACCGATGGAGCGGCCAGAGCTGCTGGAAATGACCTCTGAAGATGCTGAGGGGCGGGGCATCCATGAGGGTGATTGGGTGCGGGTGTTCAATGACCGGGGCGAGGTGCGGCTGCGCGCCCATGTAAACGGATCGGTGCAGCGGGGCGTTGTGGCGGCTCGGTTGAACTGGGCCCGGCTGGCGCCTGATGGCAAGAGCATCAATGCCCTGACTTCAGAAACGCTGACTGATATTGGCGCCGGACCAAGCCTTTATTCCTGTTTGGTGGAAGTCGAAAAAGCCAATTAGGCGACACTCAGGAGAAAATCCTGGTCATTGGAGATGGGTTCGGCGTTTGCGGAAAGCTTGAATGTGACCCGTTCTCCGCATTTGTTGCAGGCGGGAAAGACCTCGCCGCGCCGGAGAACCGCATCGTGCGGCATACGGTGCTGGTAATGGGAGACGCGGTAAAGTCCGGTACTGGGGACCTGCTCACCCGAACGATATGTTTTTTCCCCTGGCACTTGCTAACTTCGGCACTCATTGACATTAGATGGAAAGTGTCCGGTGGTAGTTGGCCTATCTTAGCCATTTGCTAAGAACACCCAGATGGGAGCGCTCGTTACGCGCCCCCATCTCACTTTACGATCATTTTGTAACGAGGAAAACGTCATACGCCCAGCGACCCGCCTCTGAATGATCATCGCGATCTGCTGGATTCACCTTTGCTTTGAAGCGGAAGACATTTCCGAAATCGTCTCGCCGTCGTGATTCCTTGTAGTTCACGCTTAGAGAGAAAATACCCAACTCCGGCAGTGTGTGGAGTTCATTCGGCTGCGAGATTCCGTCGTGATTCTCGTCGATCCAAAGTAACAAATGCGAAAAAACCGCATCGCGCTGGTCAATAATACCGTCGTCGTTGCCGCCATTCTCGGGTTTATCGAACTCAGCCAGCGCCAGGAATCCATTGGGTTCGGACGATTTGGGCTGTGGTGTAAAGTTCCCAAACAACTCCAAGCCACTGTCGATTTTCCCGTTATGATTGCGGTCAAGGGCGAGAAAAGCATTATGGGACCCTTCGGTAGTCCAAGCGATACGGATCGGATGGCCGTCTCCACGGATGTCAAACAAAACGCCATCATCAGCGGAGGTTAGGTGAAAGCCTTCCCCTTCAGTATCAATGATGATGGGGCTGCAGGTCGGATCGGCCCCTGGCCCAGGCGTTGTGAAACCGGTCCCTGTTCCTTGATCAGGCCCCTGGCTGCCTAGACAGGGGTCGGTTGAGCTGCCGCCACCTCCACCAGTGGTAGTTGTTGTAGTGGTAACCTCAGTGGTCCTGGATAAAATCGTGCCATCGCAAAAAGGGATCGATACAACCGAAGGCGCGCACCTTTCAGTGGTAGTAACGGTGGTGTTTCCAGTGGCAGAACTGTGCACCAACGCCCACCGTTGAAGTGGATCAGAAGGATCGGGTGCTACGCAGCTGCGGTCCGGGAGCGTGAAGACCGCAGCGTTTGCAGAGCAGCCTTTGCCGTCGTCCCAGTGGCATTTGAGGACTACCCCAGGTCCGCCAACCGTAGTGGTTTGGCAGCTATTCCGTGTCAGAGGGAGCGTTACGGTCGGTGTTGGGGAGGGCGTGGGTGTCGGTGTAGGTGTTTGCCCAAATGATGCGACTATGAAAACCGATAGGGTTGCAAAAACCTGAATAACTGAACGTGCAAAAAAGGACGAAGATTTGTTCACGATTTTTTTCCATCAATTTTCTTGAGCGAGTCTGGATCAGCAACTTCCAGTCACTCCAGAGCTGCTGAATCACAATAGAATCATCTCTCTAGAGTTTGCAACTATGTCGGCCCCCCGGTGCCCCCCGGTTTCTGATGCCGACAAAAAAGTAGAAAAAGCTTGCAAGTTTGCTTTTGAGAAGCGTTCTATGAGTCGCAGGAGTGTGTAATTTTCCCCCCTGAGAGGCGACAAGAGCGTGGTCAATCTTCATAAGTGGCGCTTCCGCAATATCTTCCGTATAATCGAAACTTTCCCAACTTGTTCTGAGGGTAGCCATACATTGCTGTTTTTCAAAAAAACCAGGCCGAGCTATGCTTCCTGGGCGGCGCGCATCGCGCTGCTCGTTGGCTCTCTTCTAGGCTGTTTTGTCTCTTCGCAGGCCCAACAGAGTGGGCAAATTATCGAAGATATAACACCCGTCGGGAACAGGCGCATTCCGAAGGAAAGTATTATGGCCAAGATTTATACGCGCAAGGGCGACATTTACGATGCGAATGCCCTGGAGCGGGACCTGCGATCCGTATGGAATACCGGCTATTTTGAGGATGTCAGGATCGAGCGACAGGCCACGGAGAAGGGCTGGTTAATCTACTTCTACGTTCGCGAAAAACCCACCATCCGCACGGTTGAATACCACGGCCTGAACTCCGTCTCCACCAGCGACGTCCTGGAGCGGTTCAAGAAAGCCAAAGTTCCACTGACCGTGGAGAGTCCCTACGATCCGACCAAGGTAATCAAAGCCAAAGTAGCGTTGCAGGAGTTGCTGGCAGAGCATGGCCGCCAGTTCGCCACTATCCAGGTACAGGTGCAGAACATACCGCCGGCGTCCGTGGGACTTACCTTCACCGTAAAAGAAGGGCCGAAGATCAAAGTTGGAAAGATCCGTTTTCAGGGGAATAAACACGTTTCCACCCGCGAGTTACGGGCAGCCATGAAGAACCTGCATCCCATCGGCATTCCCAGCTCGATTTTCCTCGAAAACCTTTTTGCCAGGACCTTTGACGCCTCCAAGCTGGAAGAGGACGCGGAGCGCGTCCGCGACGCCCTCCGGCATCACGGCTACTTTAAGGCCTTAGTGGAAGATCCCGCTACGAAGCTCCGGGACAAACACAGCACTCTCCGCGTTCCCTTCATCCAGAAAGGGAATGGGAAAGCCATGGACATCACGATCCCGATCGAGGAAGGGGACAAATACAAGCTCAAGGCCATCCACTTTACCAACAATAAGGCCATTCAGAATGCGGCGTTGCTGCGTCAGCTCTTTCCCATCAAAGATGGCGATGTCTTCGACACCCACCTGATCCAGAAGGGAATCGACAATCTCCGCAAGGCTTACGGCGAGATCGGCTACATCAACTTTACTGCCGTCCCAGACACTCAGATCGATGACGAGAAGAAGCTACTCACTTTGAATGTAGACGTTGAGGAAGGCAAGCCGTTCTTTATCCGCAGGATCGAGTTTCAGGGAAACACCACCACGCGCGACCGCGTGATAAGGCGCGAGCTGCTGGTGCAGGAAGGCCAGGTATTCAACAGCCGACTGTGGGAGCTCAGTGTCCTGCGCCTCAACCAGCTCAACTATTTCGAAGCATTGAAAGCGGAAGACGACACCGAACGCAAGATTGATGACCAGAATGGCACGGTTGACCTGACGGTCAAGGTCAAAGAAAAAGGCAAGAACAGCATCGGCCTCACCGGTGGAGTCAGCGGCTTGGCTGGATCATTCATTGGATTGAACTACCAGACTAACAATTTCTTGGGTCTGGGCGAGACGCTCACCGTTGAAGGCAGTGTTGGCAATCGTTCGCGCAATATTCTCTTCGGCTTCACCGAGCCTTATCTTAAGGACCGCCCCATTCAGCTCGGGTTCACGGTCTACAATCGCAAGTTTGATTTCAACCAAGCGCAACAACTGGCAATTGCTACCGGGCAGCAGCAGAATCTTCCAACCAGCGTTTTGAACCAGCTCCAGAACTTCAGTCAGTCGAGCACCGGATTCACGGCGTCCGCGAGTTACCTGTTGCGTTCGTTTAAGCGCGTCAGCATCAGTTATAACCTGGATAATTCCAGCTTGACCGTATTCAGCGACGCTTCCCGGACATTTTTCCAGACCATCAATTTCCGTAGCATCTCCGGGCCGAACGCTCTTAGTGGCATCGTGACCAGTTCCATCAGTCCCAGTTACGGCTTCAGCACCATTGACAGTCCTATCCGCCCAACTCGGGGCAGAAGCTTCATTGTCAGTACGGAGGTCGCCGGAATTGGAGGGAATGTAAGCTTCATCCGTCCCATTGTTACCTATACTCAGTGGAAGCCTCTGTTCAAACAGAATCGATTGGGAATCCACCTTCAGGGAAGCTTTATCAGCGGCTGGCAAGGCAGGGTAGCGCCGCCCTACCAGCGCTCTTATCTAGGCGGTGATAACGATCTGCGGGGATTCGATATCCGCACTGTTTCTCCTTATGTCTTTGTTAACACCGTCCAGAACTTGACCTTGACCAACCCGGACGGCACACCGGTTCCCGTGGATCCCACCAACCCTCGCAAAGGAAGCGTTCAGGTTCCTCTGCCGGTCACCAGCATTACCTTCCCTGGCGGAGATACCAGCGTTGTCGGCAACTTTGAATACCGCATCAAGCTCATCGGCCCAGTGGATATCGTGCCTTTTGTCGACCTGGGCATGAATACCGCGTTACGGGCCTCTCAGTTGAAAATCGCTCCTGATTCGCTGGCACAGCTCAACAGCACAGTTTTCGGTTGCCCTGGCTTCTCCAATTTCCAGTGCACGGGCGGAAGTCCTTTGACTTTCAGCGGCGATTTGAAGCCGGTGGCTGGCACCAATTACGTGCCGCGTATGTCCACGGGGCTGGAACTCCAGGTGCTTTTGCCAATTGTGCAAGCGCCGTTCCGTATCTATTACGCTTACAATCCTTTGCTTCTCGATAAAACCATCAATACGCCGAATATCATCACACGGAGCATGTTCCCCGCAGGCGGCGCCGGGGACTTCACCTTCCAAAACGCTTTGGCCGTGTTTTCGCAGGATTTCAAGCTGAAGGAGCCCCGCAAAACTTTCCGGTTTACCATCAGCACTACGTTCTGAGGAGTACATCAATTCATGCCAGCCAAGTTTAACCTACACATTGCGGTTGTGAGTCTTGCTCTCATAGTTTCATTCCCTGTCGCATCACTGGGGCAGACGGCGCCAGCGGCCGGCGGTTCAGCGACAGCCCCTGTGCCCACCAAGATCGGCTTGATCGATATTCTGGAGGCCGTGCAGGTCACCAACGAAGGCCAAAAGGAACTTGAGGATCTGGGTAAAAAGTTTGTGCCGAAGGACGCTGAACTCAAAGGCCTCAGCGAAGAAATCGACCGGCTGAAAAAACAACTCGATGCGCAATCCGCCAAGCTCACCGAAGAGCAGCGAGCCAGCCAGATAAGGACCATCGAGGCGAAGCAAAAAGCCTGGCAGCGCAATTACGAAGATGCTCAAGGTGAGTTCCAGCAAGCCAGGCAAGACATCCTCAACCGCCTTTATCTAAAAATGGCACCTTTGCTGGAGAAATATGCCATCAGTAAAGGTTATTCCGTAGTGCTCGATGTCTCCCCTCTTCAGCAGGGTTCGATACTGTGGTGGAATACAGGGACTGTGATTACCAAGCAGATCGTGGATGCATACAACGCACAATCGCCAGTGCCGCCGCCCGCAGCGACGCCGAAAAGTGGAGCGCAAGCCCAGCCGTCGGGAGTTACTGCAGCGCCGACTGCTCGCACTCCGGTTGCTAATACCCCGCCCAAGAAACCTTAACTCGGGGAGAAGTTGAGCAAGACCTTGTTAATGCTAACGATTTTGAGGCTTATACCTGTTTGACTGTGTTGGAGTGCGGAACCTATAATCAAGATATTCGCCCCCATTGATGATCTCTGCACTCATGAAGCGGTTTACTGAAAGCGCGTTTGCGACGAATGATCTTTGCGAGGAGCCACCACCCAATGTCAAGTAAGTCCAATATCCATGTTTTTGCTCTCAGTCTGGGACTATGCATTTTGTTTTCGATGGTTGCGGTTGGACAGGTCGCCGGGACCGCCGCCGGTAGCACGTCCGCCTCGTCTTCAGGACCTGCTCCTGCGGCCAGCGTCAAGGTCGGCATTGTGCGCATGCTGAATGCAATCTTCAGCACCGATGAAGGTAAAAAGGAGCTTGAGGCTATGCAGGCCCGCTTCGGCCCCCGTGAAAATGAGCTAAAAGCGCAGCAGGATGAACTCGAGAAATTGCAGGCCGATCTGCAGGTAAAGGGCGACAAGCTCAGTGAAGAAGAGCGGAATAACCGCATCAAGGTAGCCACCGAAAAGCAAAAGGCTCTCCAACGCAATGGCGAAGACTACCAGGCAGAAGCCCAGCAGGCACAAGAGGAAGTGCTAAATCGGCTGGGCAAAAAGATGCGTGATGTCATGGCCAAGTATGCCCAAGACAACAGTTTTGCGGTAATTCTCGATGTTTCCAATCAAGGTCCAGTGATGTGGGCCAGCCCGACTACTGACATCAGCAAAGAACTGGTCGATGCCTATAATGCCGCCTATCCTGTTGCTGCTTCGCCTGCCAAGCCCGGCGGCACAACGCCGACCCGCCCTGCAGGCGCCGGGACGCGCCCGCCTGCGGCTCCTGCGACACCGAAAAAGCCGCAATAGTTCCTATATTTATTTTTCAATGGCCGCTACTTTGGCGGCCATTTTCTTGTTGAATCCGAAACATTTTTCCTTCTTGCCGGTGTCAAATTCCTGCAACGGAGGGAATTATGTTTCGGGAAACTCTTCTTGAATCTTCGTCGCAGTCAAAGAGGCGTCGTCGCTGGCCGATGGCTGCTGCTCTCGCCTTGCAGATGATTGCCACTGCTTTGCTAATCGTGATACCTATGCTGACCACCGGTGTGATCCCGGTTGCGGCGCGCACCGTGGTATTCACGCCAACCACCTACCGGCCACACGAGGCGGCCCGGCCAAGTTCTGGAACGCCTGGAGCCAGGACTCCTGGCCCACCAGCGGAGCCTCGCGTTGTGCAGATCTTCAGCAGCGGACCCAACCAGATCCATTATGGTCCCGCAGTTCCCGCAGACAGCCCTGATGAGCCGGTCCCCGAACTACGTTTCGGCTCTGGCAACGGGCTGGGGGGATGCCCCAAGTGTTTAGAAGGCAGTCATGGAACTGGAGTCGTACCCTCGCTGGAGAAGCCGCCCACGCGGGTTCCTGTTTCGGTACTCTCTGAGGCCCAACTGATCAACAAAGTTGTCCCCACATATCCACCGCCGGCCCAGCGCGCCGGGATACAAGGAGATGTGAAGTTGCATGCAATCATCTCCCGCGATGGGTCCATCCAGAGCTTGAGCCTGATCAGTGGACACCCATTGCTGACGCGTTCCGCGCTTGAGGCAGTGGGGCAGTGGCGATATCGCCCTTACATTTTGAATGGGGAGCCGGTAGAAGTAGAGACCTGGATCACAGTGAGCTTCAAGAAAACCAACTGAGGTCCGGTTTACTATTTCTTTGGTTCTAGCTTTACGGCGTCGATTCGAATCAGCTTGAGAGGCGCGAGCTCTTGTGGGAGGTCCGCCTTTCCGGCAGGAAACGTGTTGGCGCCGAGTATATAAGCCACAACGTCGAGATATTGCTGGCGGCTGAGTTGTCCGGGATTATCTCGCGGCATTTTCTTCCGAATCTTTTCGAACAACGCGCCCACTGTCAAGCCATCCCAACCGTCCAGAAATCCCTTGCCGGCCAGCGATGGCGCATCTTCCACTCCTTCAAGCTTTGCGCCGTGGCACGTAGAACACTGGCTGCCGTAAACTTCTTGGCCGCGCTTCGCCTGCTCAGCGGTGTACACACCATCCCAAACGGAGCGGGTTTCGTCGGCCTGCGCCGCTTGCACTCGCGCTGGCGAATGTGCGGAAAGCATGTATTGGCAGGAGAGAACCATCACCACGGTTCCGACAATTCCAAAGGTAATTCTGGTTCTCATGGGATGAATGGGCTCAGAGGCTTCAATCTTAGCATTACGTGATGGAGCAGGAATGGACTTACCTCGGAAGTAGCGGGCCATTTTTGATGTGATGCTATCCACAGGGGACGACCGGTCGCTGGGGCAAGACCTAAGATTGATTCAGTCGTCCCTACGGGACTCCTCTTTCGTTGGAATGTGACCCAGCATTGGGTTCGGTGCCTGAACAGCGCCGAACCATGCTGGGCTACTATC
>DASZEU010000211.1:0-11292 GCA_035940535.1 Candidatus Angelobacter sp.
CCGAACCCTGGTTGCGAGATACATTGAAAGATGTGCCTCCAGTACAGCGGGCAGTCTTGCATGCTCTGGAATTGGCCCAGGAAGACCTGGAACGCTGGTGCGGGCGCCTCAGCAAGGAGCAATTGAATGCCCGCCCATTGGGCATCGCTCCAGTCGCATTCCATCTGCGGCACATCGCCCGCAGCCTCGACCGGCTATTGACTTATGCAGAAGGCCGCCAACTCAGCAGTGATCAAATCGCACTGCTCAAGAGCGAATTCGACTCCGGCGGTACTCATAACCAGTTATTCTCGGAATTAGCAGATGCCTTCGCACTCAGCGCTATACGAGTCAGATCGTTCAACTCGACCCAGTTAGAAGAGGTAAGAGCTGTCGGAAAGAAACAACTACCAACAACAGTCGGCGGCCTGCTGGTTCACGTAGCCGACCATACCCAGCGTCATGTAGGACAAGCGATCACCACGGCCAAAATTGTGGCGGCCGAACAGAAATGAGAACCTGCTGAACACTTTCGATTACAATATGCAAGTCATCTCATCCAAGGCGAATGGCCGTGATTCGATTGATCGCGCTTATCCTGTGCAGCATGTTGTTGTTAGCATCGCCACTTCTCCAGGCCCAGCGGGGAGCGAGGCACACAGGAGAGCGAACCGCCGATCACTCTGGCAACCCTGCATCCTCCAATGACACTGGGGAACTCAAAGACTTCGAGCGCGGCTTTGCCCTGCAAGCCACTCCAGACCAGGTGTCGCAGTTCCAGGTGCTGAGCAAACACACGGAAAACGCCCGCAAGCAGGCGCATGATTTCCTGCATATTATCGAAACCGGAAGCAAGCCTCCCGAATTTTCCGATCCGGCGGACGACCTGCAAGATTCAGTACAGGAAGCCCATGACGGCAGCAGAGAGTTCGTGGCGAAATTCTCTGCTCCGCAAAAGTCTGCCTACAAAGCACTGACCAAAAAACTGGCCAAGGCCAACGCCGATCTCGCCAAGCAAGAGCAAGCATTGAAGGATGGCGCTAAGGCAGGAAACACCGATAACCAAACCCTGGCGGCCGTACTCAAGAAGCTGGAGCAAGCATTGTCGACTCTCCAGGCAGAGCAGACTGATCTTGGCAAAGCGATGGGAATCCAGATCCCGTAAATCAATTACCCACTTACCAGGGTCGAAAATCACATCGTTCACTGCCTCCACTCCGTCCACTCTGTCCACAACGTCCACTCTGTCCACGCTCCAACATAGCAAAGTTGATTTTCATGAGCTTTCGCGGGCCGCAGGCCCAAAGTGACAAATTACCCAACTACCCAATTTGGATTATGGAAAACAAGATTTCGAGGCACTGGTAAGGTATTAAGCAGCCACTACTCACTGAGTGATCAAATAATGGGGTGGGATCTGAAAGTCAATTGATTATTACCAGCAATCGGCATTTGCGCAGATGATAGCCTGCACACCGGCAATCTGTTGGTGAAAGTCACGGAAACTTGCGGAAACTTCCGTGAGGCCCACAATGTCTTGTTCAGTAATGGAACGTACCAATGGCAGCGCAATACTAAGCACATCGGTCCTCGTCGCAATGGGCTTGCCATATAAACGCTGCTTTTGGATTCCTCTCGGTCTTCGCTGAATGTGAGTCATGCCCTGGAGTATTAGTAGCCAGGTTTCGATCATCTCTACCGGTACAGCGATCAGAATAGGCCAATGAGTACCAGTCTTCTTCGCCACCCAATTGAGCTGAGGGCGAACTTTAGAAACTGCTTGTGCAATCATGCAATATCGGCAACCCATAATAGCGGTACCAGGGTGGTTCTCATGGCGAGGATGCTTAGGATCTTCAGCAACGCCGGTTTCATCCAAATCAATATTGCCATCGTTATCTATACCGATTAGCGCAAATTGGGCACACCGGCCATAGAAGCGTTTCAAGGCTTTAGGGATTAGCTCAAGTACGAATTGCCAGCCGCGCCCTGGGGCATCGATAAAATCTACGTTAATCTCCTCTTCCGAAACCGAAAGTAATTTCGCCACGAGAGCATGAAGGATGAGGTAATCGTTACCTTCAACATGAAAGCCTGCAAGAATCGGCATGTCAAAGTCCCTCAAACAAACCCGTTGCCCATTGATAGCCGATGCCTTCACTGTCCTGCTTCTCGTCAAGATGAAGACGCTGCATGATATCTACCAACGGAGTGATTTTTGTCCGCCCGTCGTGTTGTTCTACTACTTGGACGGATTGCAGCATTTCTTTGAAGAGATCGACATACACAGGAGAATGAGTCGTCATCAATACTTGTGTCGGGGTCCCACTGTCTGATGGATAAGCGAGAGTGACAAATTTTTCAAATAACCAACGCAGACGGCGAGGATGCAATCCTGTTTCCGGCTCTTCGACACAGAGAACCTGAGGCTTTTGCGGTGCATGTGTCAAGCAGAGCATCCCGAGCGTAAACATTGTGCCGTCACTCATGTCTCGCGCTGTTATATAGCCATGTTGGTCTTTAAAGACAAAAGCCAAACCCTGGCGGTCCGTTGCAACTTGCGTGACAATGATTGATTCAAGAGACGGGACGAGTTCGCGCATTTCAGCCAAAATCTCCTGATAAATTGGCGTGTGCTCAGGATCAGATTTAGTCCAGGCAATAAACTCAGGAAGACCCTGACCGTAATAGCCTATACGTTCGCTTTCTTGCCCAATTCCAAGTGATTTAAGCTCGGAAACTTCTAAGTGATAGTAGCCGAACCGGGAAAGAGCCTGCGCAACGGCTCTAGCGAATTTGACATTCGGTGCAACAGCATTGACTCCAGGCGAACCATGCCACACTCGATGCAGCACTGTTGGCATGTTCCATTCCACAACACCAAATTCTCCCATCTGTGTGCGGTTTGGGCGTCGCTGAAAGACCCATTCAGCCCGCTGCCCGTTATCTCTGTACGCTAAAGTCTCCTCCAATACATATAGGCCTGGAGGCGAACTGGCAACCTTGAGTACGTACTCCGCTGTTCGATTGGGGTATCCAGGCAAATCGTCGATATGCACTTCAAAGCCTATCGGGTCTGTCTCTCCTGCCCAGCGACTGCGCACCCAGTGAAACTCGCCCAAGCCGGGAGGAAATACCTCCACGAGCGTTCTATGAATCGAGTTCTGCAGAACCACCATCGCCTTGAAAACATTGGACTTGCCAGCACCAGCCGGACCGACCATCAAAGTGATGGGCTCCATGCGGAGGTTTGTCTGAAGATGACTTCGAAAGTTCGTCAGCCGCAAGAGCTTGATCATAGGATCGTGTCACGAAGCATAGCAGGTTCGGGCGAAAGAGTACGTGTATAGCAGTTCTGAATTTACGATGTAAAGATTTGCAACATCCTAAAAGAGCGCCATTTAAGGCACGGCTAGTGCGAGGCCCTGTCACAATCAATTACCCAATTACCAAAATTACCCAATCTATTTCGCCGCTCTTTGCTGGCTGGCAAAGTATCCACTGCGGGTGCGCACTTGCAGGTCTTTGTAGCCTGGGGCATTGGCTACAACTTTCACTTTACGGTAACCGCCATTGACCTGGGGATTGCTGGGCTTGTAGCTGATGGTGTACTGGTTGCGTATGTCGCGGGCCACCGCTTGGCTGATCTCATCCACTTCACTCAGGTTCTTGGGAAAGAAGGCCACGCCGCCGGTTTGGACGGACATAGCTTCTAACGCGCGCTTGGCGCGGCGCTCCCGGCCTTCACTGCCGAGAATGCCAATGGTGTAGATGGTCGGCCCATTGTCGTTTTGCACGGAACGGATTGCTTGCTCCAACGATTCGCGGCTCTCGTTATCCTCGCCATCGGTAATTACCAGCAGGACCTTCTTTTCCCGCCTTGCTCCCTTGGCCAGATGGTCAGCCGATGCGATCACCGAATCATAGAGCGCGGTGCCGCCCCGGGAATCCACTCTCTCCAGGGCTTCATGCATCAAGTCGGCGCTGTTGGTGAAATCCTGATCGAGAAACGGTTCATCGTTGAAATTCACGATGAAAACCTCGTCCTCGCGATTGCTGGCTTTTACCAGGTTTAGCACTGCCCTGGTAACCGCAGCGCGTTTGTCGCGCATGGAGCCAGAATTATCAACGAGAATGCCCAGCGAAACGGGAACGTCTTCACGAGAAAAATGAAGAATCTGCTGGGGCTGATCATCTTCATAGATCACAAAGTTTCTTGGCCCCAGGTCAGTCACCAAGTGCTGCTTCTGGTCCACCACCGTGGCATGGAGCGTGACCTCTTCCACGTCCTTGCGAAAAGTGAATCCGCCGCCTTTGCCGGTCGTCACCTGCCCGTTCTGGCCTTGGCCCTGGGTCTGGTTGGGGGGAACATTGTTTCCGCCAGGAGTTGTGGGGGTACCTTTCGCTGTAGGAGGAGGTGTCGCTGGCCGCATCCATGCTGGTAAAGCAGGATCGTTCGGATCTACATCCGAAGGCAGAGGCGTAGGCTGGCCCTGTTGTTGCTGTCCCGGTTGCTGCTGGCCCTGTGAACCCTGTTGCCCTTGTGCCCACGAAAAAGATGCCAATACAAGCGTCAGGCAGAAACTGACCCGTACAACGTTATTGCGAAGGCGCATAGTATCCCGTTTTAGAGTAAACATTCAGATGAGGCAGCCCTTTGGGCGGAATGAGCTTAACTTTGATCTTGCGCCAATGGCCGTCTTTGGTCTTGTTCTTTGGACGGTAACCCAGCACATATTGGTTGCGCAGCTCTATGCCTATCTTCGTGGCCACATCGGCCAGCTCATTGGGATTGTTGATCGTAAACATCCGGCCGCCGGTCACTTCGGTGATGTCGCTCAATAGACCAGGACCAGCAATTTCCTCTGGCTGGCCCGCGCCTCCAGGAGTAAAGAGGCCGATCGCATAGACTTGGACATCGGCTTCTTTCACCATCGACTTGATCTCGTTCTCGGTGTAGCGGCTGTGATTGTCACCGCCATCGGAAATGATCAGCAGGGCCTTCTTGCTGTTGTGAGCATCCTTCATCTTGTTCACGCCCATGTAGATGGCGTCCAGCAAAGCGGTGCGTCCCTGCGCTGTTACATACACAAGCTTGGCTTGCACATCTTCCACCGATTTGGTGAAGTCCGCAGTCAATTGGGGACGATCCGAGAATGCAATCATGAAAAACTCGTCCTGCGGATTAGCGGTCTTGAAAAACTCAATCACCGCCTCCCGGGCTTTCTCGATCTTGTCCGACATGCTGCCGCTCATGTCAAAAATAACGCCCAGAGAAATCGGAGCATCCTCGCTGGAAAAATGTTTGACCTCTTGTGTCTGGCTGCCCTCGACAATGGCAAAATTGTCTTTCTCCAGCCCGGTGACAATGCGGTTCCAGTCGTCGGTTACGGTAACATTCACCAGCACCAGGTCAACATCAACCAGAATCGGTTTGGCGTGCGCTCTTTGGGAGAGCTCAGGTGCGCCATCCTTGCCATCTTTTGCAGCATCCTTGCTGTCTTTTGTATCTTTTGTATCTTTTGTATCTTTTGTGTCTTTGCCGTCTTTATCAGATTTTGCAGAAGGATTGTCGGGCTTGCCCGTGGTGTTGGCCGGCTCTGTTTTGCGGGGCTCAATGTGGACGTTCACGTCCTGCGCCGCAGCCACGACCGCCGCAGCGAGAAAAAGCAGGAAAACAACTGCCGGGCGCAACGGTAGCGTCCAGCGCGAACTGTGTCGCTCGGGGGAACGGGATGAACCATACCCGCGACGCTCAAAGCGGGACATATGGAACCTCAATTTCTGCTGATATTATCACAGGTGGCGCGCAAACTGAACATACACCGCTGCGTCGTTTCCCGCAACGCAGATTTACAGAAAATAAGATGTTTCAACCCAAGCAACAGGTTTTCTGCTTGATCTTGATAAAATTGCCTGTAGGTCCTCTTTCGCAATGGCAGAGATAGCTCCCTTCAAAGCCCTTCGTTACGACTCCCACCAGCTTCGGCTGGAGGATGTCGTCACGCAACCTTATGACAAGATTACTCCAGAGATGCAAACCCGTTATTACGACTTGAGCCCGCATAATCTGGTCCGCATCATTCGTGGCCGCGAGGGCGAGACTGACAACGCCTCGTTCAATGTCTACACTCGTGCCGCAGAGTATCTCAACGACTGGCGCGCCGGAGGTCTCCTGAAGCAGGACCCGGAGCCTGGGTTTTATTTCTATTCCCAGACTTTCACCGTGCCCGGCACTCGCGATCTGGCGGAACGGCGTGGATTCATTGGATTGGGAAGAATTCATGACTATTCGGACAACGTCGTCTACCGCCATGAGCAGACCCTGTCCAAACCCCGCGCAGACCGGCTGAATCTCTTGCGCCACACCAAAGCTCATTTTGGCCAGATTTTCATGCTCTACAGCGACCCGGATGCCGCCATCGAGCACCTGCTCGAAACCGAAGAAGAACCTGATATGGCTGTCCTCGACGAGTACGAGGTTTTGCATCGGGTTTGGCGCGTCTATGACCGGGCCATCATTGAGACCATCCAGCAGCGCATGCGCGACAAGAAGCTGCTGATCGCCGATGGCCACCATCGCTATGAAACCGCGCTGGCCTATAGAAACGAACGCCGCGAGCAAGCCGGCTCCGTCTCTCCTCACGCTCCTCACGAGTTCGTGATGATGACCTTCATCCGCATGGAGAGCCGCGGCTTGGTCATTCTGCCCACCCACCGCATCGTTCATGGACTTCTGAACTTTGACCGCGAGCGCATGCTGGAAGCTGCTCGCAGGTTCTTCGAAGTTCAGCGCATCGATATGCGTACCGAAAGCAGAAGCGCCACCACCTTGCTGGAAGAAGCCGGCGAACGCGGCACCTCCTTTGTGGCCGTCATCAAGCAGGGGCCATATCTCTTGCAAGCCAAAAAGCGGGCCATGCAGGATGCGTTAAGCGGAATCTCCTCTCGCCAGCGCGAGCTGGATGTTATCCAATTACACAAGATCCTGCTGGAACGTGTGCTGGGGATTTCCGAAGAGGCCATACGCAACCAGGACCACATCCGGTATGAGCGCGACGCATTTGAAGCCATCTCCCAGGTGCGGCAGGGCGCCAACGTTGCATTTCTGATGAACCCGGCCCGTATTGAACAGGTGCGGGATATTGCTTTCTCCGGTGAAGTTCTGCCTCAGAAATCCACTGATTTTTATCCCAAGCTCTTGAGCGGGATGACCATTTATGCGTTGGAGTAAAAAGCGAGCCAGCATACTGACTGCCTTCGTCCTGATCAGTTGTGTTTTGCTGCTCTCGGTGGCCGATCCCGCAAAGCAATTCACCATTTACACGCTCCAAACCACGTATTCGATAGAGGTAACCGAACGCCAGGGACAGATGTACATCGGCCTCATGGATTTGCTCGGTCCTCTCGGTGCGACCCTAGCGCCCTCCCAAGGAAACAACTGGACGGTGCAATTGAATAAGGCTGAGGCTCGCTTCACCGAAGGCAAAGATGCAGCCAAGATCAGAGGCAGCACCATTGACTTGGGCGGTGGCGTGCTGGCCGAGAACAACCGAGTTTTGGTTCCTCTAAGCGCCTCTTTCTCCATCCTGAGCAGCTTGCTCCATAAAAACGTTGATTTTCATCCTGCGGGACGCAGAATCTTTGTAGAAAATGCCAGTGTTCGCTTCACCTCCGAGTTGAAGAAGGCCGAGAGATCTTCGCTGGTCTTGAGCTTTAGCCAGCCGGTGAACCCTTCGATCCATCAGGAAGGCAACAAGAGCCAGCTCCTTTTTAAGCGGGAACCCTTGATCTCTGACTTGGTGAATCAACCCTTTGACGATAAGGCAATTCGCTCCTTGAACTTCTCTGAAGAAAATGGGATGGCTGCTTTAACCATCACCGGCGACACTGCCCTGAATGTATCCGTGGGAAGCGACGGAAGAACAATCCTTGTCCAGACCCTGCCAACTCCTGCTCCAACCACCGCCGACTTGAACAAGCAGGTGCCTGTGGTACAGCCGTCGCCTGAGACTTCCGTAACTCCCCAGTCTCCACAACCAGCAGAGATGCCTGCGCAAAACCAGGGCCACAGCTCTCCGGTTTATTTTGTGATGATTGATCCCAGTCACGGCGGCTCGGACCGGGGCGCATTCCTCTCCGACAAACTAGACGAAAAGGATCTGACTCTGGCAATGGCCCGAAAACTGAAAGCTGAATTGCAAGATCGTGGAATTGCCGCAAGACTGCTCCGTGACTCCGACGTTAATCTCAGCCTGGAGCAGCGCGCGGAACTCACCAATGCCCAACATGCGGGTATGTATATCGCAATTCATGCCGGTGTGCCGGGACAGGAAGTGCGGGTCTATACTCCGGCTTTGACCTCTTCGTCTTTGGCATCTTCATCATCTTTCTCGCCCGGTGTGCAATCGACCACGAAACCAGGGCAGTTCCTGCCCTGGGAGACGGCTCAGTCAGCTTTTCTAAACCAAAGCCAAACAGTTGCCCTGGCGGTGACAGGAGAGTTGCAAAAAAGAGATGTGCGGAGCATTAGCCTGACGGCTCCTATGCGTCCGTTGAACAACATTGTCGCGCCAGCCATTGCGGTGGAACTATCCGCTGATCGGCTCAACAGTCAAGATCTTCTTAATCCAAGAGTGCAGAGCCAGGTGGCTGCCTCAGTGGCCACCGGGATAGCCCATGCGCGCGCTCAGATCGAGGCGGCAAAGTGATTCCCCGCCATTTTCAAATTGCCATTACTTTGTTGCTGGTGGGCATTCTGGTTAGCGGCATCTTTATCATCAAGATCACCCATAAAGAGCAAGCCAAGACAGAGATTGCAGCCGACGAACGCCCGGTCGCCCCTCCCGTAGGAGGCAAGCAGGAGCGCATTCAGATACTCGTGGCTTACGATGAAGATCGAGCGCTGCGCTGGCGTGAGGTAACTGTCTTCATGCCCGAGGAGCGCAGCTTGCGCGCCAAGGAAGCCTTGCGGGCAGTTCTGGCTCAGTACCTGCAAAGTCCTTCGCCCCATCTGATGGGCAAGGGCACTGATATAAAAAATGTTTATCTCATCAACCACGATACCCTGGTTGTCGATACTACCTCTCAGTTCGCCGATAATCATCCTTCAGGAATCCTGCCAGAGGAGATGACCATTACCTCGCTGATCGAAACCTTGAGCGCCAATCTCCCCGAGATCGCTCGCGTAAAGTTCATTGTCGATGGCACAGACCGGGAAACCCTAGCTGGACACGTGGACCTGATGTCGTTCTACGATGTCTCTTCGGTGCATGAACTCGCCAAGGAGTTTGAATAGCTATGGCCCCTGTCATCGGGGTTTTTGACTCCGGCTTTGGAGGCCTGACTGTCTTGCGCGAGTTGCTGGCAGTCTTACCCGGAGCCGACTATCTTTATTTTGGCGATACCGCCCGGCTTCCTTACGGATCGAAATCGGCCCACACCGTGGCCAAGTACGCCATCTCCAGCGCCCATTTTCTTCAAGAGCGTGGCGCGCAGATGCTGGTCATTGCGTGTAATACCGCCACCGCTCTGGCGCTCGATCAAATCAAATCCGCCGTCACCCTTCCGGTGATTGGCGTGGTCGCGCCCGGCGCTCAGCGTGCTGCGGAAATCTCCAAAACCAGGAAGGCCGCAGTAATCGCCACTGAGGCCACCGTCGCCAGCCACGCTTACGAGAGAGCTCTTGGGGCATGCGGCATTCAATCAACCGAGAAGGCTTGTCCTCTCCTCGTGCCCCTGGTGGAAGAAGGATGGATCGACCACCCAGTCACTGAGCAAGTCGCCCACATCTACATTGACGAAGTATTTTGCAACGGAGCAGACGGTGCCGATGTCCTGCTGCTGGGCTGTACTCACTATCCGTTGCTGCGCCCCATGCTGCGCCGCATCGTCCCCGCGCCGGTGCAGATCGTGGATTCGGCGGAGTCCACTGCCAGGGCGGTTGCCGGATGCCTGCAAGCCCCCGCATCAGGAGCGGCGGGGAATATGCGTTGCTTTGCCACTGACTCGGTCGACAAATTTCGCCGATTGGGAGGACGCTTTCTCGGTCGTCCCATTGAAGATATTGAACTCATTGATATAGAGAGATGAAGAGATAAAAAATGATCTTTCGTTCTGACAATCGCAACCCCGAGCAGATGCGCCCCATCAACATCATTCCCGATTACATCGCGACCGCTGAAGGCTCTGCACTGATCGAAATTGGCAATACTCGCGTGATTTGCACAGCCACCATCGAAGAAGTTGTTCCCACATTCCTGAAAGGCATGGGCAAGGGATGGGTCACCGCCGAATACAGCATGTTGCCGCGCTCCACGCTGACCCGCACCCCTCGCGAATCCGCGCGTGGACGCATCAGTGGCCGCACCCATGAAATCCAGCGCCTGATCGGCCGGGCGCTGCGTGGCGTGGTTGACCTCACCCAGTTGGGCGAACGCACCATCACCCTGGATTGCGACGTGATCCAGGCCGACGGTGGAACTCGGACAGCATCCATTACCGGCGCGTTTGTCGCGCTGGGACTGGCCCTGGAAAAACTCGTAGAGGCGGGCACGCTGACCTCAGCCCCGATACGCGACTTTGTGGCCGCCATCAGCGTTGGCATTGTGGATGGATCGATCTTCCTGGACCTCTGCTATGAAGAAGATTCCCGGGCCGAAGTTGACCTGAATTTTGTGATGACCGGATCGCACAAGATCGTAGAAATACAGGCCACGGCAGAACAACATCCGTTTGACGAAACCCAGCTCAAAAAAATGATGGAATACGCCACCACAGGAATCGACGCGCTCATCGCCCGTCAGCGAGCCTTGTTACAAAAACTCCCACTGCGCCAATGAAAAATGCCACCAAACCAAATCCGCTCTGCGCTACTTTGCGTTTCTCTGCAGTCGAAACCTACGTTGAGTGCCTTCTTGGCTTGCGGCGCCCCCAAGGGGGATGAAAATGTTAGAACCGAAGAAGAACAGCCCGATAGGGCGGACGAAAGTAGCCCAGCTACGTCGAGCCAGAGTGGGCGCACGCGCACACGCTGGCTCGTAAGTGCTGGGTAAGCTTGATAAAAAAGTTCCTTCCGCACGCCGTAGGCTTGCGCGCAGCGAAGCGGAGCGCACCATTAAAAATAAAAAACCGATCTTCGGAAGTCTTGCTATGCTTGGCCCGTGCCCGAAGACGGCCAGCTTCGCCCCGGTGTTCCAGAGCCGGACTGAAAGCCTTCCGGTTCGTTTTGAGGAGGAGTTGCTTGTAGCTTCATTTTGGCCAAATTCTATAACGCCCATTTTTTTATCATGCAAGTTCAACCAAAGCACCACT
>DASZEU010000212.1:0-7575 GCA_035940535.1 Candidatus Angelobacter sp.
GAAGGTAAGTGTGTACAGCTTCTCGGACAGCCTGGTGCGCGTCCCGAATCGCTCGGGATTCGCTCTCCGCGACGCAATCAACCAAAGCCAGCCGCACAGCGGGACTTACCTGGGCAAAGCGCTGGGCGACATCAAGGAAGATTACGATCGTTTGATCGTAATCACCGACGAGCAGTCACACGACCCGGTGCCCAACCCCAAAGCGCGTGGATACTTGATCAACGTAGCCAGCTACAAGAATGGCGTTGGCTATGGCAAGTGGACCCACATCGACGGCTGGAGTGATTCGGTCATCGAGTATATTCGGGCCTCTGAGGGGCAGATAGCTGCTAGCCACTAGCCACTGGCTACTAGCTCAGCAGCAAAACCAATCCCGTGGCTCCATGCTGCATGGCATGGGGCCACCTTACACCTTATGCATCATTACTTAGTAGCGGATCATCTTGTGTGAAGACTCTTATCAGCCCCAACCATCCCGACCGGGATGGTTGGGGCTGACACGTGTCTTCAGTCTAGGTGTAAAATTTCCGCGCATGACTAAATCAAATCTGGCATGGATTGCCGGTCTCACAATGATCGCGGGTGCCTTCATTGGGCAATCGCAGGAGCCACCTGCCCCGCCGCTAGCCCATTTCCATCACGTCCATCTCAACAGCACCGACCCAAAAGCTGCGATCAACTTTTACACCACCAAACTGGAATCTGAAAAACGAAAGTTCGCTGGCGCCGAAGATGCCGTCTGGGCCAACAAATCCTGGCTTCTTTTTACCAAAGTCAACACCGCACCCAAATCGGAGATTACCTCTGCCATCTGGCATATAGGCTGGGGCGGCGGCGACAACATGAAGGAAACCTATCAGAAGCAGATTGACAGCGGGACCAAGTTCCAGACGCCCATTACCGACATTAGCGATCAGTGCGACGGCAAAGGCGGGAATGGACGTTTCTTCTTCTCCTATATCGATGGGCCTGACCATGCTCTCATCGAACTCAACACCACCGCCGCGGGTAATACACACTTTGGCCATGTGCATCTGTTAAGCCCGGACCCAATTGCCGCGAGCGAGTGGTATATAAAGGAGTTCGGCCTGCAACGACGAGGACAAACTCCTCCCTCACCCGAACCGCGTTTCCGCTGTGGACGGCAGACGGGGCCCTCTGTGGGCCTGATCATGGACGAGGTCAACATCATCATCTATCCAGTGGGCAATGCAAAAGCTGCATTCCCGGATGCCTGGAAGGGACGCGACGACCTGGAGCCTAGCACGAACCATTCCATAGACCATCTGGGATTCAGCGTTGACCACCTGCAAGAGACGTTGCAACGGCTGAAGAAAGATGGCGTCAAAGTGACCGATGGGCCACACTCGATTCTGGGCGGCAAGATCAAGACCGCATTTATTGAGGGGCCAGACCACATTCGCATCGAACTACTGGAAGAACATACGAGCAAATTGCCATGAGTGCCAAAATTGCCATAAATGAGCACAACCCAGGGCCAGAGCTTATGCTAGATTGTTAACCGTCAGTTTTGGCCTTTAACCAGAACGCGAAGCTGATCCATCAAACGCGGCGTTAAGCCGGAAAATTCAGGGGCGGATTATGATACGTACTTTCGCAGCCGTTTTATTGATGAGTGTGGCAGCCATGGCCGGCACGGATTCGCCGTCGCCGGTCACTTTCAACAAAGATGTGCTGCCGATCTTGCAGAACAACTGTCAGAGCTGTCACCGGCCCAACCAGATCGGACCGATGCCGCTGCTCACCTACCAGGATGCGAGGCCGTGGGCGGCGGCGATCAAATCTGCCGTGCTGACCAAAAAGATGCCGCCGTGGTTTGCAGATTCACGCTTCGGTCATTTTTCCAATGAACGCAGTTTGACCCCGGCAGAGGTCAGTACCTTGGTGCGCTGGGCAGATTCAGGCGCTACGGAAGGCAATGCCAAGGACCGTCCGGCTCCAAGGGAGTTCTCACCTGACGGCTGGAACATCAAGCCCGATTTGATTTTCCCCATGCCCAAGCCGTTTGAGGTCCCCTCCGACGGCGTGATCGAATACACCTACATCGTGATTCCGACAAACTTCACCAAAGACACTTGGGTAACGGCAGCCGAAGTTCTTCCGGGTAACCGGAGCGTCATGCATCACGTAATCGCGTTCGTCCGGCCCCCGGGGTCGCAGTGGATCAAAGACGCTAAACCAGGAGAGCCGTTCGTTCCTGTGATTCACAAGCGAGATGCAAATGGCGCTGGAACCGGCGTCGATCCACGCAGTCCCGATCCGCAACAGCAGCGCGGGCGCGATCCACAACAGCAGGGTGTCGCGGGCAATGAATTTTTGGTAGCTTATGTGCCTGGAATCCAGCCCCAAACCTTCAATCTGGCTGGCAGTTCGGCGAAGCTCATACCGGCCGGCTCTGACATCGTGCTCCAGTTGCACTACACCACCAATGGCAAACCGGCAACCGATGTGACCAAGGTTGGCTTGGTATTGGCAAAAGAAACACCGCAGCTTCGCTACCTGACCATCGGGGCCTCCCAATTTCAATTCACGATTCCTCCCAACGACTCCAACTACGAAGTGCATTCGCAGGTCACGGTTGAAGACGATGCGAAGCTGGTCTGGTTGCAACCGCACATGCATCTGCGTGGCAAGGATTTCGAATTCCGGCTTGTATATCCGACCGGTGAATCTACGGTTGCGCTGAAAGTGCCCAACTACAGCTTCAACTGGCAACTTGGATACGACGAAGCCACCCCGCTCGTGCTGCCCAAGGGCACACGAATCGAATGTACTGCCCACTTCGACAATTCTCCCAACAACCCTCTGAACCCCAACCCCAACGTAGCGGTCAAATGGGGCGATCAGAGCTGGGAGGAGATGATGATCGGCTGGTTCGGCTTAGTTGTAAATGCCAAGGCCGATCCAACCAAAGTAGTGAAGCGGCAGGCGCGGGTCCAGGCTCCGGTCGGTGATTAGCGCGAAGGATTCCTAGCCAGCGAAGCTAGCAATCCTATCAGTAGCCCGCAGCGCAAGCTGTGGGTAAGATTTGTCATGAATAATAAAACCAACCTTCTCATCCTCGCGCTTCTATTGACTTGTTTCTGCTCCGCCACCGAACCGGAAGCCACGCGCTGGGAGCAAGAGGCACGGAATGTCACGATCATCCGCGACGATTGGGGCATCGCGCACATCTACGGAAAAACCGATGCTGATACGGTATTCGGGGCGATGTATGCGCAAGCCGAAGACGACTTCAATCGAGTTGAGACGAACTACATCAACTCCATGGGACGATTGGCAGAAGCCGAGGGCGAGTCCAAGATCTACCAGGACCTGCGGATGAAGCTCTTCATCGACCCTGAGGTATTGAAACAGCAATACGCAGAGAGCCCTGCCTGGCTCAAGAGCCTGATGGACGCCTTCGCCGACGGCTTAAATTATTACCTGGCTAAACATCCGGAGGTGAAACCCAGGGTCATCAAACGATTTGAGCCCTGGATGGCTCTTAGCTTCACCGAGGGCAGTATCGGTGGCGACTTCGAGCGCGTGAATCTCAATCAGCTCCGGGCGTTCTACGGTAAAGAACCTGTAAGACAGAGTACTGCGGAAAACGTACAGCCTGCGGAACCCACGGGATCGAATGGCATGGCCGTCGCACCCTCGAATACAACTACGCACCACGCCCTGCTGCTGATCAATCCTCACACCACTTTCTTCTTCAGATCCGAGTTGCAGATGGTGAGCGAGGAAGGGCTGGATGCCTACGGCGCTGTAACATGGGGCCAGTTCTTCATCTACCAGGGATTCAACGACCATGCCGGCTGGATGCATACTTCCAGCGGAGTTGATGCGGTGGACGAGTACCTCGAAACGGTCGTGAAAAAAGGCGATCGCTTCTATTACAAGTACGGTAACGAAGAGCGTCCGATCAAGACCACGGAGATCACGATACCGTACAAGGCCGAGCGTGGAATGTCCGAAAGAAAATTCACGGTCTACCGCACCCACCATGGGCCTGTCATTCGCGAGGAGAACGGTAAGTGGGTGAGCATCCGGCTCATGCAAGAGCCGATCAAAGCCCTAACGCAGTCTTACACGCGTACCAAGGCGAAGGACTACAAATCGTTTCGCCAGACCATGGAGTTGCAAGCGAACTCAAGCAACAACACGATCTTTGCCGATGCCGACGGTGATATCGCCTACTTCCATGGAAATTTCATTCCCCGGCGCGATACAAAGTTCGATTGGACCAAACCTGTTGATGGCAGCACTCCCCAAACGGAGTGGCACGGCCTGCTTTCCGTCGACGAGACGCCGCACTTGCTGAATCCCAAGAGCGGATGGTTATACAACTCCAACAACTGGCCATGGTCCGCAGCCGGGCCCAGCAGCCCGAAAAAGGAAGACTATCCGGTCTATGTCGAGACCGGCGGTGAATCGGCGCGTGGCCTGCATGCAGTCAGGGTCTTACAGAACAAGAAAGATTTCACGCTCAACTCCCTCATTGGCGCTGCCTACGACAGTTATCTTCCCTGGTTTGAGAAACCAATCCCAGCGCTGGTCAAAGCTTGGGATACGCTTTCGGACACAAACCCGTTGAAAGCAAGGCTCGCCGAACAGATCCAACTCCTGGGTAGCTGGGATCTGCGGTGGTCGGTGACCTCCATTCCCACCTCCCTCGCGGTGTTCTGGGGCGAGGATCTTGTGAAGCGAGTGCGCGCCGATGCGCGAAAGGCGGGTCTTTCCCCAGAGGACTACATCAGTAGCAAGACATCATCGGAGCAGTTGCTGCAATCACTCTCGGCGGCCTCTGACAAACTCAAAGCCGATTTTGGGAATTGGAAGATACCATGGGGAGACATCAATCGGTTTCAGCGACTCACCAGCGACCTCGAGCAGCCATTCAACGATGTGAAACCAAGCATTCCCGTCGGTTTTACCTCCTCACAGTGGGGATCACTGGCCTCATTCGGCGCACGCCCTTACCCCGGAACCAAAAAGTGGTACGGTACAAGCGGGAACAGTTTCGTTGCTGTGGTGGAGTTTGGTGAGACCGTGCGAGCCATGGCTGTGACGGCGGGTGGCGAGAGCGGCCATACAGATTCCCCTCACTTCAACGATGAGGCCAAGCAATACAGCACGGGCGACCTGCGAGAAGTCTACTTCTACCGCGCGCAACTCCAGGGGCACACCGAGCGGGAGTATCATCCTGGGAACTGAGTTTTGGTCGTAATCTTATTTTTTCTTAACATTCGGGAAATGATCTCTGTGTTTGATCTGATTGCATTGCCTTTCTGCATCCGCGCATCATTTTGCGAAGCCCTTTAAACCTGTTACGATGGCCTCTAATTCAGGAGTTCGGTCTATGGCATGCTCCCACAGGCAATGGCTGGTCAATTTAGTTTTCCTAATGTTGTTCTGTAGCGCTGTCCACTCACAATCCAGCGTGCCATCGGCGGCTTCGCAACAACAGGCGCCCGCATCATCGAAGGATCCGCAGAAGCAAGAGCAGAATGCCGGGGAAGAGAAGCCACAAAAAGTCTATGAATCGGCGACCGTGCTCAAGACCATTACCCGCTTGGTCGTGGTAGATGTAGTTGTCACGGACAATAAGGGAGGGCCGGTTGCCGACCTCGCAGCCGATAATTTCACCCTGCTGGAAGATGGAAAACAGCAAAAGATACGGGTGTTCAATTTCCAGCATCCGACGCCCGGCCAGACTCCGCCGGCGGCCTTAACGGCTTCGTTGAAACTTCCGCCAAATGTCTTCACCAACGTTCCCCGGTACGACATTCACAACACACTCAATGTGGTCTTGTTGGATGCGCTCAACACCAAGTCCCTGAATCAAGCTTATGTCCGGGACCAGATGATCAAGTATCTGGAGAAGATGCCCTCCGACCAACCCATTGCCGTCTATGGCCTGACCACCAAACTGCGCATCCTTCAGGACTTTACAACCGATCCGAGTATTCTGAAGAACCTGATTAAGAGCCTTAACAGCAAGAGTTCTCCGCTGCTCAACGATCCAACCGGCAATGGCGAAGCGCCGCTCTTTGCTCCGGGCGTGTTCGAATCAATGCCTCAGCAGATGCAGCAATCCATCATAGCTTTCGAGCAGGAAAGCACCAATACACAGACGGATATCCGCGTTACCTATACGTTGTCCGCATTGAAAGCCATCGCGAGAAGCCTGGCGGGCTATGGAGGGCGAAAGAATCTGATATGGCTTTCTGAAGCTTTTCCCCTCAGCATCAGTCCGACGCAGGATCTCGATGGAAGCGGCTTCAGCAATACCAGCTTCCGGGATTACGGACCAGATATCGCCCAGACTGCCGACGCTCTCATGAACGCCCAGGTTGCAGTTTATCCGGTAGATGCTCAGGGCCTGGTGGGTTCTTCCTTTTTCAGCGCCTCGAATAACGGTACCGACAAGTTTGGCCGCTCTGTCACCCGAGGGGGCCGCATGGGCCAGACGCTCAGCAACGAGTCTTCGGAGTTGGCTAATAACCACAGCAGCATGCAGGAACTGGCTGAAAGAACAGGCGGGAAGGCCTTTTACAATCGCAATGATATCGACGCAGCCATCGGCCATAGCATCGACGACGGCTCTACCTACTACACGCTCGCTTATTACCCGGACAATAAAAATTGGGACGGCAAGTTTCGCAAGATCAGCGTTAAGGTAAATCGTTCCGGGACCAAGGTACGAAATCGCCTTGGCTATTTTGCCTCTGATCCCAAAGGCGGCTTCGACCAGAAACAGCGTGATACTGCTTTCGCTGAAGCACTGGACCTGGACTTTCCCATCTCTACAGGTCTGCTTTTCGAGGCTGGCGTCGTGCAGCCCTCAGCCAAAACGCAGAACAAGCTCATGATCAATTTCGCCGTAGATCCACATGCGATTAACTTTGAAAGAAGAGACGACGGCTTGCAACACGCCAGCGTGGGCTGCGCAGTCCATATCTATTCAGAGAAAGGCAAATCGGTAAGGACCGAGATGAACGGGATCAACGCGGCCCTTAAACCCGATACCTTCCAGAAGGTTTTGACGGGAAGGTTTCCATGCCAGGACAAGATCGACCTCGCGCCGGGCAACTATATCCTGCGCTTAGGCGTGATTGATAATGCTACCGGATTGCTGGGCACAGCAAACGCCAAGGTCACAGTGCTCCCGCCAGCTCCGGAAACGGCCACAGCTACACCAGAAGAAAAGAAGCAATAGCCGAAGACGCGTACTGAAGGGTAGTTGTTTTTCTGCATTTTCTTTTGACTTTCTCTGCGCCTGACTCTGCACTCTGCTTTGCCAGTGCCTCGAAATCGTGCTTTTCTCGCAAGTTTCAATCAGCCCAGACCAACCCAAATTCTTCTCTGCGCCCTCTGCGTTTCGCTGCGGTCTCTCCGGTGAGCTTTTGACTTTGGTTTCCCCACGTATTCTCCATGGTGGGGTTGGAATTTTCCTTTGCGCCCTTAGCGTCCTTTGCGGTGAAATCCTAAAAAAACCAGAAATTTGACGCAAGCTACCGCCATTCTCTACGCTTAGGGCACACATGGATGACAAACCGTTTTCCG
>DASZEU010000213.1:0-16552 GCA_035940535.1 Candidatus Angelobacter sp.
CAGTATGGCGTCGTTCAAAGAGCATTGCGCCTTTGGATTTTGGAAAGGCAGTCTTATCATCGACGGGAAAGAGAACAAGTCCGTCGATGCTATGGGCCAGTTCGGACGTATCACCTCGCGCCAGGATCTGCCGGCAAAACGGGTCTTGCTTGGATACATCAAAAAAGCAATGCAACTCAACGATGAGGGCGTGAAGGCGCCGGCCAGGTCGAAGCCGAAGACCGGTAATAAAGAGTTGAAAGTCCCAGAATACTTCCTGGCATCCTTGAAGAAGAATAAGAAGGCGCTCGCTGCCTTCGAGGGGTTTCCCTACAGCAAGAAAAAAGAATATGTCGAGTGGGTCACAGAAGCCAAAGCCGAGGAAACCCGCGAACGCCGCCTGGCGACCTCAGTGGAGTGGCTGGCTGAGGGAAAGTCGCGGAACTGGAAATATGAAAGATGCTAGGGGGCAAGCTCTTGACTTCCAGCTATTAATTTTTGGCCGCGCAAAATGTATCTTTTTGTGCAGGCGTGTAACAGAGAATGACTTTTTGAGCTTTGCGGAAAACGATGTTTAGGATCCAAGTGAATTCCAATATCGTGCACTGGAGGAAATTGAAGGCTGTGTACGGTTGAGCGATGCAACCCCGGAGGGGTGCTGCGAAGTTAGCCCAGGGTGGAACGCAGTGGAACCCTGGGAAATGTGTTGAAAATTTGAATATGAGCCTCGTAGAGGCGGTACAGATTTCATGAGGGGCTATCGATCGTAATGGTTCTTGAAAAGCTTAACTGCACAGTATTGGACTCGGATCCAGCAACTCCTCGCTTACGTAGATACACCATTAATAAATGCCACAAATAAAATCGGGATGGAGCTTCTTCTCCATCCCGATAAAATAAAAACGATCTATTCTTAGGTTAGGCCGCTTACCTTCTCGAACCACTCGTTGAACCCGGCTTCGCGCTGGGCTGCGGCTGCGTCACCGGTTGTGATGCTGGGTTTTGTTCGGCAGTGTTCGGGTCCGACTTGGTGCCCGGCTTTTCGAACTTGATCAGCCCTGCTGTATCGACCTTAGGATCGACAGCCACTGAGAACCACCCAATCATCATCTCTTCCCAAGTCTGGTCGCCCCATTTGACTTCCTTGGTGGGATCAGGATTGTAAGGGTTGTTGGGCGAATTATCGAAGTGGGCGGTACACTCGATGCGCGAGCCTTTGGGGATTACCTTCGGCTTGTCGAGCGTGTAGCCGAGCTGCCAATTGAAGTCGTATTTTGGCACGGAGAGCAAAGTCTCAGTCTCTCCGCTCGGATAGGTAATCTTGTACAGGAAATCTTTCCCACGGAAGTGCATGTGGGGCATCATGTCTACCAGTGTGACCGTATCCTGGATCAGCACTTGAGACTTCACTTCATAGTTATCGGCTTGCGGCGGAATGGTGAAATCCCTGGTGGGCGCCAGCAACGTTACGTTGCGATACTTGGGAGGAGTTTTGGCAAAAACCAGCCCAATCCGGGTCTTGTCCGTGCCGGCAGTGCCGTTGGCCGTATAGTGGAGTTGCAATACAAAGTCTGATCCAGCACGAACCAGCTTGGCTGAGTCGCGCAACACTAAAGGCTGTAGACCGGGCGCATATCCAGTCAGATTCTCGGCATCGGTAATGCCTCCATCGCCGCGCCGCTGTCCGCGCGGACCTTGACCTTCTGCCTGGCGCTGACCACCTTCAGGATTCTGGTTTTGCCGTGCCTCTTGTCTTTCTTTCTTAGGAACAAAGGGGACGCCCGGCTGTGCATCCTTCATCCACTTCGATCCTGGAGGCCGAACAAAGGCGATGACGTGGTGGACAACTGCGCGGTTTCCGGGGCGAACCTCGGCGGCAGTGACCCAAGTGTCCTGCTTGAAGTTGCCGGGGATCACAACATACTGATATTCAACGGTTCCTTCCGCAGGCACCGGAAAGGCGTTAGGCATCTCAATAACCATGTCGGGTCTGCCGATGTTCCATCCGTCCACAAATTGCACCGGAGCCGGACGGTCCTTTGGATCACCCTCGGGAGCGCCATTGTCTGCCCATGACACCAGAGTTTTGACTTGCTGCGGGGTCAGCTTGCGTTCGTTGGAAAAGTGGTTGTATCTGGGATCGGCGAACCACGGCGGCATCTTCTTGCTCAGCACGGCACTCTTGATCGCCATGGCCCAAGGGCGGGTTTCCTGGTAGCTGCCGAATGCCATGGGAGCCACTTCACCGGCGCGGTGGCACACCTGGCAGTTATTCTGCAGAATCGGCAATACGTCACGATTGAACGTGACGGTTGTGGGAGATGGAGTCGTATCGTTAGTGGCCGCTGCCCCCATCAGCAAACAGAAGACGGAAACACCCGCCGCCAGCAATCCCTTTGCAAGCATTCGATTCATTGAGACACCCCCTGGCTTTTCGCCTTTTTTTCGAGGTCGAATACCATTCATTTATGGCGATGAATAAGATTCATTCAAGCGTGCTAGTTATACACTCTAGCAGCTAAAAGGAATTTAAGGTAAACATTTTACCTTATCTTCCCGACCCGGGCGCAATGGTTTTGTTTGCCTCCAGCAACTCCGGCCCGGCACAATTTTCAGGGCTGAAAATGCCAGCCGAAAACAATCCTTATTTATGGGATTCAGCGGCCAATCGCAGGGATGGCAACGTCTTGAACCGTCTATGACCGGTAACCCGCACGGACCGGGATTTGGCGGGCTGACCGTGATTGTGCCACAATAAAAAGGTACCTCCCATGGCAAACCCAAGCATTCCAGAATCCCAAGCGAAGACCGAATCTGGCGAATCCGGCGTCTCGTTTAACGACATTCTTTCTCAATATGAACAGAGCCATTCTCACAAGAGTGCCGAAGGCAAAGGGCGCGAAGGCACTGTAGTTGCCATCACCGCCGATTCAGTCCTGCTGGACATCGGTTTCAAGACGGAAGGCATTTTGCCGCTGGCGGCCTTCCAGAGCGCGGGAGAAACCGTGAAGCCCGGCGACAAGCTGCTGATCACCATCAAAGGCCGTGATCCCGAAGGTTATTACGAACTTTCACGCGCCCGGGTTGAGCGGCCCAAAGACTGGTCATCGTTGGAAAGGGCATTCGCCGAAAAAGCCACAATCGAGGGGACAGTTACGGGCGTGGTCAAAGGCGGATTGAGCGTGGATATTGGCGTGCGAGCCTTTATGCCTGCCTCTCGTAGCGGCGTCCGGGATGCGGCTGAGATGGAGAATTTAGTTGGGCAGGAGATTCGCTGCATCATCATCGAACTGGATGTGACCGAAGAAGATGTAGTGGTCGACCACCGCGCCGTAGCCGAACAGGAGGAGCGCGCTATAAAAGAGCGACGGTATTCGGAGGTCAAGGAAGGCGAGACGGTAAGCGGTGTCGTCCGCAGCCTCACCGATTACGGCGCTTTCGTCGATATCGGCGGCGTGGATGCCCTGCTGCATGTGGCTGACATCTCGTGGGGCCGAGTGAACAAGCCCGCGGACATGCTCTCTGTGGGGGAGCAGATTGAAGTAAAGGTGCTGAAGGTTGATCCCGACAAGCGACGTATCTCCGTAGGCCTGAAGCACCTACAGCCGCAGCCCTGGGACACTGCGCCGGAAAAGTATCGCGTCGGCGAGCGCGTGCGCGGCGCAGTCACACGTGTGGTTGAGTTCGGCGCGTTTGTAGAGTTGGAGCCGGGGATTGAAGGGTTGATCCATCTTTCGGAGATGTCATGGGCCAAAAAAGTGAGAAAGCCCAGCGATGTGGTGAAGCCCGGAGAAACAGTGGAAGCCGTAATTCTGGGTGTGAATACCGGCGAGCGACGCATCTCATTGGGACTCAAGCAGGCGCTGGGCGATCCTTGGGTCGATGTGGCGCTGAAATTTCCAGCGGGCTCCGTAGTCCAGGGGCCGGTCACCAGCATTACGAAATTTGGGGCCTTCGTGCAGCTTGCGGAAGGCGTTGAGGGCATGATCCATGTTAGTGAGATCAGCGCCGAGAAGCGCATCAATCATCCCCAGGACGTGCTGAGGATGGGGCAAATCGTGCAAGCTCAAGTGCTCGAAATCGACAAAGAAAAACGCCAGTTGCGGCTGAGCATCAAGCAAATGGTTCCCAGCAGCCTCGATGAATACATCGCTGAGCACAAACAAGGCGATGTAGTCACAGGCCGCATGGTTGACGTTTCGGGTGGATACGCCCGCGTGGAATTGGGCGAAGGCGTCCAGGGTACATGTCCAATGCCTTCCGGAGTGGCATCTGAAAAAGTCACAGAGAAAACAACATCGGGAGCGCAGAAGGCCGATTTGTCATCCTTGAGTTCCATGCTCACAGCACGTTGGAAAGGCGGCAGCAGTACGGGAGGAATCGCCAAACGCGAACCTGCGCAGACAGGCCAAATCCGCAGCTTCCGAATTGCAAAGCTCGATCCGGCCGCCAAGAAGATTGAACTGGAGTTGGCAGAGTAAGGAAACATCTTAACCGCGGATCAGGCGGATTTAATGCGGATTCGTTTTCATGCCGTGGATATGTTTTTGATCTTCGGTTTGACTCATGGCTAAAGGCTGAGTACTAACGACTGAGTATTAACGACTAAGTACTATTTTTTCGAATGCCTGCGCCAGATCAGCTTTCAGATCTTCGATATTCTCTAACCCAATATAAAGTCTCACGATCCGGCTTCCATAATTAGGTCGCTTGGGAGAATGAAGAGCATAAGCCATAGCAAGACTGGTAACGCCTCCCCAACTGTAGCCGATCTCGAACAACTCGAGAGCATCGACGAATGCGAGCACCTGTTCTTTTGTAAACTCGTCGCCAAAGACAAACGAAAAAAGCCCGGTGGAGCCGGTGAAATCCCGCTTCCAGATTTCGTGTCCGGGGCAAGAGGGAAGCGCCGGGTGCAGGACCAACTTGACTTCTGGGCGCTCCTGGAGCCATCGAGCCACGGCACAGGCCGACTCTTCAACCGCCTTCAGACGCACCGAAAGCGTCTTCATGCCGCGCAAGGCCATGCTGCAATCATCAGGGGAGGCGGCACAGCCCAACAGTTGACTGGTTTCACCCAACAATTCATAAGTGGCGGCATCGCGGGCAGTAACCGAACCGAGCAGCAGATCACTGTGTCCGCCAATGTATTTAGTCAGGGCCTGCATCGTAACATCTACGCCGTGGGCGAATGCATCGAAGTAGACTCCCGAAGACCACGTATTATCGAGAACCACCATGACCCCATGGTGATGTGCCACCTCTGCGATGGCCGGCACATCCTGAACTTCCATGGTGACCGACCCAGGACTCTCGCACCAAACCAAGTGCGTGTTCGCGCGAAATGCAGACTCGATTTCAGAGCCGGAGGTTGGCGGATAGTAGCTCGCTTCGACTCCAAACCGCCGCAGGACATCATTCGCCAGCCTTCGATTGGGACCGTAAATACTCTCTGGCAGAAGAACATGGTCTCCAGTCTTCAAGAGGGAAAGATGAATGAGGGCTATAGCGCCCTGGCCACCCGGAGTAATCAACGTGCGGAAGCCGTTCTCCAGTTCGCAAATCTTGGCCGCCAGTTCCAGGGTGGTTGGTGTCCCGAAAAGCCCGTAGGTGTAACCAACTTCGTGTTGATTCCAATGGTCACTTGCAGCGGCCGCCTCAGGAAACAAGACAGTTGAGCCTCGATACACGGGAGTTACCAGTGACTGAAAACCTTCAGGAACCTGCGCATCTGAGTGAATCAGCTTGGTGGTCCAATCTTTTTTCATAAAGAGATTCTAGCCGAGACTTTGCACACACCCGAATTGCACTAAACCCTTTACCGCGGATTACGCGGATGTGCGCGGATTCGGGCTGGTGATTTTCGTAGAGTAAGCGTTTTTGTGAATGATGAGAACTCAAAAGCGGATGAAGAATCTGGTCTGCAAATCCCCAATTACCAAATTACCCATTTATCCAATGAGATCACCGTCCCGGGAACTGAACGACAGATTTGCCCGATGTATTCGCTCTTTCCTCGGAACTGGAGTTGACCTTATAGAGCAGTCCAGGAGCGACATTCCAATGCTGTCCGGAATCGGTAATCACGGTGACTGTTTTCTTGTTGTAACGGGTAAGCGTCCCAATCACCTCAGGGCGTCCGGAAGGCTGGAACCGCACCCGCTCCCCGATTCGAAAATCCAGCATTTGCACATGGGAGCGCATCTCGCGCAAAAAACGAAGGCGGGCCACAACTTTGTGATTGAGTTCGACCAGTTCTTCTTCAGAAAGAGAATCGATGTTGATGTTGTGCATTGTTCCCCGTTTTGAAGCATTGTAGCCGGTGAATTGCCAAAATTGCCACAAGCGTCGTAATTGCCATGATTGAAAATCATCAAACCCGCCGAATTTTCTGTCGAAATAGAGTTTTGGCTTTCCAATTTTGGCAATCTTGGCATTTCTGGCAATTCTTCCGCCTGTCGCACTGTCGCTCCGACATTTATATAATGGCGATATCGTCGCGTGCCCAAGATTGCCAAAGAACGGACCCAAGAAAACCAGCGTCGCATTGAGGCTGCCGCCCTTGAACTGTTTACCAGCCAAGGGTTCCACGGTACCAACAATCGCGAAATTGCTCAGAAAGTAGGTGTCTCTACCGGAACGATCTACACCTACTTTCCCAGCAAAGAGGCAATTTTCGCCAGCCTGGCGCAAAGATACCGATTGCACATGAGCGAGTGGCTGCGAAAAGCCATCGCCGGTCTGCAAGAGCCTCTTTCGAAACAGGGGCTCACGAATCTGGCCTCCGCAGTTCAATCCTTGATGTTTGACGATTCCGAATCTTTCCTGATGCTTCTGAGCGATGTAATCGAATTCAAGAACCAGCATTTTCTTGAGGTATTTCACGACGTGCCAGAGCAATTTCGACGCCTGCTCGGCCCTGTCCTGGAAAAAGTAAAAGAACAACCGGGCTGGCGTGGCGAGGATCCGGCGTTTGTTTTGGCCTCCATCCATGTGTATTTCTTCACCTTCTTCCTGATGGAAAGGCACATGCAAGGGGAGCAGCATCTGGGTATCTCCAATGAGCTAGCCACGGAGAAGTTCGTCGACCTGCTTTTTCGAGGCCTTTGGAGTTCGTCGCCCGACGCTCCGTCTGCCAGTTTGTACGGAAGAACCGGGGAGTATATTGTCCGGCAACAAACATTGCAGGCCGAGCGCGACCGCGTCGACTATCTCCGCTTTCTTTCGGGCAGGCTTTGGAGTTCGCCACCCGACGCTCCACCCAGCCATTCGAAGCAGGACAACGGGGAGCATCCGGCAAAACGCCCGATCCTCTTCTTACCCGCAATTCCTAGAGAGCGTATTGACGACAACCAACTCCGTATTGAGGCGGCGGCCCTGGAACTGTTTACGCGGCAAGGATTTCACGGCACCAACATCCGTGACATTGCCGAGAAAGCGCGTGTCTCCCAGGGCGCGATCTATATGTACTATCAGAGTAAGGAAGCGATCTTCGCAGGTCTGGTGCGAAGCTATCGCCACTCCATGCGTAAATTTCTGGAGCGCGTCTTTCGCGCTCTGGAAGATCCTTTTTCGCGGAGTGACTTAAGGCTGTTCGCCGCCGCCATGCGTTCCATGGTATATGACGACGCCGAGTATTGGCTCCTGATGTACATTGACGTAATTGAATTCAAGAACCAGCACTTCTTAAGAGTGCTTCAAGACATTCCAGAACAGTTTCGGCGTCTGCTCGGACCCAGAGTCGATAAGGTCAAAGAGCAGCCTGGCTGGTGCGGTCATGATCCGGCGCTGGTCATGGCCATGATCTACTTCTACTTCCATACCTATTTTGTGATCGAGAGCGTAATGCATGGCAACCATCACTTAGGGGTTTCTGACGAGGAGGCAGTAGAGCGGTTCATCGATATTCTCTTGAATGGGTTGTGGAAACAGCCGGAAACGGCATCATCCGATCGATCCGATGGAAAGAGCAAGACGCCGAGGCGCATGCAGAAAGCGCACTCGAACGGAAGTCAATAAACTCGGGTTGCCAACTGATATATAAACCGACGTACAGGATTGTAACTAGAATGCTTTTCTAGAGGATAATTTATCTGCTATAATAGCTGATAGGAGATCCGTAAATGGGCATGATAACCAAGGTTGCTAGAGCAAAACTGTCGACTACTGTAGCTGCCGAGACTTATGAATTCCTGAACCAGATGGTAAGGCGAGGGCAAGCAGCTACTCTCGCGGAAGCTCTGGATGTATCGATCAGCAAAGTTCGACGAATTGAAAACCGGAAACGGCTGGCGCAGGCCACTGCCCGCTATTTTGAGCTATTGGATTCCCAATCAACGATGGAGGAGAGCGTGCTGGCTCACGATATGATGTCAGCCGCGAAAAATGTTGACTTTGATCAAGAAATTTAACTTTCCTCGGCGGGGAGAAATCTGGAATGCGAATACCGGCGGAAAGAAGCACACAGTCCTGATAGTGTCACTGGACCAACGGAACGCGAGTGACCGCGTCAATTCCGTCCTTGCAATCCCATTCGGCAGTTATGGTAACGATGGTCCGACGTCGAAACGGATGGAACCCGGTGAAACTGGTTTACCGGAGCCCTCGTTCCTGAAGGCTCATTTTATTCAGGTGATTGAGAAAGACTGTCTAATTGACCGTCTTCCCAGGGTTTTGTCACATCAACAAATGCGTGAAATTGTGATGATGGTGAATCGTGCCATCGATCCAGACGCTTTGTATGAATAGTTCTCCTCTATCGGTAAAAGCCACGCTGATTACCTGCTGGCAAGGTCGGTTCGCAACGATTTTGTGGGTGGGAGCAAAATGCGCAGTCCTGGTGTCCAACATGCTATTGCCCAGTAGATTCTGGCAGGGAACAAAGCTTTCAAAAAAGCTGTAAAAGTTTCCGAGGAGGCTAAGCATGGTTGTCGCAACTCTTGCAAACCTTACGCTCGTCAAAACCCAATTGCTTGCTTGGCAGGTCCACGAGGAAGTGCGCTTCGACCTAGTGACTATGTGGCAGCACATGGGGTGGCCGGCCCGCGCGATAGCCATCATTCTTCTGATGATGTCGGCGTGGTCGATTGGCGTCATGATTGACCGTTGGATCGCCTTTAGCGCTGCGCGCAAGCAGTCCCGCAAATTCGCGCCGGTAGTTGCCGGCGCTCTGCGAGAGGGCAATCTGGATGAGGCCATTCGCGTGGCAGAGCGCAACAAGAAGAGCCATCTCGCAAGGGTTGTGACTTCGGGCTTGCGGGAATTCCGTAACGGTGGTGAATCCACAGGGATGCCCGGAGAGAAGATTGAAGCCGGCAAACGTGCGCTGGAGCGGGCTCAAATGATAGTTCATGTCGAACTCGAACATGGTCTCAGCGGCTTGGCCACTATTGGTTCAACAGCCCCATTTGTTGGACTGTTAGGGACGGTGATCGGCATCATCGATGCATTCCGCACGATTCAAGAGCAACAGTCGCCCGGTTTAGGAGCAGTGTCTGGCGGTATTTCTGAAGCACTGCTGACCACCGCCTTGGGCCTGTTTGTAGCCATCCCCGCGGTGATGATGTTTAACTACTTCACCGCGAGAATTAAAACATTCGATGTTGAGATGGACAACTCCTCCAGTGAATTAGTGGACTACTTTTTGAAACGGATCGCCGTCACTCGATCTTGATTCCAGGAGCAAATCATGGCTATCGTCAAACGCAGCGAAGGATCGAAGGTCAACTCCAACATCAACGTTACTCCTATGGTGGATGTGATGCTGGTATTGCTGATCATCTTCATGGTGATCACTCCCATGCTGCAGCCAGATATGCCCGTGGAGCTAGTCAAGACCAACAACCCGGTCGATATGCCCGATGCCGGCAACCCGGACACGCTGATGGTTGCGTTGGTGCATGATGGGAAGATCTTTTTTGGCAACGAGATCGTTAGCCGGGAAGTCCTGATGCAAAGAGTCAAAGACCAGATGACCAACCGCGGCAACAAGACGGTTTATGTGCGCGCGGATGCGCGCGCCCGCTACAAGTTCCTGGTTGACGTGGTAGATAATGTCCGCTCCGCTGGCGCAGATCAATTGGGTCTGCTTACAGAACAGATACACCGCACGATCACGCCATAACCCCACCCCCGAATAAAGACGAATCAGGTCAGTACATCCCCCTTAAAAATAACTGATTGATCGTTCAATAAAGTGATCAATACGGAGTTTTATGGTACACTTGCTGCCCAGATCAAAAGGAAAGGGGCTTTTCCCCATGTCGCGAATTTTGGCCCAACTGCTCAAACCCAAGGGAGGCATTCTGGCTTCAATGTTCCTCCTTCTCTTGCTGGCGCTCATCGGCGCGTCACGCAAGGCTGCACCCGTATCGGCTTCTTCAACGGGTCCTTCATTTGTGGAGTTTGAAAGCGGCCCCGTGCGGCCCATTGCAATGTCGCCGGACGGGACCATGCTGTTTGCTGTGAATACACCTAACGGTACGTTGGAGATTTTCAATATCACGCCGGCTGGAGTCGTTTTCCAGAGCCGCGTGCCTGTGGGCATGGAACCCGTGGCCGTCGCTGCCCGGAACAATAATGAAGTCTGGGTGGTGAACCACCTTTCGGACAGTGTGAGTGTTGTCTCCTTGACCGGAACACCCCATGTCTCCCGCACCTTATTAGTTGGCGACGAGCCGCGCGATATCGTGTTCGCCGGCTCCCCTGCGCGCGCCTTCATTACGACTGCTCATCGTGGCCAGCAGCGCACCGATCCTTCTGTTGCTAGCGTCCCCGGCTCAGGAGATCCCCAATTGACTACTCCCGGTGTCGGTCGTGCCGATGTGTGGGTATTTGATCCGGCTAATCTGGCGAACACGCTTGGTGGTACTCCTGTGAAGATTATGACCTTCTTCACCGATACTCCTCGTGCGCTTGCCGTAAGCCCCGACAAGAACACGGTGTATGTGGCCGGTTTCAAAACTGGCAACCAGACCACTGTGATTCTTGAGCCTCTGGTGTGTCCCGGTTTCAAGCCCAATGAACCTTGCCTGAGTCCTAACGGCTCCATCTCTCCTGGCGGCAATCCCGGACCAGCCACCAACTTCGAAGGCAAGCAGGCGCCGGAAGTCGCTCTGATTGTTAAATTCAACAACAGTACCGGCCATTGGGAAGACGAGCTGCATCGCAACTGGGACAATGCAGTTCGCTTCAACCTGCCCGATACCGATGTCTTTGCTGTCAACGCAAATACTTTGACCCAGACAGCATCCTTCGCTCATGTTGGCACTACTTTGTTCAACATGGCCACGAACCCTGTCAGCGGCAAGTTGTATGTCACGAACAGTGACGCCATCAACAACGTGCGTTTCGAAGGGCCGGGCGTCTTTGGTGGTCACACCGTACAAGGTCATCTCGCTGAAATGCGTGTCACGGTCATCAGTGGCTCCAGCGTAACCCCTATCCATCTGAACAAGCACATCAATTACAGCATTCTGGCCAACAACCCACTTTTTGATCCCACAACCAAGAACCATAGCCTGGCAACGCCTCTCGATATGGCGGTAACGGGCGATGGTAAGACGCTCTTCGTGGCGGCCTTCGGCTCGAGCAAGATCGGAGTATTCGATACCTCGGCGCTGGAAAACAATACCTTTGATCCTACCGTCATCAGCGCAAACTATATCCCTGTAAGCGGTGGCGGCCCCAGCGGTATCGCATTGGACGAGACCCGAGGCCGCATGTATGTGACTACGCGCTTCGACAACGCAGTGAAGGTAATCGATCTGGCTTCGAAGCAGGAAGTTGCTGCGTTGTCTATGCCGAACCCGGAACCACCCTCAGTCGTTCAGGGAAGGCCGATGTTGTATGACGCTACCCGCTCGGCGAACGGTGAGGCAGCGTGCGCGAGTTGCCATATCTTCGGTGACAATGACGACATTGCCTGGGATCTTGGCAATCCCGATGACGTTGTGAAGAAGAACCCGATTCCCATCAATTTCGGCGACAATACCTCCATTACTCTAGGCAAAGTGTTGTTCAACTTCCGTGGACCTATCAGCGGAACCGGCAACACAGATGACTTTCATCCTATGAAAGGCCCCATGACCACGCAGACCTTGCGCGGCATGGTGAACTCCGGAGCCATGCACTGGCGCGGAGATCGTGCGAATGGCGTTTTCGGCGTTGACCCGTTCGATTCAAACCTGTCGTTCAACAACTTCATCGTGGCGTTCCCAGGTCTGTTAGGCGCTGCTAATCAGCCTTCCACTGCTGACATGCAAAGCTTTACCAATTTCCAATTGCAAGTGCTGGAACCGCCCAGCCCGGTGCGCCACCTCGACAACTCGCTGACCGCCTCACAGCAACGTGGCCGGGACTTCTATTTAGGTCCACGTCCTGCGGATGGCATCAACGTTGGGCCTCTAAACGGCGTGATCCTGGGCATCAATGCTTTCAACTGCAACGGATGTCATGAACTGGATCCGGCGGAAGGCGAATTTGGCACCAGCAAGCACGGCAGCTTTGAGGGCGTTATCTCGCAGATATTCAAGATTCCGCACCTCAGAAATATGTACACCAAGGTGGGAATGTTCGGCGACCCGAAGGTTGATACCTTTGACGCTCCCGACAGCGGCTTCACCGGTGATCAAATCCGGGGCTTCGGATTTACCAACGATGGCTCCATTGACACCATGTTCCGCTTCTTCACCGCGGCCGTATTCCGCGACACAGTTACCACTGGCTTTCCGCTGCTGGGTGGAAACCAGACGCGGCGCGACGTTGAGCAATTCATGCTGGCCTTCGACACCGATCTCGCTCCGGTCGTCGGACAGCAGGTAACCTTGACCAGCGCGAACCCCAGTGCCGTTGGCCCACGCATCACCCTTCTGGAACAACGCGCTGGCACACCGTTTGTCTCTAAGTCGCTGGGTGGCTCAACCACTGAGTGCGATCTGGTAGCCAAATTCGTCCAGGGTGGCACACAAAAGAGCTTCCTTTTCAACCCCGCAGCAGGCAACTTTGTCGCCGGTGACGGGACCACCATTCTCTCAGAGAGCGCATTGCGCGCCGTGGCTGCAACTCCCGGCCAGGAGGTCACCTACACGTGTGTACCGCCAGGCTCAGGATCACGAATCGCCTTTGGTCAATAACAGTTTTCCCATGGTATGGCACACCACTAAGGAGAAGTAAACTCATCCCCCACGTGCTCCAATAGCACGTGGGTTTTTTATGCGAGCTGTGCCAGTGGTTTGAAATCACCTTGTTCTCGCAAGTTTTCATCGTCAGACCAAAATCGATTCTTCTAAATCAATTCTTCTCTGCGCGTTTTCTCTGCGCTTTCTGCGGTCTCTGCGGTAAGCCTTTAGCTTCCTTCGTGTTCCTTTGTGACCTCTGTGGTGAAGGTCTTGGTGTTCTCCATGTTTTCTCAGTGTCTCCGTACCACTATGTGCTGAAATTATCTCAGGCCACGAGGATTTTCAGTCGTCTCCCTTCGGCTGCACCTCAAGGCAGGCTCTTGAAGGGGGACTTGGCTTTATTTGCCTTTCTTTCCCGCCGTTGAAACGGCGGGCTATTTTCATGCGTCCGGCTAGCGCCGGACTGGTAACCCATCAGCGGCAATCAGCTCAAATCAGCGTTGATCAGCGTTGAGCCTTTGGTTGCGGCTTGCTGCGCTGTGGCCTCTATAGTAAAAAGGTTTTGGTTGCGGCTCTGCTACGCCTGCGGTGAGTCTTCTTTTCGTGGTGAAATGGTTTGGCTGCTGTGGTTATTGAAGATTTCCAGATAGCTCTTTAGCTTTGGAAATTCCACGCTCGGTGAGCTTGTATTTGACCCCACGCCGAATTCCCATTTTGATGACGAGCGCCTGAGTACCTCCCAGATACCGTCCCAAGGCACGGTCGATGCGCTGCGTATCAACACCCGATCTTTTCAGACTATCAAGCAACTGTTTACCCCCAACTACGTCCTGATTGCTGATCATCTTGTACGCCAAGAGAAGCAGCAACAATGCATCAGCGGCCGGACATGAGGTCGCTGGCACAGTCGAGAGGAAGATGCTTTTGTCGTCAGTGCGGACAATTCTCGCCAACGATTCAGGCAAAATCCCCACAGCCGGTCCGTTATTGCTGTGCTTGGACATCACAGAACGAACGAGCTCCGTGAAAATAGAAAACTGACGTTCGACGGTTGCCTTGTCGCCTTCTGCTTCGAAGTCGTGTTGTCCGCTGATGTGGACTTTTACCCTGTAACTGCTCACGGAAAAATTATGCCATAGAGATCCAGGCAGCGATGCTTTAATCTTATGCAGCGCCATCAACAAGTTATGCCATAAATTATGGACTTTATGTATGTCTCTATGCCATGAAAATAAACGTTCTATGTCATAGATAGTTGTGCATAATCGTCCGCGCACCAACGACATAGTTGCTAAAAATGGGATTACCAAATTGTTCTGTGGCAAAAGGTAGTTCCATTTAGGACTGCAAGCGAAGATAGCGATACTGCAAACAAACGATATCGCTAGGCGCTTTTGTTCCCTATAGAGCCGTAAGTTAATCAAATGTCATCTTTAATGGGTTGCAATTTCCCTGAACGGGAATTAATTCCCGTTCAGGGAAAATGATCTATTAGTGTGCGGAAGATGAAATAAGCTAAGCCGATAGACCACAACGGTATTCAAAAGCTTGACCTTATTTCTATTTTGGACAGATGACTGACTGCAAGTTTTGGAGCTTTGCTGTTTGCGGTCGACTTTCGACTGCAAGCAAACCAAAAGGACCTCGAAAATGGAAGAAATGATCGCACGCGTCGAACCGTGGGCGCGACCATCAGAATTACCAGCCGAGCACTCCCAACTCAAGATTGGGCTTTTTGCGCCGCCGCTGGTCGAACCATTTCAGCCGTCTTTGTCGCTGCCCTATCTTGCGGCACAACTGCGTGCTAATGGTTTTTCTCCCGTTTGTCATAACCTCAGCAGTCTCTTCTATATATGGCTGTTTCGCCGCGTCCGCATCGAATCGATGGAGCGATATCGGCTTTTAAGCGATGCCATCGGTGTGCTGCGGGAGCCGAGCAGATTTTTCAATTCTGACGTTTATCATAAAGCTCTTCATACACTAGAGGAGTTCGCCGTGGCCGTTGCTCAGCGCGATGGACTTCCCTATACGCTCTATCCCGAATCGCGTCCATCTGCGGTCGTAGCGAGCGCCGATTACCGGGCTCTTATCCACACGATGAAAAACACGTTGTTGGATCGATTCCTGCAAGACTATGTTGGCTTTACACTGCGGCTGGAATCGTATGATGTGATTGCCTTTTCAGCTACGAACGCCTTCCAGTTGTCCTCGTCTCTGTTCATTGGCCAGGCGTTAAAAAGCGCTGGCGTGCGTGCTCATCTGGTTCTTGGCGGACACGCTGTTTCTCTTGCAGGGCCCAATCTCATCGAGGATAGAGAATTATCGGGATGCATGGATTCGGTGGTTTTGCAGGGAGGCGCCGATGTCTTTTCAAGGATCTGCCGTGACTTCGTAGCACAACGGGCGCGCCGGGTCTACACCGCGCACGATATACAAGTTGGGTTTGACGACAAAGGCTTCCCGACCGATAAACCTTACGAGCTGGTCTTGCAGCGCGATATTGACGATCTATACCTGTCTCCTCACCAGGTGTTTTCCATCTATTCGGCGCTGGGCTGCAGCTTTGGCGCATGTACGTTTTGTGGAAGCAATCGCGAGAATGCCGACTACGTTCCCCGGCAGATCGCCGTGATGCTCGATGAGATGCAGTCTTTGAAACAGCGGTACGGAATTACCCGCTTCAATATCTGCGATAACAATTTTGATCCTAATCGGGCCCGTTATTTCTGCGACGAGTTGGAATACCGCCAGGAATCTTTCTCCTGGCAGTGTACCTCGCGTGTTTACAACACCCTGGATCCGGCCTTGTTGCGGCGAATGCGCCGCAATGGCTGCGTCCTGATGAACGTTGGCCTGGAGTCGGCAAATGACCGTATCCTGCGCCTGATGCGTAAGGGGTACACCGTGGAGCATGCCGAACAAGTGATGTTCAACATGGAAGAGTCGGGTATGCCTATCCATACTTATGTTATCTGTGGATTCCCGACCGAAACGGAAACGGAAAGCCAAAACACTCTGGCCTTTCTGAAGAAACATATCCAGCGGTGCCACAGTGTCTATTTTCAGGACTATGTGGCCCAACTTGCCACCAAAGTCTTCGCCGATGCCCTGGGTACCGCAACAGAAGGATATAGCGCCACGCGCGTGATTGAAGAGTTGTTGGCCGAGGACTCAATCGACAACAACTATGTTGCCAATGGCAATTTGTTGCGTCGTAAAGGGTACCCATTCATCGAAGACCACAATTTCTTGTATCTCGTTCAGGAAAAGGCATCGCACTAATGGAACTTCTTGTTAAGAAAACGAACTTAAGCATCTCTCTCGCCGTGACTCTGCTCTGTCTCATGTCTCTGGCAGGTTGCCGGTCTAATAGCGCGGCAGGTAGCCCTACAAAAAGCGAAGCATTGCCAGTCGTGAAAGTAGCCATCAATACGTGGCCCGGATTGGGCCCGTAT
>DASZEU010000214.1:0-4104 GCA_035940535.1 Candidatus Angelobacter sp.
TCTCAAGACCCATCAACAGGCGTCTCCGGCCAGCAGCTAGGAGCCAGAAGCCCACAGCTAATGAGTAGCGGTGTAGCGGCACATTCTCAAGACCCATCAACAGGCGTCTCCGGCCAGCAGCTAGGAGCCAGAAGCCCACAGCCAATGAGTAGCGGTGTAGCGGCACATTCTCAAGACCCATCAACAGGCATCTCCGGCCAGCAGCTAGGAGCCAGAAGCCCACAGCTAATGAGTAGCGGTGTAGCGGGGGGTGTAATTAAAAGTGCGAGTCAGTTGCGCCCAGCGCCGGAGACGCGTTGAAATGTTAGCCCAGGGTGAAACGCAGTGGAACCCTGGGAAAATGGCTCGCGCCAAATTATGGCAATTTTGGCATTTATGGCAATCATGGCAATCATGGCAATTCGCTAGCTAAGTATTAAACAACTTGGTGCTAATCTTTAACCTCACTCATAGCGCAAAGCATCCACGGGATCGAGCCTCGCGGCTTTCATTGCGGGATAGATGCCGAAGAACAGGCCGACGCTGCTGGCCACGCCTACACCCAGGAAGATCACGCTGATGGGTACGGAGGATGGCACGTGAGCAAGCCGCAACAGGAAGCTGAGACCTAGTGATAAAGTCACGCCGATCACTCCTCCTGTGCCGGTCAAGGCCATGGCTTCGGTAAGGAATTGGAAGCTGATGTCGCGCTTGCGGGCGCCGATGGCTTTTCTTACACCGATCTCCCGAGTGCGCTCGGTCACGCCCATGAGCATGATGTTCATCACGCCAACGCCACCGACGAGTAACCCGATGGAAACGATGGCCACTACCAGCAGCAGAATGCCGGACATGATTTGCCGGAACTGGTTGCCCGCTTGCTCTGCGCTGGCGACGCCAAAGTTGTCGGGCTTGTTATACGCGACGTGACGACGCAACCGCAGCAGCCCGCGAACTTCATCCTCGGCAACGGATTTCAGCCCCGGATAAACCATTGCGGTAATAAAGTGTTCATCGTCCTGAGGATGGTGCTTGCGATAGCTCCGATACGGGACGACAACGTCATTGTCACTACCGCCGATGGTGGAGTTCTTCTTTTTTTCCAGGACACCGATCACCAAATACTGAGTGCCACCTACTTCCAGCGGTTTGCCCACGGCGCTTTCACCGGGAAAAAGCGTGTGCTCCACGTCGTAACCAATTACCACTACATCGGCGCGATGAAGGTCTTCCAGTTCGGTAAAGAACCTGCCATCTTTCATCTTGGCGCCCTGCACTTCAACATAGCTGGCAGTCGATCCGGTGTAGTTGATGTTACTCAGATCGTGGCCTTTGTAGCGCGCGGTATAGATGACTCTTGGCATGTCCTGGGCAATCCGCGGGAAGACCTCGATGCTGACGTTTTTGATGGTCGGAACCTGTTCCTTAATGGCGATGCCGTCGTCAAAGCTTAGCGGCTTGCGGGTGCGCTCTTCGGCAGTCAGCCGTCCATGAAACCCAGGGTCGAATTTGAAGATAAAAAGATTGTTGATGCCGAATTCGTTGAGCGATTCCTGCACATCGTTTTCAAGGCCCAACACTGTGGAAGCCGCGGTAATGGCCACGGTGACACCGATCATCACGCCCAAGATGGTAAGGAACGACCGTACTTTGTGGGTACGGATGGTTTCAAAGGCCATCTTCATATTTTCAGCCAGCAATTTGGAATGGATCATAGTTAAGTCTCTGCCCTGAGCGCTTCAATGGGATCGAGCCGCGCTGCCTTGTTTGCAGGATATATTCCAAAAAACAAACCAACCACAGTGGATACTGTGATGGAAAAGACAACCCAACGAAGAGGAAGGGCCATGGGAACCGGCGTCAGGCGGCCGACAAGTTCGGCGATCAGGAAGGCAAAGATCACTCCCAGCGCCCCGCCAACCGCCGACATGACCGAAGCTTCGATCATGAATTGGAGCAGAATGTCGCGGCGGGTAGCTCCCAGCGATTTGCGCACGCCAATTTCGCGGGTACGCTCGGTCACACTGGCCAGCATGATATTCATGATCACGATACCGCCAATGACCAGAAAGACGAAGACGATGGCCACCGAGCTGTTCGCCAGCGTTCCGGTCAGGCTCTTCCACAGCGCCATGAGGGCCTCGGGTTCCAGAATGCCAAAAGTATCCTCATCGGCAGAATTCAGCAAATGACGGCGGGCGCGCAGCAAGGCCCGCGACTCGTCTTCTGCCCGCTGCATCAAGTGCGGCCCCAGCGCCTGAATGTTGATGCTTCCGCTGTCCTGTGTGCCGTAGACCTTGCGGTAGGTTTGAACGGGGATGTAAACGAATGAATCCTGTGAGTTGCCGAAGGTGGAGCCGATCTCTTTTGCTGTTCCGATCACCTCATAAGGCTTGCCATCGATCATGATGCTCTTGCCCAGCGGATCGACTCCGGCAAAAAAACGCTTCACGAGGTCATTGCCGATCATGGTCACATCTGATCGGTGTTCATTGTCGCCATCGCTGATGTAACGTCCAAGGGCCGGTTCTTCGACGTCCATCTCTCCGATGTTGGCGGTCACTCCACGGACGTCAATTTCGTCAAGGGCTTCATTGCCGTATTTCACCTTGCCCGGGTGTCGTAGCTCCAGGCCAACATTCTTGGCCAGCGTCATGTTGTCGCGCAGGTATTCAAAGTCTTCGAAGGTGATCTTCTTATTGCGCTTCTGGAGCTTCACGAACTCCTCAAAGCTGGTAATCAGTGGAAACTGCCGGACCAGAAAGACGTTAGCGCCGAAATTAGCGACCCGTGAGGAGATATACCGGTCAGTCCCCTCGATCAGGGAGACGACGATGAGCAGGGTGGAAACTGCCAGGATCACGCCCAGCAAGGTGAGGAAAGAACGCAATTTGTGGGTGCGCAGGGTCTCCAGGGCAATGCTGGTAGGCTCACGCAGCGAGACCCCTCTTCGTGGAGTACTATTTCCGGCCATGGGTTATTAACAGAATAGTGCCTGGAGCACAGGCAATACAAGGAATTCTGCCATCCTCTATAGACGGGTAACAGAGTAGTTTAGTTCAATCTTTTTTAATCCAGGCTAGAGCTTTTTACCCATGAGCAAAGCATCGATGGAGTTCAGATAGTAACGCGGCAATATTTTCAGGCCTGTGTATCCATGTTGCTTGTAGAAATGCAGTGCGGCAAAGTTGTCCACAGCGGTTTCCAGTGAGACATGGCTACAGCCAAGTTTTTTTAGCTCTTCTTCCACGGCATCCAGCAGACGGCTGCCCAAACCGTGTCTCCGGGCTTCCGGCAGCACATCGATGGTGATGATGTGGCCCATGCGTTGCTTCGAGGGGCGAGTTACAAAATGATCGGCAATAATGAATCCCTGTATATCTCTTTGCCTGTCTTCCTTTTCTTCTTCGCCGACGAGCCTGATGCTTGAGGGCCGGCGCAAAAAGTAACGCATTTCCTGCTCGGAATAGGCGATGCCTTCGACAAAACAGGCGGTATCGATTTCCAGCAGCCGTTCAAAATCTTGCGGTTGGTACTTGCGCAAATTCAGCACTGGAGCATTGTAAATAGCAGTCAGCACTCAGCCTTCAGCACTCAGCCCGCGAAGCATTATGGGCTAGCGAATGCACTGTTGAGCACATGGTTGCATCTGCGTTCACCAGGTACGCGGAAGACGGGATTACCCTGATTCTTCTGAGCGTCGAAGTGTCCTCCAAAGATGGTACTGCGTGAACAATCTAACCAAGCCCACGATACCTGATTTCTTTAGCCCAAAATGCTCGCGGGCTGAATGCTGAATGCTGAGTGCTGATTGCTTCCTTAAGCTACCCGGCGTTGCACGTACGTGAACAATCGAACCAAGCCCGCGATACCTGATTTCTTTAGCCCAAAATGCTCGCGGGCTGAATGCTGATTGCTGAGTGCTGATTGCTTCCTTAAGCTACCCGGCGTTGCACACTTGGCTCCAGCATTACCTTGACCCAGCCGGGCGTGCGTTTATCGAATTGTTTGTACGCCTCGATCACGTCATCCATGGGTTCTACCTGGGTCAGCACCTCGGTTGGATCGACGACGCCGCTGCGGACCAGTTCCAGCAGCTTGGGAATGTACTTGCGGTGATTGCAG
>DASZEU010000215.1:0-3718 GCA_035940535.1 Candidatus Angelobacter sp.
ATCCTGACCCAAGATGGTAAAAAACTGACTGGCACCGGCGGGCCGAGCGAAGAGGAACAAGGGTTCAACATCGACCACGGCGTGGTGGACGGCAACAAAGTCAGCTTCGATGTCACGGTTGAAGATGCCTTGTACCATTCGACCGCACAACTCAGCGAGAATGAACTGACGGGCGAGACCATCCGGGAGCAGACCAATGGGGTCAAAGTAACTTTGAAACTCGCGCTCAAGCGAGTGGTTTCGAAGTAACTCGGACTATTGCCGTTAGTACTGCTTACTCTAGAAAGATTGAAAAGTGCACCCCGGTATCGGGGTGCTCGATCCTTCATGTTCTTTTGCGAAGGGTGGGTTCTCAGCAGTTAGAGTGAAAGGACCTTGCGCTTTGATACTACTCAGTAGGGTCCGACCGTGATTTCGATGTTCCGACCGCATTTTTCGATCTCTCCGATTTTCTTTAGCGTGCTGCTCATTTGCCTTAATGCAACTGCTCAGCCCCAAAGCTCAACCCAACTCATAGTGGTTACAACCTCCAATTGGGATGCGGTGCCAGGCAAACTCCAACGTTATGAGCGTGCGAATCCGCGAGCGCGCTGGAAACCCGTTGGCGAATTGGTCCAAGTAGTTGTTGGCAAGAGCGGACTGGGTTGGGGTTTGGGTACGCGCTCTGTTTCCATCGCTTCGGGTCCGATCAAAAAAGAAGGTGATGGCAGAGCGCCTGCAGGAGTTTTTCGTCTCAGTGCTGTTTTTGGTTATGCTTCAAAGCAACCGGCCCCTTGGAAGATGCCTTACATAGCATCGACTCCTTCGGTTGAGTGCGTAGACGATCCACACTCCAAGTTCTACAACCGTATTGTGGATCGCGCCACAGTTTCTCCTGACTGGAATAGCTCTGAACACATGCTGCTGGGCGATGAGCGCTATCGCTGGGGTATTGTGGTGGAACACAACGCCGCGACCAATGCGCAACCGGCAGTTCCAGGCAGCGGGTCATGCATTTTTCTGCACATCTGGCTGGGGCCCGAGACGAGCACGGTTGGTTGCACCGCCATGGCGCAGGAAGATCTCAAGGCGTTGCTTGCCTGGCTTGATCCGTCGCGCAGTCCGATGCTGGTGCAATTGCCCGAGACACAGTACAAAAGTCTCAGGAAGCAATGGAAGCTCCCACCGCTTAACTGACAACAATAATTTCTAAACGTCTGCCGAAATCATGATAAGCTCGCCTCAACAAAAGCGAGGCAGTATGTCATCTTGGGTAGAAGGGGAAGCCAGGAGGGCCAACCGAAATCTCCTGGTCATCAATGGACTCGTTGTCGCTGGCGGTGTCGCTCTTGCGGCTGCCAACATCAAAGATATCGATTTTTCGCGGGATTTCTGGTCTGTGCTGTTTGTTTCTCTGTTGTTTCTTTTAGCTCTTTGGAATTGCATCAAGGGCATTCGGCGCTTGAGCGAACTGCAAACCACTCCGGTCTGGAAGCACTTGGCGGTGTACGGAAGTGTCGAGCAGCTTTCAATGGAGATTGAACAGCAACGGCTAGGTCCGAAAAACAAGTATAAAACTCTGGAAGTTACCAGCTCATGGCTCATCAACAGGAACTTGTTTTCCACCTGGGTCTCTCCTGTTGGCGATCTCGCTTGGGTCTATAAGAAGGTGACGAAGCACTCCGTCAACTTCATTCCTACCGGTAAGAGCTATCAGATCATTATTTACGGGCGGCACCGGCAACGGATCGAGGTTTCTATGTCTGAAAAAAAGGTAAACGAGTTGCTGGCTGATTTTGCCGCTCGCGTACCCTGGGCGATTTATGGCTACGACAAACAACTGGACGCTGCCTGGACCAAGGATGCGGCCAGTGTGATCGCCACCGTCGATGCACGCTACCACCAGTTCAAGGCAAAATCATCCTCGGCATCTTGAGTTAGTTAACTATGAAATCCAGCAAGAAATGACATTTGTAACTTGCCCGGTGGCTTGTATTGATGTACGCTCTTCTAAAATCTCAACCATAAAGTTCAAGAACGCTTTTCTTCCTTTGGCGGAGAAAGGCTTGTTCTATTGGAGGCATCGATGGGGGCACTCAAACGCGTGGGTGGCTTTTTAGCTTTTTTGCTGGTACTGACCCCGTGCATTATCGGCGGTATATATGCAGGCAATTTGAACACCTCCAGCACGCTCGCCGGGTGGGCGGTAGGGATCGGAGTCTTTATTATTGAGATGTCACTCCTGGTAATGGTAGCCAACATCAAGGAAAAGAAACACCTTGGTTGGGGCTTCATAGGCTTGCTGGTGGGTATTGTTCCTGCCGGCATCTGGATTGGAGGACCGCTTATGACGATCCGTCCTTTCCAGGTACATCTCGCTGATTACCTGGCAATAGCTTCATCGAACCATCCCGATGCAGAGGCCAATGAGAGCCAACCCGTGAAAGGCAAGATGATTCCGGTAGACATGAAGACCAAGACCATTGACCCGGTGCTGACTGATCTTTCAAAGGATCTGCGGCCTGCCCGCCCTGAAGACGTTGGTACCGTTGCAGCTCTCTGGTGGGATGAACACAGGATCGGCCATTACGGCGCCTCAGGCGGCGGAGCCTATCGATGGGAATGCAGGATCATGGTATGGGACAAAGCCAGCGGCGCCCTTTTGCGAGTCAGCAGAAATTTCGTCGGTTCTGATCCGCCCAGTTCGTCCAACCACGGAGCATCGCAATCGGGAGACAAGCCCTACAAGGAAATCAGCGAGTATCTCAACGGGCTGGGGCATCAGTAGGAAATAAGTGTTGATTAGAGCTTGCGGAGCAAAGGCCGTATTGAAAATTGATTTGTGTCAGGGCATGACTTCAGTCGTGCCGCAATACCCTTGTCAATAATGGGCCTTTAGCCTAATGTCACTTACTTTTCGTGGGGTTAGTATCAATTCTCCCTCTAAAACGCTCTGTCATCCTGAAAGGCGCGTTCTTTGCGCCTTGAAGGACCCCGAAAATGCATAAATATTCTACGTCCGATTAAGAGGCAACTCGGCAATGCTCGATTTTTCCAGCCAGAGTCGGTCGCTCGCAGCCGAAGCCCACATAAATCAAATGTGTGGCTGGTGTTTCTTGTTGCAAAGTAAGTAACATTAGGCTTTAGCCCCTGCACCCTGTATTCCTCTCCAAAGGTGTCGTTGGTCTCGAATGCATGAGATCAATAGCCAGAAATTTCTGGAGAGCAGCGGACCTCGGCGAGTCGAGGTCAATTGTAAAGAGAAACCTGAAGTTTCTAGAGAGATGACTTTCAGTGGTGCCGAAAAAGTACCTTAAATACTGGGCATTCAGCCCTGGCGCATGAATGGCAGACGGCAGCAGGGGCTGAAAGCCCGATTGATTCTGAACGGCTTGCGGCACGAGTAAACTCATGCCCTCTCCAGAGACTCCTTATACAGATAGGACAGCGAACCTTATGTCGCCCTGCTGGGGCTTGCGCTCTCATTCATAATGTCTCCCCAGGGCTTGCGCCCTGGGCTAAACTATTCCGCCCTGCCGGGCTGGTTGGTCGAAAACGACAGCAGTATGGTGTCCCTTGGAGTTTCTGGTTTGCGCAACCATCCCGGCAGGGATGGTTGGGGCTGACACAAATCTGTTGATCGATCCGAAGATTCGAAAAACAGCGTGGCGGAGCGAACTCCGCCACGGACTCGATCTATCCAAATCATGCAGCGATGGATGAAGGGCTTCAGGAGCAG
>DASZEU010000216.1:0-5371 GCA_035940535.1 Candidatus Angelobacter sp.
GAACATTGGATCAACCACCACGGGCACAACAAAGATCAGAAACACCATGATCGGAAGAACTGCCAGCCAGGCATAGAACCACCAGCGTCTGGGACTCTTGCGGATGATGGTTGTCAATGCCCACAAGACAACCACTGCAAGAAGGGTCGTGAGCGCTTCGCCTTTCAGGAAATCGATGAACCATGCGCCCCATCGTTCAATCGAAAGGCCATAGGCGAGGCTTATGTGATGACTGTAAACGCGCAGCGGCAATTCCAAAAGACTGACAGTAATCATCAGCAACGGCACGAAGATCAAGGCTTGGACAAAACGCCAACGCGAGACCGACTCAGCCCAATCTCGATACCGCGCTGCAATGCCGAAGAAGAGCAAGGCCAGCAAGACTAAGAATGAATAGATGGAATCAACAATCCGCATCCAGACGGAGAGCGTATAAAGCGCCCTGGATTTTTCGAGCTTGTCGGGAGGAAGGGTATATGCACTCGTATTCGTCGAGGCAGGTTGAGTGATGGAAGTTGAAGAAGTCTGAGCGTCTGGTTTGGGTAACTCTTGTTTGCCAGTGGGAAGTAACGTGAGGACTACGACTAGCAAATACCGCATAACAAGAGTCCCTTGTTGAGCTTTGTCAGACATTCAGCAAGATACCACTTTGGTTCTGCTCAATCCACTTGGACCATTCACGACTCGTGCCGCTCGTAATGCACCAGATTATCCGGCCAGCCCTGTTGATCGAGAGTTTCGCGAACGTTTTTGATCATGGCTGCGGGGCCGCACAGGTAGGCGTGCGTGCTTTCAGGCCTGAGCGGCAGACGATGGAGATGGTCCTGGACATAGCCGCAAGCGCCATTCCAGTGTGGCTCGGGGCGGCTCAAGGTGGGCAGGTAATGAAAATTGGAGTGCTGCTGGGCCAACTGTAGAAACTCACGGTGAAATAAAAGCGATTCGCTTTCACGCGCGCCGAAAATCAGGTAAATCTTCGCATCGGGATGGCGGTCATTTTTCTTAAGCAGCCAGTGGAGCATTGAGCGGATGGGAGCGATCCCGGTGCCGGCTGCCAGGAAGACAGTATCCCCTGCAGGCTGGTGCAAAACGAAAACGCCCTTGGGCCGCGTGGACTTCACCCGCATTCCTTCATTGAGTTCGCAGAGCCGGGCCGCCGGCGACCCTTTGGTGCCCCGCCTGAGACAGAGTTCAAAACAATTATCGCTTCGCGGAGCAGACGCAATGGAATATGGAGATGGCGACGAGCCTCCTTGAATTGGGAGCTCGATACAAATCGATTGTCCTGGCAGGAATTCCAGCATCTCTTCGCTTTCTACGCGAAAGATCAGATGATGAACACTCGAAGAGAGGGGCACAGATTTAATCAGCGTGGCGTTGAGCAGGGATGCGCAGAGTGCTTCATTCGCTGGTGCGGCAGATTGCGAGTTCATGCTATTTATACGAGCCAACGTGTGCGCAAAAACCGCGCCCACATTGGTTAGTTCGACTTGTCACGCCCCCGAATTTATTCCATGAGTCGCAGCAGATCTCAGGGTTCAATACAGCAACTCTGAAAATGCTCTAATGCTCACTACGAGAAAGCCGTAAATCCCTGATATGCAGAAAAAAATCATGGTACCATAGGGTACCAGTTTGAAACCTGATTTCCGATCTCGTGCCAGAATCGAATTTATAGCTTGCCAGAAAGCGGGATCAAAGGCACAATTTTGCATTCCGTTTAACCTGCAATTAATGTTGGTCGAATCGAAGGACCTTTTGAGTATTATTCGTTTGAATATTATTCAGGAGGCCGAATCGGCTTGATTCACTACTAGCTGAGCCAGACAAGAAGATGTGCAATCGTTTTCAGGAGCTGAATTAAATGGAAGAAGTTTCGGCCGCCCGCCCCAGCCGGTCCAATCGCCCCGATATTTTCGAGAAATGCTGGAATTTCAACCGTGCTCGGGCTTTGCAGGAAGCTGGACTCTACCTTTATTTCGAGGTTTTTGGCGCCCGCCTGGGCGATAGCGAAATCGCGCTGGGCGACCGCAAGATCCTGATGTTCGGGTCCAACGATTACCTGGATTTAACCAACCATCCAGAGGTAAAGGAAGCCGCCATTGCCGCGATTGGCGAGTTCGGGACGGGTTGCAGCGGATCGCGGCTCCTGAACGGCACCTTGCATATCCACGTGGAACTCGAAGAAGAGCTGGCAGATTTTATGGGCAAAGAGGATGCCATCCTCTTTGGAACCGGGTTTCAGGCCAACTACGCCGTGATAGCTGCTCTGGCCCAGGAGGGCGAGGTAATTCTGTGCGAGCACAACCTGCACGCCAGCCTGGTGGATGGGGCCTTGCGGTCCCAGGCGCGCAGCATACGTTTCCGCCATAACGACCTCCAGCACCTCGAAAGACGCCTGCAGCAGTGCGATCAAAGTGCGCTCATCGTGACTGAAAGTGTCTTCAGCATGGAAGGCGACCTGGCCGACCTGAAGACCGTTACAGCTCTCGCAAACCTCTATGGCGCCAGGACTTACGTTGACGAAGCCCACGGACTCGGCCTCTTTGGCCCCACCGGCGCGGGCGTGGCTGAGGAGCAGGGTGCGCTGAAAGACGTGGATGTAGTCATGGGGACCTTCAGCAAATCCTTGGCCTCCGCAGGCGGGTTTGTGGCCTCCACTGAGCCGGTCATCCATTATCTAAAGCATCTGGCGCAGCCCTTTGTCTTTTCCGCCAGCCTTCCTCCCGCTTCCGTGGCCACCGTTCGGACTGCCTTGCGAATCCTGAAGGCCGAGCCAGAACGGCGCCACCGGCCGTTGCGCATTGCCGATAAGATCCGGGCCGAGCTTGCGGCCCTGGGATTCAATGTGATCATCGCCAACAGCCCTGTGGTAGCTGTGGTGATACCCGATGACATCACGCTCTTCCAAATGGCGAAGCAGCTATTGGAGGAAGGAATTTATGTCAATCCGGTAGTCCGTCCGGCAGCCACCCAGAACCTGCTGCGGATCTCCTGCACTGCCGCACACAACGAAGCCCATGCGTGGAGGCTGGTAGAAACCATGGAGAAGCTTGCTAAACGCCTGAATATGGAGTTAGAAAAACCTGTAAAGGAACACGGCAAGGCTAACGTTGCACTATGATCTCTTGAGCAGCGATGACTCAAATAAAACAGAACTAACTTCAATTGTTAGTCGAGGAATGAAGCAACCATGCCCGATGCATTAAATTTAACCGGAATTGCACTTACCGTTAACCAGGGAAAGTGGAAGCGGCTGGCCAAGAGCGTGGCCAAGAACTCGCTACAGCCGTTGGCCGCCCAGATCGACCAGGAAGGCAGCTATCCCCGGGCAAGCCTGAAAGCCGTGGCCGATGCTGGCCTTATGGGCCTGCTGATGCCCAAAGAATACGGCGGCCCTGGTGAAGGAATTCTCACTTATGCCATGGTGCTCGAAGAGCTGGCGCAGGGCTGTGCCTCCACCGCCATGGTCTATTGCATGCACGCCAGCACGCTGCCCATGATCGCGGCCCTGGTCAAGGAAAACCAGGTGGAAGCCTTTGCCAAGCCCATTGTTGAAGGCCGCTGGATTGGAGCTTTGGCTATGAGCGAACCCGGCTCCGGCAACCGGCTCTGGCACATGGATAGCTACGCCCAGCGCAACGGCACTGGCTACATCATTGACTCGTTCAAGTCTTTCTGCACCAGTTGCGGACAAGCCGACTTTTATGTAGTTCCTGTGCGCGCCGATTCCACGGTTGCGCCTACCGAACTCAGCCTTTTCCTTATCGACGGCAAAGATCCTAACATCCTTCCTATCGGCAAATGGGATGGTATGGGTCTTCGCGGCAATTGCAGCATGCCCATCCACTTCAAAGGTTGCCACGTATCCGAGTTGGCCCGGCTCGGCTCTCCGACCTGCGGTTTCTCCATGCTCTTTGCTTATTCGTTGCCTATTTACCAAGTAGGGCTGGCGACCTGCTACCTGGGGATTGCCCAAGCGGCCTATGATGCAGCCGTCGAGCACGTAAAGAAACGCGTCCACAGCGACACGAAGATGCCACTCTCGCAAGTGGAAACCGTCCAACGCTATATTGCGGAAATGAAGATGCGCGTGGATGAAGCCCGCTGCATGGTCTACCGGGTCGCCCAGATGTCAGACAACGCTATGGTGCTCTTCAATGAGCTTCATTCGGCTGATCTGCTGGATGAGATTATCCGCGAGAACCCTGACGATCCGTATTTTATCGAGCTGGCGCAGCTCAAGTTTGCTGTGAATGAGATTGCCGTGGAAGTTGCCAGCAAGGCATTCCAGGTATGCGGAGGAACTGCTTATAAGCGCGGCCATCCGGTCGAACGGCATGTTCGAGACGCGCGCGCGGGGTCGGTGATGGCTCCCTCCGACGACTCCTTGAAATTAATTGTAGGACGACAAATTCTAGGTATTCCCCAGCCTTGGGATGGGGACGCGAGGAGATAAAGAAACATGGCTACCACAGATGTAACCCCGGTCCAAACCAGCAATCTGCTGGGTTCGTTGCACGATTTTCAGAAGACGTTTAACGAAAACCAGCGCGTGAAAAAATTAACCAAAGGCTGGAACCGGTTTCTCAAGGCCGAAGCCACCGATACCTCGGAGATTTTCACCGTGACCATCCAGGACCTTGCCATCAACGAGATACAGCCTGGTTGCTCACTTCCCGAGGATGACGAAGACCTCATCACCCTGCAGGCTGCTGAAGAAGTCCTGGTGCGGATCTTTACCGGCAAATATAACCCCGCCCATGCGCTCATCGATGGCGCGCTGGCAGTGTTTTGCAGCGAACGTGACAAAGTGAAGCTCGAAGCTATCGCCATGGTTATATGGGGCCTATAGGGCGACGGTTGCAGCGCTTACGAGAGGGCAGATGAAAAAGGCGTTTGAAATAGGTTTCTATGTAACATTTGGGGCAGGCATTGCCTTCGGGATCAGCTCTTTTACTATCCTCTCGGAGTTGTTCAAGGTCGCGAGTAGCCTTTGGGTCGTCGTGTCGATCAGTCTGGCTGGCTTAGTTTGCATGTTGATTTCCAGTTCCATTGCTGAGCTGGCCAGCATGTACCCTTCTTCTCCTGGTGTCCGCACTTATTTAAAGGTGGCGTTGCCTCCCCGCACTTCACTCTTTTTGGTCTACCTATACCTGATGTTCATGATCATGGTGGCGGGGATTGAAAGTTATCTTTTCGCTCTGGTGGTCCGGCAGCTTTTCCCGAGCATTCCTCCCTTGGTTCTGGTTTTATCGCTGCTGGCGGCCACTGTGATTGTCAATCTTCTGGGCCTCGAACTTCCGCGCGGTGTGCAAATGTTCACTACTGCGGCCCTGATTCTGAGTGTTTTGTGTTTGGGCATTGCGGG
>DASZEU010000217.1:0-14816 GCA_035940535.1 Candidatus Angelobacter sp.
CCGAGAGTTCGCGCGGCATGCGGTGAATGCACACGTTTAGAAAGCTGCCGAAAATCAGTCCAAACAAGAAAAATGCGACGATGAAAAAGACGTCCAGGAGATCGCTCCGACTTATGATCCTCGGGGGATATATCGATTATACGTAGGTTCGTGACATTATCTTGGTTACTGTGGGTCAACAATCTATTACTTGAGACCTTTCACCACAGCGCGGTAAGCCCCAACCAAAAGCTCAACGCTGATGAACGCTGATTGGAACGGATGCCGCTGATGGGTGCCAGTCCGGCGCACGCCGGACGAATGAAAATAGCCCGCCGCTTCAATGGCGGGAAAAGGTAGGCAGATAAGCTAAGTTCCCCTTTAGAGCCTGCCCTCAGGTGCAGCGAAAGGGGAGGACGGCTGAAAATTGTCGCGGCTTGAGATGAATTCAGCACATAGTAGTACAGAGGTCACGAAGGAGAACAAATTCCGACGAGGAACGGACGAGAGAAAAATTTGTCGATCTGGGCTGATTAAGAAATTTGCGAAAAAGCAAGATTTTGAAGCACGTCGTAGTACGAAGGAACACGAAAGAAGGCAAGATTCTTGTGTACCGTGGTAGTACCAAGGTTGCATTGGATGAATACAAAAAGAAAGCGCCACCGAAAAAGGCAGCGCTTATAACCTTGTTGCGAATTGGCTCTTTTACATGGACTGGCGGCTGGTTCCGGGCGTGACGGTAATGGAGTTCTCCATCTGGAAGTTCAAGAGCGTCTCAGGCTTCAGTACGATCTGCTGCCCTTTGTTGATGGCGGAGACGCCAGTCCCAGCGCCCGCACCTGCAGCCGCACCGATGGCTGCGCCTTTTCCGCCGCCAAAGATGCCACCCAAAATTGCGCCTGCCGCCGCTCCGCCGCCGATCTTGGCCGCAGTGCTCTTGCCCCGTCCGTTACCGGACTTGGACCAGCGGTCGCTCTGCAGGTTGTAGCTCTTGCCATTCATTAGCAAGCGCGTCAATTCAATGGTCAGCACCGATTGGCCGGCAAACCGCCCGGCGGACTTTACCTCAACGACCCGGCCTTCGACGTCGGCGCTGGTGGGAATCACCGTCTCATTGTCGATGGTGACGGGAGTTGAAATCGAGCCATGAAATACATCGCCCACCTGCGCCTTTTCTGAGCTCAACTCTTCGTTGAGCCGGATGGTCAGGCCCGTTCCCGCAGGAATCGTAATCCTGGCTGGGGCGGCCGGAGCTGATGGCGTGCTTGGGCTTGGTTGGTAATTGTTGGCAGTGTCGTTGGAGTTGGTATTTCCGCTGCCATTGTTGCTGGAACTGGTGTCGTTGGGCACGGTAGTGCGCAGACCGGAGTCGTTGCCGCGATTACTGTAGCTGGAGGGCGAAGGACGGCGGCGAGTGCGAGCACTTGCCCGTGACTGTTCCATCGCTGGAGGCTGCGAGTTGTCCATGGCTGGCTGAGGCGGTGGCGTGTTCATGGCCGAAGTAGGAGCGACTTGCAGGTTGTTGATAACCTTGGTCACGCCATCAACCTGCGCGGCATCGTTGGCAGCCGCATTGCGCTCCATGTCGTTACCGACATTGCCGCTAAGGGTCACCACGCCATTATTTGCGTCGATAACAACCTTGCTGGCAACGTTGCTGTCGGCGTTGACCTTCTTTTGCACATCTGCCTGGATCTGTGAGTCGGAGCGCCCCCCAAACCCTGAGCGCGAACAGCCCACCGCCAACAGCGCCAGGGAAACCAGGGCCACCCAGAAATATCTCCTAATTGTGTTCATAAATCTGCTCCTGTTTAGGTTCCGATAGATGATTGGATGCAGAGCTGCTACTTACGACTGCCTCTGCACGTAAAGTTTTGTTTACCTTTCAGCATCTCCTATTAATTGTAGCCCTTTGGAAACGCCGAGGTGATGCCTTTATTGAAGAACGCCATTGGGGGCTGGTTTTTGCGTTCGTTTTGAGAGGAGTTCAAGGGTTTGAACCGCGCGCGATCTATAGCGTGGGGCGCAGGCCCATGAGGCGACTCAAGGCAGGTTCTGTCAGGGCTTCAGTTTTCTACGATGTAACTTCTTAATCCTTCGCGGAAACCTTTGGGGGTGAAGCCAAAGATGCGCTTCATCTGTTCGATGTCACAGGTGGATCCTTCTTTGAGCATTCGCAACTGATCAATTGTGACTGGCGGATGGCGGAGCAACGTCTGGGCCACAGTAGCTCCCATCATCATCAGGGGCATGGGCACGTGAACCGCTGGCTTGCAAACGCCTGCACACTGAGCAATTTCTTCGAGCACTTGGTTCAGCGAAAGGTCGTCCGCCCCGCCCAACTCTATAGTTTGGTTGGTTGCAGAGGAGTTGGTTAGCGCCTGGGCAAAACAGGCTGTCACATCGTCAATGAAAATAGGACGAAACCGGGGCTTGCCATCACCGGGCACAGGCCGAAACAGCGGGGCCTTGCGCATCACGCCGAGCATTTGATTGACAAAGCCGTCCCCTGGACCAAAGATCAATGAAGGACGGAGAATGCACCAGGGGAGCCCACTCTGCCGGACCGTCTCCTCGGCCTTCCATTTGGTGATTTGGTATTGGCTGACTCCATCGGCCCGTGCCCCCAAGGCTGACATTTGGATAAAACGAGCGATTCTGCCGCGCCTGGCGCTCTCCACCACCTTGCGAGTGCCCTCGTGATGCACCTTCTCAAACGTGACATTTCCGGCCTCGATAATAATGCCTACCAGATGGATCACGGCCTCGCATCCGCGCATAGCCTCGTCGAGGCCGGAGCCTTCGACGACATCACCCTGAACAAATTCCAGGTTGGGATTGGGAGCCAGTCTGGCCTTTTGTGGATTTCGCACCAGCGCGCAGACCGTGTGTCCCTCGGCCAGCAAGCGCTTGAGCAGATGACGGCCAACAAAGCCGGTCGCACCGGTAAGCAAGAGCCGCATGTCTAAAGATTGTATGCGATGGATCGCACTGTTACTTTTGTCTGTTGGATGGAACACATAGAATGTGATAAAAAAAGCGCCTTCAGGTATATATGTCATTAAGGGTGGCACGTGGGGTCTATAACCCGGAAAAGGGCCGGTTTCATTTCTATGTGGCGTTCAAGCCTGCTCTTGATCCCACGGCGGAGGAGCGCGGAGCCGAACGATCGTTGCCGATCGAAGTGGCCCTCTCGGTAACCGAGACTGGTGAACTCGCCGACTTGGCCTTTGAGCTGCCGGTTCCATGCCTGACGCATGATTGCCTCTCTTTCCTGACCAGAACCGATTCGGCCAGCGTGGTGGAACATCGGGTCTTCGTGACGGTCCCCGGATTGAGCGGCGACTCGGTCTTTGAAACAGTTGCCAGCCTGGAACTGGATGGCGCAGGCAGGATCATCGGGTTGGAAATAACATGAAGAGAGCCGTTAGCCATTAGTTCTTAGCCCTTCGTTCGGTTCTTTCTATTTCCTGATTCGTGTTATTCGTGGCCAAGGGACTTTTTGTTTTGCCTCCTTGCTCGCTTTGAGATGAAATAGATGAAATAGAACTATTCATGCATTCAGACGTGACCGGATTCGTGCTGGCTGGCGGCAGAAGTTCCCGCATGGGATCTAATAAAGCTCTTTTGGACTTCGCTGGCAGACCATTGATCGAACATGCAAAAATCATTCTTGAAGCGGTCTGCGGGAAGGTTTTTATCCTTGGACAGCGTAGCCTGTATGGTCGTTTCGGACAGTGCTATGAAGATGTCTATCCTGATTGTGGCCCGCTGGGGGGCATCCATGCGGCGCTCTTGAATTCATCGACCGAATTCAGTCTCATTACTGCCGTCGATACGCCTTTCATTAAGGCGGAGTTCCTGGACTACCTCGTGGCGCAGGCAGTGAATTCACCTGGGATGGTCACAGCGCCTTGTGTCGCCGGCAAGATGCAACCGCTGTGTACTGTATTTCGCCCTGGTTTTCTTCAGATCGCCGAAGCAGCCCTGAAGTCGGGAAAATTTAAAGTGGAGCCTCTGTTTCCAAGGGACCAAACGCTTATCCTTGGGGAAGCCGAATTAGACCGATTTGATCTGGCGGCGGATATGTTCGAAAATCTGAACACACCGGAAGATTTAGAGCGTGCCCGGGGACGCTCGACCGGCAGGTACCGATGAACCATCATCCGCAACATCACGATCAGCCGACTCATCCTTATATCGAGTTCGAACACGTTTTCAAGTCCTTTGGAGACCACAAAGTGCTCGACGATGTGAGCTTTACGGTCATGCCCGGCGAGACTGTTTGTATTCTGGGACGCAGCGGAGTGGGCAAGTCGGTCTCGCTCCATCACATCATGGGATTTTTGAAGCCGGACTCCGGGCGGATCGTTGTGGCCTTTGAAGATGTTACGAATTATCGCGAGCAGGAAATGGAGCGCATCCGCAAGAAGGTGACGATGGTGTTTCAAAATGGGGCGCTCTTTGACTCACTCACGGTGGGCGAGAACGTGGCATTTCCCTTGCGCGAACGAAACGACCTGGATGAAGACCAGATCTACCAGATAGTAGATGGCCTGCTGGAAATGGTGGGGGTGAAGCCGATGCGCGACCTGTTGCCGTCGGATTTGTCCACCGGCATGAAACGCAGTGTCGCCATTGCCCGCGCGCTGGCGGCACAGCCGGAATGCATCCTCTACGATGAGCCGACTACCATGGTGGACCCTCTGATGGCCACTTTGCTGGGCGACCTGATCCAAAAGCTGAAACATCAGCTCAAGCTCACCAGTATTGTCGTGACCCATGATATGAGACTGGCCAAGAAATTGGGCGACCGCATCATGTTCCTGCATGAGGCCCGCGCTATTTTCTTCGGCACGGTGGCGGAGATGGAAAAGTGCCAGGATGAGGTGGTGCGGCAATTCCTGGAGTTGGATGAGTTGATCGTGCCGGGGGACGAGGGGCCTGGGAGTTCACTTCATTTGTAAGGAGGACTGCAATGAAGTCCATTTCTACAGGATAACCACAAGATTTCTTAATCTTGCTAATCAGTCAACAAATCGCTAGGTTCAACAAAAACAAAACTTTTTGAAACGTTTCGGGCCGCAATGTCACTTTACATCAAGGAGAAATTCAAGATGAGAAACGTGTACATACCGTTCGTTATTGCAACTTTATTCGTAAGCGTCAGTGCTACGGCACAGATCGATCCTGGTAACAAGGCCAATGCCCCTGGAAATAAAATAGCGGCAGAAAGCTCGACGAAAGGAAACGCCAGTAAATCCCTTACGCTCCCCAGCGGCATAGCCTTTCATGCAGAGTTCACCAAATCTCTGGAGACGAGTAAGGCAAAGGTCGGAGACCCGGTCAACGCAAAAATAACCGAGGAGCTATCGGACGGTACAATACAGATTCGCAAAGGTTCAAGACTTATCGGTCACGTTACCCAGGCTCAGGCATATACGAAGGAGAACGGCGAAGCCAGGTTGACTATTGCTTTCGACAAAGTGATTTTGAGTGACAGACAGGAAATCGCGTTCCATGGAGCGATGGAAGAGTATAAGCGGCCAACCCCAATCATCGCCAACGGCATCAGCTCTGTCGTTGCTGCGTCTAACGACGCGTCTAACGACGCATCGAGTCGCGCCATGGGCCGGCAAGTCGACCAGGCTGGCCTGCCATACAGTGATACGAGGACTTCGGGTGCAGCCTGGAACTCAGGGCGCGGTTTCACCCACTCAGGATACCAGCCTCAAAAAGCAAGTGGTTCAGGCTTTACCAACAAGAGCAATTTCAAACTTGAGAGCGGGGGGCTCATCATGGTGCGGGTCCAGTGATTTTGACGCTGATTGGAAATATCTACTCTGTACTAAAAGGCTGATCTAAAACCCTCGTCTGATCAGGTCAGGCACACTGAGACCCGTTGATGGCTTTGGGGGAAACGACTTCTCAGCGTATTTTGCCAGCACATCCACTTCGATGTTCAGCAGGGCGTTTCGTTTTAACGTATGCAAGTTGGTGGCCCGATATGTGTGAGGAATAATGGCAATCTCGATTTGGTTGGAATTGATGTGGGCTACGGTGAGGCTGATGCCTTCCACTGTAATTGAACCTTGAGAGACAACATAGCGCGAGAGTTCTTGAGGTATTTCAATCGCCAGCCGCCAGTCTTCACGGCCCTTGATCTTTTCGAGGCTTAGAAGTTTGCCTATGCCATCCACGTGACCCTGCACAACATGCCCGCCGAGGCGCGCGTTGGCTAGCGTGGGAAGTTCGAGGTTGACGACCGAGTCCTTCTTGAGCTTCCCTAACGATGTTCTCTTGAGCGTCTCATCCGCCAAATCGCAGGAGAAGCAGCGGCGGTCGATCTCCACTGCCGTAAGGCAGACTCCGCTCACAGCAACACTGTCGCCCAGTTTGAGTTCCGTCGGGATGGCCTTGGCGTTGATAGTGATGCGCGTCTTGCCGCTCACCGGCTTTACGGACGCGATTTGTCCTGTTTCTTGGATGAGACCGGTAAACATCAGTATCTCTCCGCGACGCGCTATATTTGATTGCCCTTGGATCAATGCTTCTCTGCACGATCTCCAGTAAATGCGGAAGGCGCAGGGGCTAAAGCCTAATGTCACTTACTTTAGAACAAGAACACCCGCCAGTGTTTGATCTATACGAACTGCGCGCTGCGTGGGACTGGCTTCTGGCGGAAAAATCGAGCGTTGCCGAGTTGCCTCTTAATCTGACGTGGAATATTTACGCATTTTCGGGGTCCTTCGCTTCGCTCAGGATGACAGCGCGTTTTAAAGGGGAAATTGATGCTCAGCCCCACTCACACAAGACCTCAAGTAGGTACCGCATAAGGATCGCGCAGGTAGCCTTCCACGGCAAAGTCTTCGCTGAAACGATGAATCGATATGTTTTTCACGACCGCGGCGTCGCTGATCTTTCTGTACCCTGCGCCACTGGCGAAAGGTACCGATCCAGAACCAGCTAGAATCTTGGGAGCATAGTAAAGAAACACTTTATCAACAATGCCGGCGGCGAGCGCCGTCCAATTCACCAGCGCGCCGCCTTCGATGAGCAGGCTGGTTATCTCCAGCGCGCCGAGGCGCTGCGCAATCTTGGCGAGGTCGGGGCGGCCGTCGGCGGCCCCCAGAGGCATCTGCTCTACGCGAATGCCTCGTTCTTCCAGCGCGCGTTTTCTTTTCTCCTCGGCAAACGAGCAGAAGATTAGCAGGTCGTCGTGGGTAGTTTTTGCCAACCTTGATTCTAGAGGCAGTCGCAGGCGCGAATCGAGAACGACGCGCAATAGAGGGCGTCTTCGCGGTTTCCCAGTGCGGTCGGTAAGCAGAGGGTCGTCGGCGATCACCGTGCCGACGCCAACCATAATGGCATCTGACTCGTGACGCAACTCCTGAACGTGGTTGCGGGCCTCGACGCTGGTGATCCAGCCTCCGGTTGCTCCTAATATGCCCAGGGCCGAAGGACTCGAAGATTCGCCCGGTGGCGGCGCAATCTTGCCATCCAGAGTCATGCCGGATTTCACAGTGACCAGAGGTTGATGGTGGAGAATGTATTTGGCGAATGCTTCGTTCAATCGGCGGGCTTCCGTTTCGAGCAAGCCGGTCTCGACTGTGACTCCGGCAGCCCGCAGCTTTTCAAATCCTTTTCCCGAGACGTGCGGGTTGGGGTCGGGCATAGCAGCTACCAACCGCTTGATGCCTGCGGCAATGACTGCATCTGTGCACGGAGGCGTGCGGCCCTGGTGGCAGTGCGGCTCCAGGTTCAAGAACATGGCGCCGCCACGCGCTCTCGGTCCTGCCTTCTGCAAAGCCAGCACCTCGGCGTGTTTCACTCCCTCATAAGTGAAAAAGCCTTCGCCGGCAACCTCGCCTTGAGTATCGACCACAACTGCGCCTACGCGGGGATTAGGCGACGCCAACGCTGTGCCACGACCTGCAAGCTCCAGGGCGCGGCGCATGAACTGTTCGTCTTGAAGGCTGAAGCTCATTAGGCGGCAAAAAGGGAATCGACAAAATTCTGAGGATCGAAAGGCAGAAGATCTCCGACCTGTTCGCCTACACCTACATAGCGCACCGGCAATCCGAGTTCACGGGATATGGCCACTACTACGCCCCCTTTGGCAGTTCCATCCAGCTTGGTTAGGACAATTCCAGTAACACCCGCTGATTCGGTAAAGAGCCGTGCCTGCTGCAGGCCATTTTGTCCGGTGGTGGCGTCCATGACCAGCAGAACTTCATGGGGGGCGCCGGGAATCACGCGGTGCGCGGTGCGTTTCATCTTTTCCAGTTCGGCCATCAAGCTCGTCTTGGTATGGAGCCGGCCGGCTGTATCGATAATTACGCTGTCGGTGTGGCGGGCTTTGGCTGCGCTGAGAGCGTCGAATAGCACCGCGGAAGGATCGCCTCCGGGCTTGGTCTTGATGACCTCCACTCCAGTGCGCGTCCCCCAAATCTCCAGTTGTTCAATCGCAGCGGCGCGAAACGTATCGGCAGCGCACAAGAGAGCGGTCTTGCCCTCGGTGCGAACGGCGTATGCCAGCTTGCCAATCGTAGTCGTCTTACCCGTCCCATTGACTCCCACAACCATGATCACTTCGGGCTGACCGGATGCCGGCTTCCCAGAACGCGGAGGTGTGGAGTTGAGGATTTCAAGAAGCTGATCTTTGATCAGGCGCTTGAGTTCAGCTACATCTTTGATTTGCTTGCGGTCGGCACGCTCCCGCAGTTTGCCCAACACTTCCTGGGTCGTCTTGGTCCCGAGATCGGCAGTGATCAGGATGGCTTCGAGGTCGTCGAGGGTGGCGCGGTCAATCTCTTTGGTGAAGGCGACGATTTCATCAATCTTTCCACTCAGATTTTCGCGCGTGCGCGTGACCGCCTGCTTCATCTTTTCGAGGAAGGTAGGCTTCGGGGTTCCAAACAGTGTTTGAATCATGATTACTCATATTCGATTATAGCGGGAGAGAGATGACTTAAGAGAAAAGCAGAGCCGAAGGCGAATTGAATTGGGTAAGTTGGTAATCGGGTGATTGGGTAATTTCAAAACAACTGCTCAACTCAATTACCCAATTACCAACTTACCCAATTACTCAATTCTTCTTACTCAATTCTTCACGGTTACTGCGGCGGCTTCGGCTTGTTCGCCGGTGACGGTTGCGGCGCGATGGATACGCAGTTTACCGGCCTCAAACACTTTGGTCATTGCAGCCACTACGTAAGGATCGAACTTGGTATTGGTGAGTGAGTTGATGATGCGGATCACGTACTCAGGATCCATGGCGGCCTGGTAGGGGCGGTTAGTGGTCATGGCATCGAAAGTGTCAGCAACCATGATGATGCGAGGCATCAGGGGAAGCTGATCGCCTTTCAGGCCGAAAGGATATCCACGGCCATCCAACGACTCATGGTGCAGTTCAATACCGGGCAGCATGTCTTTGAGCATTTCCACCGGACGCAGAATGGCGGCGCCCTTGGTGGTGTGGGTCTTCATGATTTCGAATTCTTCCGGGGTGAGCGCACCGGGTTTCTTTAGAATGCGGTCTTCAATGCCGATCTTGCCTACGTCGTGGAGCTGCGCTGAAATACGGATCTTCTCAATGTCTTCCGTTTTCAACCCCATTTCAGTCGCGATGATCAGCGAGTAGCGGGTGACGCGATCAGAATGGCCTTTGGTATAGGGATCTTTTTCGTCAACCGCGCCAGCCAGCATTTGAATGGAGCTGAGAAACAGTGTTCGATTTTCGAGAGCGGCCTTTTTGAGATCGTGGACGAAACGCTCCAGATCGTCGGTCATGCTGTTGAACGTCTGGGCCAGCTCGCCGATCTCGGTGCGGCTATTGAGATGAACGCGCTGCGAAAAGTCGCCGCCGGCAATGGCGCGGCTGGATTCTGTCAGCACATGCAACGGAGTGGTGAGGCGGCGGGCAGCAAAGACACCGACGAAACTGCTGAAGGCAATGGCAATCAGCGCAAACGACAGCGCGGCCCGTTGCATCTGGAAGATATCGATGTAAGCATCGGCCTGGGTCTTTTGCGCCACCACCGCCCAGCCCAAACCGGGAACAGGATCGTAGGTGCCCAGCATGGGAATCGTGCTCTTTCCGTCCTGAAGCTTGAACTCCTTGGTAACGGAGACGCGCGCGTTGCCGCTCTGCTCGGCAAAACTCTTTACCAATTCGTTGGTCATGAATTGGCCGGTGGCGTATTTCTGTCCGGCTGAGGCGACCATCCGTCCCGAACGGTCGACCACGTAGGTGTCGAGCCCTTGATCTTTGGCCTCTTTCAATTTTCTGACGAGGTATTGGAGATCCAGCGCCAGTTGCAGAGCGCCCAAGAAAGGGTCGCCGGCAGAGCACAATTGGTTTTCCTGATCGCGGACATTGCAGACCGGCTTGCTCACCACCATTACCGTGCGAGCGTCTTTGCCGTTTCCAATCGCGATTGCCTCTCCGGTGTACTCACGGCCTTCGTGCGCGGCAGCCAAGGCATGTTCCAGCTCTTTTTCCAGGAAGGCATCGGGGGCGAGCGTGCCTACCGATATATATCTGCCTTCGGCATTGACCAAACGCGCATAAGTCACAATGGAGTCGGGATTCTCGATATAATTTTTGAGCAAAGCCCGCACTTCAGGCGATTCCACCTGAGAGCCGTTGAGATTGCCTCCGCTGGTGACCTGAATCGAGTAAGTCAAGCTGGCCAAGTTGGAACGAATGTCTTTTTGCCTTTGTGCGATGTCCTGCGCCAGAGAACTTGTGACCATGTTCTGCAGCAGCTTCTCATTGCGCTGCAAGGCCTCGCGGTTCATGTCCACTACTTTTGTGTAGTAGAAATAGAGTGGCATAATCGCCACCGCAATCAGGACGACGAGGATGAGATACAGAATCGGAATTCGCGAAGGAACAGGTAGCTTCATGCTGGCCAAAAATGTAAAGAGTTGCCTGGATTGTAACCCTGAGACCCTTGTAACTCTAGCGGGAAATACGCCTTAGGGCATGATTACTGAAGTACCCAGGTAGCCAATCGGTAGATCATGATTCGAAACCCAAAATTCGCTCTTGAGGCTGGCCGATTTGAAACGAGGTTAGTCCACCAAGCCGAAACCATATATATCCAATATGGAGCCTAGCAGCATGGCGTGGTGAGGTTCGATGAGGGATCCGCTGTCGACCACCTCGAACGCAGACTCGGGCAGATCAAACAATGCGCATGCTCGACGAGAAACGTCGTGACGAGCGGGATACACAATTCCATGGGGGTGAACGGGATGGGTGCGTAATGCGGCAGACCATCGCTGTGCAATCTCATGAGAAGCAGTGAGCAGACGTCCGTCGGCCCCAACACGTGCGAGTCCGCCAGAAACTGCCAAGTCGATCAAGGTCAGCGGTTTTTGAATCGTTAAATAGGAAAGATGCCGTTCTTCGAGTGCGGCGCGGGTTACGATCGAGGCACCTGTAGTCTGTCCGAATGTCTCGATAAACGCGCAGAACTCATCAAGACCAGCATATAAGACACCGTATTTGCAATCAGGCGAATCGAATCTGTTACCTCGTGTGCGCCCGAAGAAGAGGGGATGTCTATCCTTCCTGTGAATCCGCGACAGTTGTGTTCCCTTTGGCAACGTGAGAACGATGGGCAAACGCTGAGCAAGGTCCGCGTGGGGTTGCGGATGATCGCCGGGATAAGAACTCACGCTGCGCCGTGCTCACCAAAACCAGAAGCTGCCCGCAGCACGCAGTCAACTTGGCCCTTATGCAGCGCCTCCAAGGGACTCTTGCCGTTCAGACGATCATTTCTACTGAGGAAAAATGCCATTTGCATCCAGGGATCATGCCCACGGAGTACATCCAGGACTTTTTCCAAGTGTGGCAACGTCCTGCCGTTTTCGAACTGCCAAGCAGGATATGCATATCCACGTCGTCCTTGAGTGAGACCAATAAGGCGTCCTTGGCGACGCCGTTTATCAACTGCTTGTCGCGAAAGCCCTAGAATCTCCGCCGTCTGCTCTGCCGACAGCGTTCCACCGGACGCTTCCAAAAGTGCCTGTTGCTTCTGGACTCCTCGGAGCCGCGTGGCTGCAAGCGGATCTGTCTTAGTGATTTGGGTTGCTACCTCGGATGCCGTCAGGGCATTGACCAACACCAGGCAATCATTGGGGGCAGTGGTTGCCTCCTCAATTCGTTCCTTCGGCAACACTTGCTCAAGTTGCTGCAGTGCGTGCAAAGCTCTGACAAGGAAAACAGGATGTTCCGTTTTTTCGATTACTCGTAAGCCTTCCCGCAGGGGCCGGGATGAGATAGCCCGACGGAGGGAGAATACGAAATCCAACTGATTTCCTTGCCCTTCGGTATCAACGGCGAAATTATCAAGCGCGACAAAGAGATGACGGTTGCCTCTTGTCAACCCGACGCCTCTTTCACTCAAATGAAAATGCACCTTAGCAAATGCGGACGAGTGAAGAACGAGCCGGCCTTGTTTGTCTTCGGTAAGCGACTCGGGATACTCCTTTGAGGGAATCCATTTCGCGAATGCCTCCCGCAGTTCATCGAGCGATTGAGGCCGAATTGTCGTCTCAGTTGAATGCATTAGGATTTTGAGTTTACGAGCTATATTCTATCAAGTTATAATTTATCTGGTCAACCAAATGAATATATGCCCGATACGTTCCTGGCGATCTCGAGATAAATCATGAGTTGGCAAACGGTAATGTACGCCGCTGAAGCAGCAAAGAATTTGATGCTTTCAGACCGATCCGCCGGGGAAAAAAAATTCGCCACGCTAATCCGAAGAAATTCCGGGGACGGCATGGTGTATTACAACCTCGGTATCGCTTACGAGGCATTGGGAGAATGCACGCTAGCGGAGCACAATCTTAAAAGAGCATTTGATTTGTTCTCAAAAACTGAATGGAAAAATAATGCCCGAGAAGCACTGGAACGAGTAAAGTATGCAATTCAGCAGGTCCCGGCAAAGAAAGACGCCGGGGAAATCAAAGCCCAAAAAACGTGGAACGATAACCGCTTCTTAGGCAAGGTCAAGCTTCCTGTCCTGGCGGTAGTCCAAAGCATTCGTATCCAGAACTTTCTCTCATTTGGCACTGATGGTTTGCCACTTGAAGTTCGTCCCCTGAATGTCCTTATCGGACCAAACGGATCTGGCAAATCGAACCTCATTGAGATATTTGGTTTACTGCAGAGCACTGGCCGGGATTTGCTGGAGCCAATTCGCTCTGGCGGAGGCATCACAGAATGGCTCTGGAAAGGGAGCAGTGAGCGCAAACGCAGAGTCTCCGGAGCCAACGCTCCTACAGCCTCCATCGAGATTGTCGTTCGTCCAGTCACGCGGCCAAAACTTCTTCGGTATAAGTTGGCACTCTCGCAAGCTGGTCCCACCCTGGAAATAATTGACGAGAGGATCGAAGATGAGACCCAGAACAGTGAGAGAAAGAGGCCTCACCTCTACTATGGGTATGAGCATGGTCGTCCAGTAGTCAGCGCGAAAGGGAGAAAGCGCATCCTCAACATAGAGGATGTAAATCCAAAGCAATCGATTTTATCGCAACTCAAAGATCCCGATCAGTATCCTGAGATCACCTATTTAGGTCAGACACTGAGCAAATTTGCATTCTACCGTGACTGGGAATTCGGCATTAACTCAGAGCCTAGGCAGATACACACGCCCGACCAACAAAGTGAGTATCTGGAAGAGGACGCGAGTAATCTTGCGCTGGTGCTCAGCCGCATGAAAAACGATCCAGCAACAAAGGTCCGGCTGATTCAATTCTTGAAAGAGTTTTATCAAGAGGCTCAGGATATTAATATCTCCATCAAAGAAGGTCTTATTGATCTAAGGTTGGAGGAGCGGAGCGGGTTTACCACGCCTGCGGTGCGCATTTCGGATGGTACATTGAGGTGGTTATCGCTACTTGCTGTTCTGCTGAATCCTACTCCCCCGCCGTTGGTGTGTATCGAGGAGCCTGAACTCGGTCTTCACCCTGACATCATTCCCACTCTCGCTCGACTGTTAATCGAAGCTTCGCAGAGAATGCAAATAATTATTACTACCCACTCCGATGCGTTAATTGAAGAACTAACCGAGACCCCGGAATCAGTGATTGTTTGCGAAAAACAAAACGATGCCACAGTTCTGCGGCGACTTCAGCAAAAAGAATTGTCAAAGTGGTTAAACGAATACTCTCTGGGACAGCTCTGGCGCAAGGGAGAGATTGGCGGCACGCGCTGGTGAGCACAAAAATCTATGTCGAAGGCGGTGGCAATCAGCAACGCACTGTCAAGGCGTGTCGAATTGCGTTTAGTAAATACTTTGAAAAGGTCTTACCCAATGGGGTAAAGCCTCGAATTGTCGTATGTGGATCAGGACCGAAAGCTTTTGAGGATTTTAAGAACAGCCTGGGTGATCCCAATTACCAGCGTATATTACTGCTGGTTGATTCTGAAACCGAGGTTGCAGATGGAAAAACTGCCTGGGATCATCTTCACAAGCTTCACAAATGGGTTAAGCCGCTGGGCACGAACGAGGACTCGGCTCAGATGATGGTTCAATGCATGGAGTCGTGGTTTTTGGCAGACAAAGACTGCCTGCAGAGATTCTTTGGTCAACGATTTAAAGCGAATGCACTGCCTTCAAGGAAAGAAGTTGAGCGGATTTCAAAAAAAGATGTGATTGCTGGACTTGAGCGGGCGACCAAGCACACTCAGAAGGGTGCTTACCATAAGACTCGCCACGGCTTTGATATCTTGGCGGCAATCGATCCTCAAAAAGTCGAGGCCGTCTCGCCTTTTGCCAGTAGACTTCACATTTGCGTGCGAAAATGAGCCGTAT